>NZ_CP012917.1:65000-402500 GCF_001315015.1 Azospirillum brasilense | reverse complement strand
CCGCCGTGTTCAGGTTGGTCTCGAACTTCCAGGTCTGGCCGTTGGGGCGGTATTCGTTGACGTTGGGGCGCCCGTTCGCGAAGCGGTAGGGCTGCACGCTGTACCAGCGGGCGTCGCTCATGCCGATCCCCTGCTCCGCGGCGTAGGACTCGGCAACCTGCGGCCACATGATGCCGCCGGGCTGGGTGGGCTGGTCGCTGTCCAGGAAAGCGACGATGCGGACGCCATTCAGTTCGAAGTCTACGCGCTGTTTCACACCACCGCCGGTGGAATTGCCGGTGACGGGCGCGGCCGAATTCTGCGGCACTGTTACCTTTTCCATGACCTATAGCTCCGATTTGTCTGACAGCGTATAGGCAGTGGCGCACGGGAACCAGAGGCAAAATGCTCCCTCCGGCCCCACCGGCTTGCAAAAGCGGCGACCGGGTCCCGCACAAGGTGCCGAGGCGGCGATGCACACGGCTTTCGTCATAACCTGCGATCGAAGAATTACCGCGGGCGGGCCATCGTTGGGGATTCCCACGGACCGTGCGATGCGCTAGATTCGGTTTTGGTTTTGTTCGCAGCCACCATCCCTGGTCAGAATGGCCCGCCTCATCGACCGTCCCGCCGAACATCAGGACCGTTCCATCGCCCCCAGCCCGGCCGCTCCGCGGTGCGAGCATTGCGGGCGTCCGCACGGCCATACGTTGCGCTGCCTGCCGGACGGCCGCTGGCTGTCGCCCGACGGACTCTGGTTCAGCGACGCAGGCGACCCGGCCCCCTGGCCGGACGTGGTCGAGTATGCCGGGGTCCGGACCTCGCGCAGCATCGTCGGACAATACCGTCGCGCCGCGGCGATCGAACGGTCCGCCGAGAAGGCGATGGCCGAGAACGCGATGGAACGGCGATGGCTGTGCCGGCGTTGTCATATGGTCACCGCGCGCGACGAGCATCGGCGCGTCACCCGGACCCGGTCCCTGATGCGCCTCGCGCTCGGCGACCTGTTCGAGGGAACCTACACCATCTGAAGGGCTGCTCGGCCCTTCCGGGGAAAGAAAGCCAAACATTCCATGCAGAACGGACATTCGACGCGCCGCGGGGCCGAGCCGCGGCGTACGGTGGGGGACTCCGCTTCGCGCCCCGCGAGGCCGGTCGATCCCGTCGTGATGGCTCTGAACCTGCTGAACGGTCCCCGCACCCGGGCGGCGCTTCTGAAGGCCGTGGAGGAACGGGTGAAGACGGACGCGGAGGAACGCCGCCGCTTCGCCGCCGCCGCCGGACGGGTGCAGGGCGCCACGGGCGAGCAGGCGCTGACCCAGGCGGTCGGCAATTACCTGCGCGACCTGTCCCGCCTTCCCGAAGCCGGGCGCAGCGGGCCCTATCTGTGGCTGGCCGAGACGGTCGCCATCCTGGCCGGCGGCGGCCGTCCGGGACAACCGGCCAGCCTCTTCCGCGACCCGCGGGCCGAGGCGGAAGCGCTGTTCCGCCCACGCGGAGCGGCCTCGGCGTAACGGCGGCGCCGGCAAACGGGAGAAGCCCGGCGCCGGAGATCCTCCGATGCCGGGCAATTCCTCAACGGACCACGTGTGCGATCAGGCGATGGTGCCGTCGAACAGGGCCGGCTCGATGGCGTGCATCTTCGCCGTGTTCACTGCCCAGTCGTCGGTCATGATGCCGCCGGTGTCGCCCGAGCCGGGGCTCCAGGCCCAATAGGTGAAGCTGACGCCCTGATCGCCCGCCGCCAGGTCGGACTTGCCGTCGCCGTTGTAGTCGCCGTCCATGTACTTGACCATGGCGTCGAGCCATTGCTTGTCCTGGCTGGTCTCCAGCTTGGTGCCGAACTCGCCGACCAGAACCGGCGCGATGTCCTTCTGGACGATCCAGCCCCAGGCGTCCGTCCAGATGTCCTTCATGTTGTTCGGATAGCTGGGGTCGTTGAACCAGCCGAAGCCGGCCATTGACGGCGGGTAGTCGTGGACGGAATAGACCAGCTTGTTGTCGATGTTGAAGTCGACCGGGTCGGTCTTCACGCCGTCCAGGTTGCCGCCCCACCAGTAGGTGCCCTCGGACGAGTTCTCGACGCCCTCGACGATCAGCAGCCAGTTCGGGTTGACCGATTGGACGGCGTTGCCGATGCGCTCCGCCGCGGCCTTCCAGTCGGTGGCCTGGTTGCCGTCGCCCCAGGTGGCCTGGCCGTGCGGCTCGTTGTGCAGGTCGGCGGCGACGACCGACGGGTTGTCGGCGTAGCGCTGGGCCAGCATCTTCCAGTTTTCGATCATCTTCGATTCCGGATACTGGCTGGTGTACCAGAGCCCGTTCTCGTTGGCCGACGCGCCGTCGCCGGAGCGGTGATGGTCGAGGATGATCTTCATGCCGGTCTGATCGGCGTACTCGATGATCTTGTCGAACACCTCGAGGCTGGTCTTGCCCTGAAGCTCCGGATTCTTCGAATAGTCGATGCCCGTGGGCATGCGGCCGTTATCGAGCATGGCGTCCGACCAGGGCAGGCGGATGGTGTTGAACCCCTGGTCCTGCATCTGGTTCATGATGTTCTTGTAGCTGTCCTGCCACAAGCCCTGCGGGGCGAAGGCATAACCCTCCGCGCCGAACCAGTTGACGCCGGTCAGCTTCACGTTGTTGCCGGCGCTGTCGACGATCTGGCTGCCATCGGTGTGCAGGTAGCCGTTGCTTGACCCGGCGCCGCTGTCGGTGGAGGGGGTGGTCACCGGGGCGGTCGGCGTGGTCGGAGTCGTGCTCGGGCCCGTGGAGGGCGCGGAGGCGGACTCGGCGGTGAACAGGCCCTTGTCGGCCTCGACCACCAGCGTGCCGTTCCACCACAGGTCGGCCTGCCCCTTGATGACGTCCTTGCCGTCGAACGCGCCCTTGTCGTAGCTGACCGCGGAGTCGGTCGGGGCGTATTCGTGGCCGTTGATGGTCACGCTGCCGACATGCAGGTTGCGGTCCTGGCCATTCACCGTGGCGTCGTTGTCGTACTGGACCTGGATCTTGTGCGCCTGGTCGGCGGCCAGATCGGTCTTGAAGGAGAAGTCCTTCGACTCCGTGCCGGCCGTGCCCTCGCCGATCGTCTTGCCGTCCGCCAGCACCGTGAAGTGCGCGTTCTGGCCCGCCGCGGCGGCGCCGCGAGCGTTGATCGTGATGGTCGAGGAGCCGGTGGCGGCGGAGGCGTCGCTGCCGCCCGTGGCTACGCTGCCGGCCTCCGGCGCGGCGGGGGTGCTGCCGGAAGTGGCCGTGTCGGGCGTGGCACCGTAGAGCGACGCCGGGGTGGAGAAGCTCAGCGCACCGTTCCACCACAGGCCTTCCTGGCCGGCCATGGTCCCGCCGGCATCGTCGTGCCGCTCGTAGCTCGCGTCGGTCGGGCTCAGCATGTGGCCGTTGATGACGATGGACGTGATGCCCAGGTCGCGGTTCGACCCGGCGTTCACATCGTCGTTGTCATAAACAACCTGGACTTTATGTGCCTGGCCAGAGGAAACGTCAACGTCGAATGTATAGGCTTTCGGCTCGGCCGAGCCCACCGACGCCTGACCAACATCCTTGCCGTCGATCATCAGACGAAAGTGAGGATTCACAGCGTCTGAAGAGGTGCCATAGGCGTTTACGACGATTTTGGACTTGGTCAAACCAGTGGAGGTCGTCGCCATTTGTCTATTCCATTGCGGTTTCGATGGCCAGACCGTGACTTCAGTTGGTTAACGAGATACTAACAATTCCTTTAAAATGAATTAACTATTTGTGGCAAATAGGAGCGGCTGGCCGCAGGCATTGCCTGATGCGGCGGCGCAACAGCAGGCCAGCCCTGGGTTTGCCGGGGACGCGCCGGGAACACCGCCGCCGCCATCGCGCAGGACCGTTCGGCGCCCGTGCCCCAGTCTGGTCACAGGCGGGAGGCCAACCGGTTCACATCCGGGATGCCCCCATCGTCCCGGTATGGACAGCGTGGTGCGAGCCGGCGCGGAGTCCGCCCTTCCGAAGTGTCAACCCGTGGGCGAGGCCGCGCGTGCTACACTGTGCGCCACGACGGATGGTGGATGATGACGGGCATGAGGATGGTGGCGGTGCTTTGCACGGCGGCTTTGGCAACCACGCTTGCCGGCGCACCGGTTCAGGCGGCACAGGCTCCCGCCGTTGGGCAGAGCGTGTCGCTGGTGACCACCAACGGGTCGGCCACCTTCAAGCTGTGCCGCAACTGGGTGTTCACCCACACCTGCCGTGAGTACGGCAACGTGCCGGTGCCCGCTCGCATCGCGGCGGGCGATTCGTTTGAAATCACCTTCGGCAGCAACCCGAAGACGATGTGGTTCCGGGTCAAGGCCGTCCTGCTTCAGGACGGGCGCTGCCTGCTGATCCCCAAGCACGAGGACATGCCCGCCAAGGGCGAGGACGAGCCGGTGGACATGCTGATCGTGGATCCGTGCCGCGTCCTGCGGTGACGATCCTCCAGTGAAAGCCCTGCGGTGAAGGCGCGCCCGGTCGCGGGCCGCCTTCCGCAGGACGGCGGACTCAGCGCAGCGGGATGTTCATCTGGACGCTGAGGCCCGGGGCGGGCGCGTAATAGACCGGCGGAGGCGGCGGTGCGTAGACCACGCGCGGGGCCGGGGCGTAGTAGACCGGCGGCGGACGGCGCATCACCACGACCGGCGGGGGCGGCTCATAGATCACCACAGGGCCATGGCCGCGGTGGTGATGCTTGTGCTTATGCTTGCGCCAATGCTTGTGGTCATCGGCCATGGCCGGAGCGGCCAGCGCGACGGTCAGCACCAAGCTTCCCAGCGCCACCCCCCAACTACGCTTGCCGAAACCACCATTGCCTGAATGGCCCGCGCCTGAGTGGACGGACATTCCCTGCATCCTTTTTCTGCGATCGGTTGACCCGATCCTAACAGCAGATCGTGCGCCTAAGCTCTGGCTCCAACCATCCGCGCTGGGACAAATTTCGGGCACCCCTTATTCCCCGAAAGGGGTGCCCCCCGGCGGAAATGGCGGGTCGAAAACCGAACGAACGTCAGAGGTTGCCGCCATTCGATTTGGTGTTCGCAGGCGCCGAAACTGTGTCACACTGTCGCATGGTGAATGGCATCGGGAGCGTCCGTATGGAAAGCCGCCGCAACCAGCCGCAACGTCACATCGTTCTCGCCTCGCACCCGACCGGCGGCGCCAAGCCGCGCTACACCCCGGTCCACTGGGGCGCCCCCACCGCCGCGGAGCGCGGTCCGGTCGTCGCCTCCCTCTCCGACCCGGCGCAGCGCAACGCCATCGGCGCCCACGCCGGCAGCTACGCCGTCTACCGGGCGCTCGCCGTCGCGGCGGGGCAGCTCAGCGCCTATCACGTGCCGGACCTGACCAACACCGCCCCGGCGGAGCCCATCGGCCCGCACCCGCAATGGAGCGACCCGGAGAAGATCGTCTCCATCGACCCCTTCGGCCACATGGTCAGCGAGGCCTTCGGCGAGCATCTCGCGCGCGGCGTGGACGTGCGGCCGACCATCGCCGTGACCAAGGCCCGCATCAAGATGCCGGAGCTGGTGGATGCCATGCGGGCCGGGCGGCTGGCGGCGGACGGCCAGATCCTGCTGCCCAGCGGCGACGCCCGCGTGACCAAGGTCGCCATCGAACCGGTGTGGTTCCTCCCCGGCATCGCCAAGCGCTTCGGCATCACCGAAAGCGCTCTGCGCCGCGGCCTGTTCGAGCACACCGGCAGCATGTTCCCGGAGCTGGTGACCCGCCCCGACCTGAAGGTCTTCCTGCCGCCGATCAACGGGCTGACCATCTACATCCTGGGCGACGTGGCGGCGCTGACCGACCCGGCGCGCAAGGTCGCCTGCCGGGTCCATGACGAGTGCAACGGCTCGGACGTCTTCGGCTCCGACATCTGCACCTGCCGGCCCTACCTGACCCACGGCGTCGAGGAGTGCATCCGTACCGCGCAGGAGAACGGCGCCGGACTGGTCATCTACAACCGCAAGGAAGGGCGCGCGCTGGGCGAGGTGACCAAGTTCCTGGTCTACAACGCGCGCAAGCGCCAGCCCGGCGGCGACCGGGCGGAGGCCTATTTCGAGCGGACGGAGTGTGTGGCCGGCGTCCAGGACATGCGCTTCCAGGAGCTGATGCCCGACGTCTTCCACTGGCTGGGCGTCACCCGCATCGACCGCATGGTGTCGATGAGCAACATGAAGTCCGACGCCATCCGCCGCGCCGGGATCGAGATCGTCGAGCAGATCCCGATCCCCGAGGAGCTGATCCCCGACGACGCCAAGGTGGAGATGGACGCCAAGAAGGCCGCCGGCTACTTCACCCCCGCCGTGCCGACCGCGGAGGAGTTGACCGTCGCCAAGGGCCGGGGGCTGACCGATTGAGCGCCGTCAGTGACGATGATGTGGGGTGGCTGCTCTCCGCCGACGCGGTGCGCCAGCGCGCCCACGCGATCCTGGCAAAGGCCGAGTGCGGCGACCTCGCCCATTTCGCGTTTCGCCCAGAGCGGATGGAAGAGGCGGCCGCCTTGGTCGCCGCGGTGACGCGGGAGTCCTATCCGGACCTCGACGTTCCCTACCACAGCCGCTGGCGGCATCTCGTGGTGGCAGGCGAGGACCGCTGGGCAACGCTTGCCGCCGGGCTGACGGTGGACGCCGACGAGATCGCGCGCATCCGCTTCGACCTCGCGGTGACCAGCGTTCTGCTCGACGCAGGGGCGGGCGACCGTTGGCGCTACCGCGACGCCGCGGGGGTGGAGCTGGCCCGCTCCGAAGGGTTGGCCATCGCCAGCTTCGACCTGTTCCGCTCCGGCGGCTTTGCCGACGATCCAGTCCACGCCCCTCTGCGCGCCGACGCGGCGGCCCTGTCCGCCATGACCGAGACGGCGCTCGCCCGTGGCTTCCAAGCCGGGCCGGACAACCCGCTGGTCGGATTGGAGGGGCGCGCCGCCCTGCTGCGCCGTCTGGGAAGCGCGCTGACCGCCGCGCCTGACCTGTTCGGCACGCCGGGGCGGGTCGGCACCCTCTACGACGCGCTGAAGGCGCAGGACGTGGACGGGACACTTCCCGCCTCCGCCATCCTCGACGCGGTGCTGCGCGGGCTGGGGCCGATCTGGCCGGGCCGGATCGAGCGCGGTGGTGTCAATCTGGGCGACAGCTGGACCCATTCGGCGGTCGGCATCGTCCCCTTCCACAAGCTGTCGCAATGGCTCAGCTACTCTCTGGTCGAGCCGCTGGAGGGAGCGGGCATCGCCGTCACCGGCCTGGACCGGCTGACCGGCCTGCCGGAATACCGCAACGGCGGGCTTCTGGTGGACAGCGGCGTTCTGGTGCCGAAGGACCCACGCCTCCTCACCGACGCGCTGGAGGTGGGGGACGAGGCGGTGGTGGAGTGGCGCGCCCTGACCGTGGCCCTGCTCGACCGTCTCGCCGACGACGTGCGCGCCCGGCTGGGCGTGCCCGCGGAGAGCTTCCCGCTCGCCAAGGTTCTCCAGGGCGGGACCTGGACCGCCGGACGCCGGATCGCCCGCGAACGCCGCCCCGGCGGCGGCCCGCCGATCCGCATCCGCAGCGACGGAACCGTCTTCTGATGTGACGCCAACCACCCGCAGGGTCTCCCATGCCCATTCCGACACTCACCGTCATCGACCACCCTCTGGTCCAGCACAAGCTGACCCTTCTGCGGCGGCGGGAGACCCCCACCGCCCGGTTCCACGAGGTGATGCGGGAGGTGTCGCAGCTGATGGGCTATGAGCTGACGCGCGACCTTCCCCTGGAGGACCGCCCGGTGGAGACGCCGCTGGCAACCTTCGACGCGCCGCTGCTGACCGGCAAGAAACTGTGCCTCGTCTCCATCCTGCGGGCCGGGCAAGGGCTGCTCGACGGCATGCGCACGCTGCTGCCGTCGGCCCGCATCGGGCACATCGGCCTCTACCGCGACCAGGAGACGCTGACCCCCGTCGAGTATTTCTTCAAGGTGCCGGAGGACATCGAAGAACGGCTGGTCATCCTGGTCGATCCCATGCTCGCCACCGGCCACACGGCCGTCGCAGCGGTGCACCGGCTGAAGGACGCGGGTGCGGCCTCGATCAAGCTGGCCGTCCTGGTGGCCGCCCCGGAGGGCCTGCGCACCTTCCACGACGCGCACCCCGACGTGCCGGTCTTCACCGCCGCGGTGGACGAGCGGCTGGACGAGAACGGCTACATCCTGCCCGGCCTGGGCGACGCGGGCGACCGGCTTTACGGCACCCGCTGAGAATCGTTGCCGCCCTTTTGGTCACATGCCACCCTGCCGACCCGTGAGAGCCGCAGCAGGGCTGACGCGCACGGAATGGCATTGCCGTTGCAACGCCTCTGCTGCATTTCTGAGCTGAAACAGCAAAGCAGACGGAGGGGGTTTTCATGGGGAATGTGATTAGGGGGAACGTATTCGGCGTGGCGCGGCGCGCCGTCCTGTGCGGTGCGGCGGCCGCCGCCATCGCGGCGATGGCTCTGCCCGCCTGGGCCCAGTCGAAGGTCAAGGTCGCCGGCATCTACACGGTGCCGATCGAGCAGCAGTGGGTCAGCCGCATCCACACCGCCCTGAAGGCCGCCGAGGCCCGCGGCGAGATCGAGTATGTCTGGGCCGAGTCGGTCGCCAACACCGACTATGAGCGCGTGATGCGCCAGTACGCCGAAGGCGGCCAGCAGCTCGTCTTCGGCGAGGTCTTCGGCGTCGAGCGCGCGGCCCGCGCGGTCGCGAAGGACTATCCCAAGACCGCCTTCGTCATGGGCTCCAGCTTCAAGCCGCAGGAGCCGAACTTCTCGGTCTTCGACAACTACATCCAGGAGCCGGCCTATCTGACCGGCATGATCGCGGGTGCGGTGTCCAAGTCGAACGTCATCGGCATGGTCGGCGGCTACCCGATCCCGGAGGTGAACCGCCTGATGAACGCCTTCATGGAGGGCGCCAAGGAGGTGAACCCGAACGTGAAGTTCATGGTCAGCTTCATCGGCTCCTGGTTCGACCCGCCGAAGGCCAAGGAGGCCGCCTTCGCGATGATCGACCGCGGCGCCGACGTGATGTACGCCGAGCGCTTCGGCGTGTCCGACGCCGCCAAGGAGCGCAAGGTCCTGGCCATCGGCAACGTCATCAACACCCAGCCGCAGTATCCGGAGACCGTGGTCGCCAGCGCGCTCTGGCACATGGAGCCGTCGGTCGACCGCGCCATCGCCGCGGTGAAGGCCGGCAGCTACAAGGCCGAGGATTACGGCCCCTACAGCCAGATGGTCCACAAGGGCTCCAGCCTCGCCCCGCTCGGCACCTTCGAGGGCAAGGTTCCCGCCGATGTGGTGGCCAAGGTGAAGGCCCGCGAGCAGGAGATCCTCGACGGCAAGTTCACCGTGAAGGTGAACGACAACGAGCCCAAGTCGACGATGTGACTTCCTAACTCCTTCTCCCCTCCGGGGAGGGAGGCCATCGAACCCTCTCCCCTCCGGGGAGAGGGTGGCCCGAAGGGCCGGTGAGGGGGTTGCGCTTTTGCCGGACGTGCCGAGATGCGCAACCCCCTCACCCTAACCCTCTCCCCGGAGGGGAGAGGGAATATGTTTCTTGCCTTCCGGCACCCCGCGGACATCCATGACATCACCCCCCATCGTCCTCCGCCTCTCCGGCATCACGAAGCGGTTCGGGCCGCTCGTCGCCAACGATTCGATCTCGCTGACGCTCCACAAGGGCGAGGTGCTGGCCCTGCTGGGCGAGAACGGCGCCGGCAAGACGACCCTGATGAACATCCTGTTCGGCCATTACGTGGCCGACGAGGGCAGCATCGAGGCGTTCGGCCAGCCGCTTCCCCCCGGCTCCCCCCGAGCGGCGCTGGCCGCCGGGATCGGCATGGTCCACCAGCATTTCACGCTCGCCGACAACCTGTCGGTGCTCGACAACATCGCCGTGGGCACGGAGTCGCTGTGGCGCCCGCGCTCCGACCGCGCCGCCGCCAAGGCCAAGCTGCTTGACCTCGCCCGCCGCTTCGGGCTGGAGGTGCGGCCCGACGCGCTGGTCGGCGATCTGTCGGTGGGCGAGCGGCAGCGGGCCGAGATCCTGAAGGCGCTCTACCGCGACGCCCGCGTCCTGATCCTGGACGAGCCGACCGCGGTGCTGACCCCGCAGGAATCGGCCAGCTTGTTCGACACGCTGCGCCGTCTGACCGCCGACGGTCTGGCCGTGGTCTTCATCAGCCACAAGATGAACGAGGTCTTCGCGGCCAGCGACACCGTCGCCGTGCTGCGCGGCGGGCGCCTCGTCGCCACCCGCAGGACCGCCGAGACCGACCGCGAGGAGCTGGCCGAGCTGATGGTCGGGCGCGCCCTGAAGCCGCCCACCCCGACCCCGCTGGAGCCGGGCGAACCGGTGCTGACTCTGTCCGGCGTCACCGTCGCCTCCGGCCACGGGCGCCCGCTGCTCGACGCGGTGGACCTGACCGTGCACCGCCGCCAGATCGTCGGCATCGCCGGCGTGTCGGGCAACGGGCAGACCGCGCTGGCCGAGCTGGTCAGCGGCCTGATCCACCCCGACTCCGGCACCATGGCGCTGAAGGGCGAGGCCATTGGCAATGCCGACCCGGCGGAGATGGTCCGGCGCGGCGTCGCCCGCATCCCGGAGGACCGCCACGCCGCGGGCCTCGTCGGCGCCATGGCGGTCTGGGAGAACCTGATCGCCGAGCGCTACCACGACCCCGCCTTCCAGCGCTTCGGCCTGATCCGCCGGAGTGCCGCCCGCGCCTACGCCGAGGAGGTGATCGAAGCGTTCGACGTGCGCTGCCCGGGGCCGGACGCCCGCACGCAGCTGCTGTCCGGCGGCAATATGCAGAAGCTGATCCTGGGCCGCACGCTGGCCCACGGTCCCGACCTGATCCTGGCGAGCCAGCCGACCCGCGGCCTCGACGTGGGCGCGGTGTCATACGTCCATGGGCGGCTGCTGGAGGCCCGCGCCGCCGGGGCCGGGGTGCTGGTGATCTCCGAGGATCTGGACGAGATCCTGGCGCTGGCCGACGGCATCACCGTCGCCTATCACGGGCGCCTCACCCCCGTTCTGCCGCACGGCCGCGTGTCGGTCCGCCAGCTCGGCCTGCTGATGGCCGGGCATTGGGAGATTTTGCCGGAGATCGTCGATGCGGCTTGAACCGCGAGAGCATACCCCGCTGGCCGCCCGCCTGCTGGCGCCCGTGGCGGCGGTGGTGGCGGCGCTGGCGCTCTGCGCGCTGCTGGTCGCCTGGACCGGCGCGCCGGTGCTGCGCGCCTACGGCCTGCTGCTGGAGGGGGCCGCCGGCTCCCGCTTCGCCCTGACCGAGACGCTGACCCGCGCCACGCCGCTGATCCTCACCGGCCTCGCCGCCGCCGTGGCCTTCCGCGCCAAGCTGTGGAACATCGGCGCGGAGGGGCAGCTCTACATGGGCGCGCTCGCCGCCGTCGTGCTGGGCGGCGGGATGCTGGACCTACCGGCTTGGCTGCTGCTGCCGACCGTGATGATCGCCGGGGCCGCCGCCGGGGGCGCCACGCTGCTCGGTCCCGCCGTGCTGAAGGTGCGCTTCGGCGTGGACGAGGTGGTGACGACGCTGCTGCTGAACTTCATCGTCCTGCTGCTCGTCTCCATGCTTTTGGAAGGCGCACTGAAGGACCCCATGGGCATGGGCTGGCCGCAGTCCGCCCCCGTCGTCGAAGCCGCCGAGCTGCCCAAGCTGGTCGAGCGCACGCGGCTGCACACCGGCCTGCTGGTCGCGTTGGGCCTGTCGGCGCTGCTCTGGCTGATCGACACCCGGACCATCTGGGGCTACGAGAACCGGGCGGTCGGCGCCAACCCGCGCGCCGCGGCCTTCGCCGGCATGCCGGTGACCCGCGTCATGCTGCGCACCGCCCTGCTGTCCGGCGGGCTGGCCGGGCTGGCCGGGGTGATCGAGGTCTGCGGGCTCAAGGGCTACCTGACGCTCGACCTGTCACCGGGCTTCGGCTACAGCGGCATCGTCGTCGCCATGCTGGCGCAGCTTCACCCGGTGGGCGTGGTCGGGGCGGCGGTCTTCATCGCCGGCATCTTCGTCGGCGCCGACGCCATGAGCCGCGCCATGCCGGTGCCCAACTACATCGCCGACGTGCTCGTCGCCACCAGCCTGCTCTGCATGCTGGTCGCCGGGCTGCTGACGCGCTACCGGCTGCGGCGGGGGTGAGCGCCATGGAGCTGTTCCAAACGATCCTCGACATCCTGGTCTCCGCCGCCTTCTGGACGGCGGTGCTGCGCATCGCCACCCCCTACATCCTGGGCACGCTGGGCGAGTTGCTGTGCGAGCGGGCGGGCGTGCTGAACCTCGGCATCGAGGGCATCATGACGATGGGCGCCATGGCCGGCTGGATGGCCGTCTACCAGGGCGCCGACTTGTGGACCGGCGTGCTGGTGGCGGCGCTGTGCGGCGGGCTGATGGGGCTGCTGCACGCCACCCTGACGGTGCCGCTGGGCCTGTCGCAGCATGTGGCGGGCATCGGCGTCACCCTGCTCGGCACCAGCCTGTCCTACTTCGTCTACCGCCTCGTCCTGCCGCAGGCGAGCACCCCGCCGACGATCGAGCCGTTCCAGCCGCTGGCCCTGCCCGGCGCGCTGGCCCAGACGCCGATGACCTACATGGCGCTGATCCTCGTCGCCGTGGTCGCCTACGTCCTCTACCGCACGCCGGTCGGGCTGGCGGTGCGCATGGTCGGCGAGAATCCGGCAGCGGCGGAGGCCCAGGGACTCAGCGTCACCGCGGTGCGCATCGGCGCGGTGGTGGCGGGAAGCGCGCTGATGGCGCTGGCCGGGGCCTTCCTCACCCTGTCGGCCTTCAACGCCTTCTTCTTCAACATGGTCAACGGGCGCGGCTGGATCTGCATCGCGCTGGTCGTCTTCGCCTCCTGGCGGCCCGGCAAGGCGCTTCTGGGCGCGGTGCTGTTCGCCGCCTTCGACGCGCTGCAATTGCGGCTTCAGCAGGTGGCGGGGGGCGTCCTGCCCTACCAGCTGTTCCTGATGATGCCCTACCTGTTGAGCATCCTGGCGCTGGTGCTGGTGGCGCGCCGCGCCTCCTACCCGCGGGCGCTGATGATCCCGTACCGCAAAGGAGAACGCTGATGTTCGATCTGATCCTGCGCCGCGCCACGCTGCCCGACGGCCGCACCGGCATGGACATCGGCGTCCGCGAGGGCCGCATCGCCGCGGTGGAAAAGGACCTGCCCGGCCCCGCCGGGGAGGAGATCGACGCCACCGGCCGGCTGGTCACGCCGCCCTTCGTCGATTCGCACTTCCACATGGACTCCACGCTCAGTTACGGCCTGCCGCGGGTCAACCGCTCCGGCACGCTGCTGGAGGGCATCGCGCTGTGGGGCGAGCTGAAGCCGCAGCTCGTCCAGGACGCCATCGTCGAGCGGGCGCTGGCCTATTGCGACTGGGCGGTGGCGCGCGGTCTGCTGGCGATCCGCAGCCATGTGGACATCTGCGACCCGCGCCTGCTGGCCGTGGAATCGCTGCTGGAGGTCAAGCGGCGGGTCGCCCCCTACCTCGACCTGCAGCTGGTCGCCTTCCCGCAGGACGGCGTGCTGCGCGCCCCCGGCGCGGTGGACCTTTTGAAGCGCGCACTCGACATGGGCGTGGACGTGGTCGGCGGCATCCCGCATTTCGAGCGGACGATGGCCGACGGCGCCGCCTCCGTGAAGCTGCTCTGCGAGATCGCGGCGGAGCGCGGGCTGCTGGTCGACATGCATTGCGACGAGTCGGACGACCCGCTGTCCCGCCATGTCGAGACGCTGGCCTACGAGACGCAGCGGCTGGGGATGCAGGGCCGGGTGACCGGCTCGCACCTCACCTCCATGCATTCCATGGACAACTACTACGTTTCCAAGCTGATCCCGCTGATGGTCGAGGCGAACCTCGGCGTCATCGCCAACCCGCTCATCAACATCACGCTCCAGGGCCGCCACGACAGCTACCCCAAGCGCCGCGGCATGACCCGCGTGCCGGAGCTGATGGGCGCCGGCCTGACGGTGGCGCTGGGCCACGACTGCGTGATGGACCCCTGGTACCCGCTCGGTTCCGGCGACATGCTGGAGGTCGCGCACATGGGCCTGCATGTCGGGCAGATGACCGGCTATGACGGGATGCTCGCCTGCTTCCGCGCGGTGACCGAGGCGCCCGCCAAGCTGCTGCACCTCGATGGCTACGGGCTGGAGGTCGGCTGCCACGCCGATCTGGTGGTGCTCCAGGCCGCCGACCCGGTGGAGGCGATCCGCACCCGCGCCACCCGCCTGTTCGTCCTGCGCCGCGGCGCCGTGGTCAGCCGCTGCGCCCCGGTGGAGGCCCAGCTTTCCCTGCCGGGCCGCCCGGAGTCGGTGTCCTTCACCCTGCCCACGGCGCGGGCGAGGTAACGTCCCGCAATCCTTCCCTCTCTCACCCAGGGAGAGGGAAGAATCCGCGTATCACGCCTTGTGGACCCCGGCGATGAAGCGGTCGATTTCGCGGGCCAGCTCCTTGGACTGACCGGCCACCCCGGCGGCGGCGGCGAGGAGCTGGTCGGCGGCGGTGCCCGTGTCGCCCGCCCCGGCCCGGATCTCGCCCATGCCGCCGCTGACCTCGCGGGCGCCGTCGGCGGCCTGCAGGACGCTTCGGGCGATGTCGCGGGTGGCGGCGGACTGCTGGTCCACCGCCGCCGCGATGCCGGACGCGATGCGGCTGACCTGGGCGATGGTCTGGCTGATGCTCTGCACCGCCTCCACCGCCTCGCCCGTCGCGTCGCGGATGCCCTTGATCTGGCCGACGATGTCCTCGGTCGCGCGGGCGGTCTGGTTGGCCAGGCTCTTGACCTCTCCGGCGACCACCGCAAAGCCCTTTCCGGCCTCGCCCGCACGGGCCGCCTCAATGGTGGCGTTGAGCGCCAGCAGGTTGGTCTGGCCGGCGATGTCGTTGATCAGGCCGACGACGGCGCCGATCCGCTCCGCGCTGTCGGCCAGCACGACGACGGCCGAGTCGGCGCGCTTCACATCCGCCACCGCCGCCTCGGCGATGCGGGCGGATTCGCCCACCTGCTGCCCGATCTCCTCCACCGAGGCCGACAGCTCCTCGGTCGCGGCGGCGGCGGTCTGCACGTTGTCCGCGGCGGAATGGGCGGACAGCGTCATCCGCTCCGACCGGCCGTGGGTCTGCTCGGCGATACCGGTAAGGGCGCGGGCGGTGGATTCGAGCTGCTGCGCCGCCGAGGCCAGCGCCCCGGTCAGGCCGCCCGCCCGCTCCTCGAACCCGCGCTGCAGGTCGAGCAGGGTGGCGGTCCGCGCCTCCCTGGCCCGCCATTCCGCCTCCTGCTGGCGGCCCAGGTCGCGGGCCTGCACCAGCCCCTGCTTGAACACCCCGACCGCGCGGGCCATGGCGCCCGCCTCGTCCTTGCGGTCGGCGCCGGGAATGGCGGCGTCCAGATCGCCGGCGGCCAGCCGGTCCATGGCGACGGTCAGCCCGGCGATCGGCCGGGCGATGCCGTCGCCCACCCGCCACGCCACCAGACCGCCGAGCAGGATGCAGCCCACCCCGACCAGGACGGTCAGCAGGGTCAGCCGGTTGGCGTCGGCCATCACGCTGGCCTGCGGCGCCGCGACCAGGAACGACCACGCCCCGTCGGCGCCGGTGAAGCGCACCGGCGACAGGCGCAGGTAATGGGGGGCGCCGCCGAGCGTGACGACGCCGTCGTAGGCCCGGCCCTCGGCGATGGCGCGGCGCGCGTCCTCCGGCAGGTCGTCGGCGGGCTGCGACAGGCGGCCGGCGTCGGGATGGGCCACATAGACCCCGGCACCGGTGAGCACCGCCGCGTGGCCGTCGCCGTAAGGCTTCACCCGGCGGACCAGATCGGTCAGGCCGCTCAGCGTCAGATCGACGCCGGCGACGCCGATCACCCGATCGCCGTCCTTCACCGGTGCGGCGGCGCTGGTCATCAGCGCCTTGGTCAGATCGTCCAGATAGGGTTCGGTCAGCACCGGCTTCCCGGCCGCGGCGGCGGCCCGGTAATATTCCTTCTCCTCGACGTCGGAGAAGGGATAGCCCTCGCTGTCGTCGGCCTTGGGGCCGGGCAGCCACAGCAGGCTCATCCGCCCGGTGCCGGGCAGGCCGAGAATCTCGCCGGCGCGGTCCAGCCCGGCGACGTCGCGGTCGCGCCCGTCGAACCCGTCGTCGGCCATGTCCACCCACACCCCGGCGTAGAGCGGGCCGACCGCCATCAGGCGGTTGAGGTAGCGGTTGACCGTCTCGCGGCGCGGGGCGCCGGTGGAGCGCTCCACCTCCACCAGGGCGGCGGCGGAACGGGCATCGGCCAGGGCGGCGGAGATGTCGGCGGCCACCCGCGCGCCGTGATGGTCGGCGGTTTCGGCCACCAGGGTCGTCACCGCCCGCTCCGCGGCGTCGCGGGACAGGAGCAGGGACACGGAGGTGACCGCCGCCGCTCCCACGGCCAGGACAGCGGTCATGCCGATGATGATCTTGGTTCTGAAACGCCCCGTCATGCCCCTACCCTGTTCGAGCCGCCGCCCCGGATCAGAGGCGGTCGGCCATCTTGGCACACCGAAAACCGAACGGCCATATCTGCCGGTCACAGATCATCCGCCGGTTCAACGGTGGCGAGTGCGCGCATCGGGCGGCCTCCTTTCTCAGTCTCCGGCATTTGCCGCGAAAGGTCCGGAGCGCGATTAGTTCGCCTAACGCACAAAAGGGCTTGCCAGGCATTTCGCATCTGGTATACGGTATCTCACATCCCATCGCACTTCGGAAACGGAGTGCAAAACCAACGGTGCGGGCGTGTTTTGAAGAAAACATGACGGCGCCGGAAGGTTTCGGGTCCGGTGTCGGAGCGAATGCTTTCATGAGCGCAACAGTCGATTTCACACAGCTTGTCATGGCCGCCGGGGACGCGATCGTCGTGTCCGACGCGCAGGGCGCCATCACTGTGTGGAATCCGGCGGCCGAGCGGATGTTCGGCTTCGCGGAGAGCGAAGCGCTGGGGCAATCGCTCGACATCATCATCCCGGAACGCCAGCGCCAGCGCCATTGGGACGGCTACGCCAACACCATGCGCACGGGCCAGACGCGCTACGGCAGCGACGTGCTGCGCGTCCCGGCCCTGCACAAGGACGGGCACGCCCTGTCCATCGCCTTCACGGTCGCCCTGCTGACCGCGCCGGACGGCACGGTGACCGGAATCGTCGCCATCATCCGCGACGAGAGCAGCCGCTGGGCCGAGGAGCGCAAGCTCCGCCGACGCCTGTCGGAGTTGGAGTCCGCAAGTCAGTAACCCACAACCCATCCCGCCAGTTTGTCCGTGTTGTCCAGTGCTCAACAACGGCATCGCAATAAGTGAGAGGGAGTAAACGAGCCATGAGCAAGCCGCTCGAAGGAATCAAGATCATCGACTTCACCCACGTTCAGGCCGGCCCCGCCTGCACGCAGCTCCTCGCCTGGTACGGCGCGGACGTCATCAAGGTGGAGCGGCCGGGTTCCGGCGACGTCACCCGCAACCAGCTCCGTGACATTCCCGAAGCGGACGCGCTCTACTTCACGATGCTGAACAGCAACAAGCGCTCGCTGACGCTGGACACCAAGACCCCGGCGGGCAAGGAAATCCTTGAGAAGCTGATCAAGGAATCCGACGTCCTCGTGGAGAACTTCGGGCCGGGCGCGCTCGACCGCATGGGCTTCACCTGGGAGCGCATCAACGAGCTGAACGCGGGCATGATCGTCGCCTCGGTGAAGGGCTTCAGCGACGGCCATCATTACGAAGACCTGAAGGTCTATGAGAACGTCGCCCAGTGCGCCGGCGGTGCGGCTTCGACCACCGGTTTCTGGGATGGCCCGCCGACCGTCAGCGCCGCCGCTCTCGGCGACAGCAACACCGGCATGCACCTCGCCATCGGCATCCTGACCGCCCTCATGGGCCGTTCGAAGACCGGCAAGGGCCAGAAGGTCGCCGTGTCGATGCAGGACTCGGTCATCAACCTCTGCCGCGTCAAGCTGCGCGACCAGCAGCGCCTCGACCGCGTCGGCTACCTGGAAGAGTATCCGCAGTACCCGCACGGCGAGTTCTCCGACGTGGTTCCGCGTGGCGGCAACGCCGGCGGTGGCGGCCAGCCGGGCTGGGTCCTGAAGTGCAAGGGCGCCGAGACCGACCCGAACGCCTACATCTACTTCACCATCCAGGGCCATGCCTGGGCGCCGATCTGCAAGGCTCTCGGCAAGCCGGAGTGGATCGACGATCCGGCCTACAACACCGCCCAGGCGCGTCAGGACAAGATCTTCGACATCTTCGCCTTCATCGAGGGCTGGCTGGCCGACAAGACGAAGTACGAGGCGGTCGACATCCTGCGCAAGTTCGACATCCCGTGCGCTCCGGTGCTGACCATGAAGGAAATCGCCGAGTGCCCGTCGCTCCGCAAGAGCGGCACGATCGTCGAGGTCGACCACAAGGCCCGCGGCAAGTACCTGACCGTCGGCAGCCCGATCAAGTTCTCGGATATGACCGTCGAAGTGACCGGGTCGCCGCTGCTCGGCGAGCACTCCGACGAGGTTCTGGCCAGCCTCGGCTACAGCAAGGAACAGATCGCAGAGCTGCACGCCAACAAGGTTGTCTGATCGCTTCCCGACAGTCTGACGGCACACCTCGCGAAGACGGCGCTCCGAAAGGGGCGCCGTCCTTTCTTTGTGCGGGTTCTGGATTTTTGCCGGGCAATAGGGGCTTCACGGATTGCACGGATTCAGACACGGATGACACGGATTGTTCCTTGACGTGTCCAGCCATCGCTGACCGGGAAGCGCGCGCCGCGCACGAGTAGGTGTAGCGGCCCGAGATCATCTCGGATATGGTTGTATCATGCAACCATGTTGAGCCCTGAAGTGACCGCACAGTCTGCCACCATCGAACAGATCCGCTCGGCCTCCCGTCGACTTGTCCGCGAACTCGGGTTCATGGGGGGCGCTTTCGCCAGTACGGAGCTGCCCCCATCGGCGGTCCACGCCTTGATCGAAATCGATGCCTGTCCAGGCATCACGGCGCGTCGGCTCGGAGATGTCCTCCGTCTGGAAAAATCCAGCATCAGCCGCATGCTCCAGAAGCTCGTCCGGTCAGGAGACGTGCTGGAGCAGGCGGATATGGACGACAGCCGCAGCAAGAGGCTGACCCTGAGCGCAGCGGGGCGGCAGCGCGTGGCCGCGATCCACACCTTCGCCACCAAGCAGGTGTCAGAGGCGTTGGAGCGCCTGGATCCCGGGGAGGGGCAAGTGGTTGCCACAGGACTGCGGCTCTATGCCGACGCCCTGGCCTCCCGCGTCGATCACAGCGCGCGCCCGGAGATCAGGATCGTCTGCGGATATCGGCAGGGCATCGTCGCGCGGATCACCCAGATGCACGTACGCTATTATGCAAGGACCGCCCACTTCGGGCAGCGGTTCGAGTCGGTTGTGGCCGCCGGACTGGCCGCCTTCTGTGATCGCCTTGAGAGCCCACGAAACGCGATATGGTCGGCCATCCGGGAAGAGAACATAGTCGGCTCCATCGCGATCGACGGGGAGGATATGGGAGAGGGCATCGCACATCTGCGCTGGTTCATCATCGATGACGGCGTGCGCGGTGGCGGGGTTGGGCGTCGGTTGCTGTCGGAGGCTCTTGCCTTCGTGGATGCACAGGGTTTCACGGAAACCCATCTGTGGACCTTCAGCGGTCTCTCGGCCGCCCGTCATCTTTACGAGGCGCACGGCTTCACTTGCGTCGAGGAGCACCTCGGCTCGCAGTGGGGAGGAGAGGTTCTGGAGCAGCGCTTCGTCAGGCTACGGCCCCCTGCGACAAACCCTCGGCCCTGATTGGGGCCGAGTTCCGCCGCCCCATAAACGTAGCGACCCGAGATCATCGACAATTCCAAGAGCGGATTGGCGATGAGACGGCAGGAAAGCTCATGAGGATAGGGGCATGCCTGACGGAGATTTCCTGACCGGGTTCCCTGCCCGTCGAAATCCCGGCTCGCTGTCCCGTCCGGGAATCGCCCTTCAAGGCAAGAATACGTTCGTTTTTCTGCCTGCAGGATTCTGTCTCACGGTGCGAGGCCCGCCCCCAATGATCTCGGGTCGCGACAAATAGGATAATCCGGGAAATCCGTGTCTGAATCCGTGCAATCCGTGAAGAACCGATTGCCGGCGAGAATCCCGAACCTTACCGCAGCCACTCCCTCACTTCGCGGATGCGCTGGTTGCCCTCCGGCGTGCGGGCGTAGGCCTTGCCGTACTGGGTCTCGTATTCGCGCACGAAGCCCTGGCGCAGCAGCCCGTCCAGCACCGGGCGGACGATGGCCGGCTTCAGGTTCGCGGCCTTGGTGATCGTCAGGAACGAGGCCGGCAGAGCCGTCACCTCCGGCCCCGGCGTGGCGCGCAGGGTGTTGAGCGAAGTCCAATCGACGGAGGTTGGTGAAATCATCGGCTACCCTCGATGCGGCGCGCTGTTGACTCTCTCTCGGTACAACCTCAACTTCACTTGAGGTCAAGAGGTTCCGAACCCCAGGGGAGGCCCGGCGATGGCGATTCTCGATCCCGCCGACATGGACAAGGACCTTTCCGTGGGCGAGGTCGCGGAACGCTCCGGTGTGGCAGTGTCCACCATCCACTTCTACGAATCAAAGGGGCTGATCGCGAGCTGGCGGAGCAGCGGCAACCAGCGCCGCTTTCCCCGCGACGTGCTCCGGCGCATCGCCGTCATCAAGGTCGCCCAGCGCCTGGGCGTTCCGCTGGCCACCATCGCGCAGGCGCTGAAGACCCTGCCGGACGGCCGCACGCCCACCGCAGAGGACTGGAAACGCTTGTCCGCGGCCTGGAAAGCGGACTTGGACGAGCGCATCGCCGTGCTCACCAGGCTGCGCGACGGGCTGGAGGACTGCATCGGCTGCGGCTGCCTGTCGCTCGGCGAATGCCCGTTGCGCAACCCCTGGGACGAGCTGTCGGAGGACGGTCCCGGCCCGCGCCTGCTCGATCCGCGGTGACCTCCGCGCTGTTTTGCCGCACCGCAGCATAACCTCCCCGTCCGGCGCCGCCTCGGCAATAAAAAGGCCGTGCTGTTTCCAGCACGGCCAGTATCCGAGAGGCTCGCATATAATGCGGAGCAACAACCCGCCCGATACAAAGGGTGATGAACCCTGTGTAAGAAGAATGATGCCCGAGTCTTCGCCAGGACGCAACAAGGAATCTTAAGTTTCCACATTGCGGAAACAAAGTGTTTTGCCAAAAAAAGACCGCGCCGTTGCGGGCGCGGTCAGTTTCTTCAGGGCAGCACTACGTGACAGGAAGGAAAACCGGGGTAACAGCCGCCTCGACCCAATCCGAAGGATTTGCGGATCGGGGCGGATCGCGCCTCCCGGCCGGCGCGAATTCGAATTCCCTAGGGGCTAAGCCAGAGCCTCAGGTCGGAAAGCGCCCGCCGATCTCGGCGGTCACCGCCGCGGCGGTGCGCTTGACCATCTCACCGAAGGCCACGACGCGGGCGTCGTCCAGGCGCCGGTTGGTGCTCGACAGCGACAAGGCACCGATGACGCGGGCCTGCTCGTCGTAGATCGCCGCGGCGACGCAGTGCAGGCCGCTGACCCGCTCCTCCTGATCCACGGCGTAGCCGCGATCGCGCGTCAGGATCAGCTCCCGGTGCAGCGCCGGGATCGACGACACGGTGGTCCGGGTGAACTGGCGCATGCCGCGCTGGGTCACGATGCTCTGCACCCGCGTGTCGGGCATGCCGGCGAGCAGCGCCTTGCCCACGGCGGAACAGTGCAGCAGCGTCCGGTCGGTGACGGGCAGCGCCGCCTGGGCGACGCGCGGGCCGCCGACGCGGTGCAGATAGATGGCTTCGCCGTTTTCCTCGATGGCCAGATTGACGACCTCGCTGGTCTCCTCCATCAGCCGGCGCATGCGCGGACGGGCGACGTCGAGCAGGCTGCGCGTCTTCAGGAAGCCGGTGCCGGTCATGTAGGCCTGCACCCCGACCGCCCAGCCGCGCTTGCCCTGGTCGAAGCGGACGTAACGCTCCTCCTGCAGAGTGGTCAGCAGACGGTGCGCCGTGGAGGGCGAGAGATGCGCCGCTTCGGCCACCGCGGTCAGGCTCATCGGGCTGTCCGACTGGCCGAGGATGGTCATGATGCTCAGTGCCCGCGACAGCGACTGAACGAGATTGCCCTTCGCCGCACGGTCCACCGTCTCCGCGCGGCCTTCGGCCCGCGGGGCCGGGGGTGCCATCATCAGCGCTTGCGTCTTCATCGTCCCATCCCTCTCGAAATCGTCCGGCGCTGTTGCATCGCGCCGTTGTCGTCCTCGGGTGTGGCGGCCCCCGGTTCTCCCTCGCGGGGAACGGGGGCCGCCGGTTGGCTATGCCGCCGGCTCGATGCGGGCCGCGGCGAACTTGAACTCGGGAATCTTCCCGTAGGGGTCCAGCTTCGGGTTGGTCAGCACGTTGGCCGCCGCCTCGGCGTAGCAGAAGGGCACGAACACCAGCCCGGACGGGACATTGTAGTCCGACCGCGCCTTCAGCTCGATGGTGCCGCGCCGGGTGGTGACCTTCATGCGGTCGCCGCCCTTGGCGCCCATCCGCCGCAGGTCCGCCGGGCTCATGTAGGCCACCGCCTCCGGCTCCAGATCGTCGAGAACCTGGGCGCGCCGGGTCATCGACCCGGTGTGCCAATGCTCCAGCTGGCGCCCGGTGGTCAGGACCATCGGGAACTCGGCGTCCGGCTCCTCGGCCGGCGGGATCACATCGGCGGGGACCAGACGCCCGCGGCCGGTGGCCGTGGGGAAGCCGTCGCCGAACACGATCTCCTGGCCGGGATCGTCCGCGGACAGGCTGGGGTAGGTCACCGAGCGCTCGCGCTCCAGCCGCTCCCAGGTGATGTTGTCGAGCGACGGCATCGCCCCCTTCATCTCCCGGAACACGTCGCGCGGATGCTCGTAGGTCCAGTCCAGACCCAGGCCGCGGGCCATGGCGTTGACGATCCACAGATCCTGCCGGGCCTCGCCCGGAGGCGGCAGGGCTTGGCGGCCGAGTTGGACCTGGCGGTTGGTGTTGGTCACCGTGCCGGTCTTTTCCGGCCAGGCCGAGGCGGGCAGAACCACGTCGGCGTATTTGGCCGTCTCGGTCAGGAACAGGTCCTGCACCACCAGATGGTCGAGCTTGGCGAGCGCGTCGCGGGCGTGCTCCACGTCCGGGTCGGACATGGCCGGGTTCTCGCCCATCACGTACATGCCGTTCAGCGAGCCGGCGTGGATCGCGTCCATGATCTCGACGACGGTCAGGCCGCGCTTGGAGTCCAGCTTGGTGTCCCAGAAATCCTCGTAGAAGGCGTGGACCTCGGGATCGTCCACCGGGCGGTAGTCCGGGAACATCATCGGGATCAGGCCGGCGTCGGAGGCGCCCTGGACGTTGTTCTGGCCGCGCAGCGGGTGCAGGCCGGTGCCGGGGCGCCCGATCTGGCCGGTGACCAGCGACAGGGCGATCAGGCAGCGCACGTTGTCGGTGCCGTGGGTGTGCTGCGACACGCCCATGCCCCAGAAGATAATCGAGCCCTTGGAGGTGGCGTAGAGGCGCGCGACCTCGCGGAGCTGTTCCGCCGGGATGCCGCAGACCGGCTCCATGGCCTCCGGGGTGAAGCTGGCGATGTGGGCGCGCAGCTCCTCGAAGTCCTGGGTGTGCTCCGCCACATACCGCTCGTCGTACAGCCCCTCGCTGATGATGACGTTCAGCATGGCGTTCAGCATGGGAACGTCACGGCCCGGCTTGAACTGCAGCATGTGGCTGGCGTGGCGCTTCAGCACTTGGCCGCGCGGGTCCATGATGACCAGCTTGGCGCCGCGCTTGGCCGCGTTCTTGAAGAAGGTCGCGGCGACCGGGTGGTTCTCCGTCGGGTTGGAACCGATGACGACGATCACCTCGGCGTCTTTGGCCGCCATGAAGGGAGCCGTCACCGCGCCCGACCCGATGCCCTCGATCAGCGCCGCCACCGAGGAGGCGTGGCACAGGCGGGTGCAATGGTCGACGTTGTTGGTGCCGAAGCCGACGCGCACCAGCTTCTGGAACAGATAGGCTTCCTCGTTGGAGCCCTTGGCCGAGCCGAAGCCGGCGAGCGCCGAGCCGCCCCGCTCGTCGCGGATCTTGCGCAGGCCGGCGGTGGCGACTTCCAGGGCCTCCTCCCAGCTCGCCTCGCGGAAGTGGGTCAGCGGGTTGAGCGGGTCGATGTCCACGTCGTGCTTGGACACGCCCTCCTTGCGGATCAGCGGCTTGGTCAGGCGGTGCGGGTGGTGGATGTAGTCGAAGCCGAACCGGCCCTTCACGCACAGCCGGTTCTTGTTGGCCGGGCCGTCGCCGCCCGTCACCGACAGCAGCTTCTCGTCCTTGATGTTGTAGGTCAGCTGGCAGCCGACGCCGCAATAGGGGCAGACGCTGTCCACCTTGCGGTCCGGGGCGGCGGCGAAGACGCCGCTGTTCAGGTCCACCTGGGTCTTCGGCATCAGCGCGCCGGTCGGGCAGGCCTGGACGCACTCGCCGCAGGCGACGCAGGTGCTGTCGCCCATCGGGTCGGCGAAGTCGAAGACGATCGTCTCCTTGTGGCCGCGCAGCGCCATGCCGATGACGTCGTTGACCTGGACCTCGCGGCAGGCGCGGACGCACAGGTTGCACTGGATGCAGGCGTCGAGCTGCACCGCCATGGCCGGATGGCTGAAGTCGGGCTTCGGCGCGCATTCCCGGCTGGGGAAGCGGCTGTCCGAGACCTCCAGGCGGTCGGCCCAGCGCCAGAACTTGCTGTCCGGGTCGTGGGCCTCCTCCCGCTTCGGCTGGTCGGCGACCAGCATCTCGATGACCATCTTGCGGGCGAACTTGGCGTTCTCGCTGGCCGAGCGGACGCGCATGCCCGGCGTCGGGTGGCGCACGCAGGAGGCCGACATGGCACGCTCGCCGTCGATCTCGACCATGCAGGCCCGGCAGTTGCCGTCCGCGCGGTAGCCCGGCTCATCGGCGTAGCAGAGATGCGGGATCTCGGTGCCCAGGCGGTTGGCGACCTGCCAGATCGTCTCGCCGGCGTGGGCTTCGACGAGTTCGTCGTCGAGGTGGAACAGGATGCGGTCGCTCATATCACCGGACCTCCCCGCGCAGATCGTCGCGGAAGTGCTTCAGCGCACTCTTCAGTGGGTTCATCGCGGCCTGACCCAGGCCGCAGATCGACGCCGTGCCCATCAGCCGGGCGAGCTCCGTCAGAAGCGGCTCGTCCCACACCGGCTGCTTGATGAGCGCCACCGCCTTCTCCGTTCCGACGCGGCAGGGCGTGCACTGGCCGCAGCTCTCGTCCTCGAAGAAGTCCAGCAGGTTGCGCACGACCTTGCGCATGTCGTCCTGATCCGACAGCACGACCACCGCGGCGGAGCCGATGAAGCAGCCGTGCTGCTCCAGCGTGCCGAAGTCCAGCGGGATGTCGTCCATGCTGGCGGGCAGGATGCCGCCCGACGCGCCGCCGGGCAGATAGCCCTTGAGCGTGTGGCCGTCGGCCATGCCGCCGCAATACTCGTCGATCAGTTCGCGGATGGTGACGCCGGCGGGGGCCAGCTTCACGCCCGGGTCCTTCACATGACCGGAGACGGAGTAGCTGCGCAGGCCCTTGCGGCCGTTGCGCCCATAGCTGCCCCACCAGTCGGCGCCCTTCTCAAGGATGTCCCTGATCCAGAACAGCGTCTCGACGTTGTTGATGAGGGTCGGGCGGCCGAATAGGCCGACGACCGACGGGAAGGGCGGCTTGTGCCGCGGCAGGCCGCGCTTGCCCTCGATGCTCTCCAGCATCGCGGACTCCTCGCCGCAGATGTAGGCCCCGGCGCCGCGCCGCAGATGGATGCGGGTGTGCCCGGCGAGGCCGGCCTTCTCCACGGCGGCGATCTCGTGCTCCAGGACCTCGCGGATGTGCGGGTACTCGTCGCGCAGGTAGATGTAGACGTCGGTCGCCTCGACCACCCAGGCGCCGATCAGCATCCCTTCCAGGAAGCGGTGCGGATCGTTCTCCAGATAGAAGCGGTCCTTGAAGGTGCCCGGCTCGCCCTCGTCCCCGTTCACCGCCATCAGGCGGGGGCCGGGCTCGTGGCGGACGAAGCGCCACTTGCGGCCGGTCGGGAAGCCGGCGCCGCCGAGGCCGCGCAGGTTGGCGCCCTCCAGCTTGCCGAGGATGTCGTCCACCGGGACGTTGCCCGTCAGACAGTCGGCGAGCAGGCGGTAGCCGCCCTCCGCCTTGTACTGCTCCAGGCTGACATAGGTGGGGAGCTGCGGGTGCGTCTCGCCGTTCTTCACGGCGGTGACCACGCTCTCGACCGTGGCGTTCTCGTGTAGGGCGTGGCCGATGGCCACCGCCGGGGCGTTGTGGCAGGCGCCCATGCAGGGAGCGCGCACCACCCGGACATCCGGCCCCATGTCGGCGGCCTTCAGTTCGTCGAGCAGCTTTTCGCCGCCGGCCATGCAGCAGGACAGGCTGTCGCAGACCCGGACGGTCACGGGCGGAGGGGCGTCCTCCCCGTCCATCACGATGTCGAAGTGGGCGTAGAAGGACGCCACCTCGTACACCTCCACCAGGGCCAGCCGCATCTCGTGGGCCAGCGCCGCAAGGTGGCGGGCGTGCAGCCCGTGGTAGGTGTCCTGCAACAGGTGCAGATGCTCGATCAGCAGGTCCCGCTGCCGGGACCGGTCACCGAGGAGTTCCTGCACCTCCGCCAGGGCCGCCGGATCGACCTGCCGGCCCTTCGGCTGGGGCCGGGTGTTCCGGCGCCCCGAACCGGGATGGATGGCGCGCCTTTTGGTGTCGTCTTTGGCGACGATGGCCGTGTCCATGTCCGCCCTCCCCTCTCGTCAGGCTTGATTCTTCGTAACGTTGGGATGTCGTGCCGTCGTTTGGAACCGCCCCCCCGTTTTTTCCGAGGGGGCTTTTTTTATAACTCAGGAAGGCGTTACTGCTTTGGACCCTTGCGGACGGCGCTGGTGGGGTTGAGGCTGCCGATGTTGCCGCTCTCCGACCCGGCGTTGGGGTCGATCACCGCGTTGATCAGCGTCGGCCGGCCGCTGTCCATCGCCGCGCTGACCGCGCGGTACAGCTCGTCCGGCGTCGTCACGTTGACGCCCTCGCCGCCGAAGGCCTCCATCATCTTGTCGTAGCGCGAGTCCGGAACGAAGACCATCGGCGACGGGTCCGACCCGCCCGTCGGGTTCACGTCCGTCCCCTTGTAGATGCCGTTGTTGTTGAACACCACGATGCACACCGGCAGGTTGTAGCGGCAGATCGTCTCCACCTCCATGCCCGAGAAGCCGAAGGCGCTGTCGCCCTCCACCGCCAGCACCGGCTTGCCCGACTCCACAGCCGCCGCCACCGCGAAGCCCATCCCGATGCCCATCACGCCCCAGGTCCCGACGTCCAGGCGCTTGCGCGGCTGGTGCATGTCGATGATCCCGCGCGCCAGGTCCAGCGTGTTGGCCCCCTCGTTGACCAGCAGAGCCTCGGGCCGCTCCTGCACCACCCGGCGCAGCGCGCCCAGCGCGCCGTGGAAGTTCATCGGCGAGGCGTTGCTCATCAGCTTGGGCGCCATCTTGGCGATGTTCGCCTCCTTGCGCGCCGACACCGCCCCCGTCCACTCCGCCGGCGGCGGCGTCCAGCCCTTGGCCATGCCGGCGGTCAGCGCCGAGACGCAGGACCCGATGTCGCCGACCAGCGGCGCCACGATCGCCACGTTGCTGTCCATCTCGCGCGGCTCGATGTCGATCTGGATGAAGGTCTTCGACCCCGGCTCGCCCCAGGTCTTGCCCTTGCCGTGCGACAGCAGCCAGTTCAGCCGCGCGCCGACCAGCACCACCACGTCGGCGTCCTTCAGGACCATCGAGCGCGCCGCCCCCGCCGACTGCGGGTGGGTGTCGGGCAGCAGGCCCTTGGCCATGCTCATCGGCAGGAACGGGATGCCGCTCTTCTCGACCAGCTCGCGCACCGCCTCGTCGGCCTGCGCGTAGGCCGCACCCTTGCCGAGGATGATCAGCGGCCGCTTGGCGCCCTTCAGCACCTCCAGAGCGCGCGCCACCGAGTCCGGCGAGGGCAGCTGCGCCGGGGCGGCGTCGACCACCTTGACCAGCGAGCGCGCGCCCTCGGCGGCGTCCATCACCTGCGAGAACAGCTTGGCCGGCAGGTCGAGGTAGACGCCGCCCGGACGGCCCGACACCGCGGCGCGGATCGCGCGGGCCACCGCGATGCCGATGTCCTGGGCGTGCAGCACGCGGAAGGCCGCCTTGCACAGCGGCTTGGCGATGGCCAGCTGGTCCATCTCCTCGTAGTCGCCCTGCTGGAGGTCGACGATCTCGCGCTCCGAGGAGCCGGAGATCAGGATCATCGGGAAGCAGTTGGTGGTGGCGTTGGCCAGCGCGGTCAGGCCGTTGAGGAAGCCCGGCGCCGAGACGGTCATGCACACGCCCGGCTTCTTGGTCAGGAAGCCGGCGATCGCCGCGGCGTTGCCGGCGTTCTGCTCGTGGCGGAAGGAGATGACCCGCAGCCCCTCGCCCTGGGCCATGCGCAGCAGGTCGGAAATCGGGATGCCCGGCACGACGTAGAGGTTCTCGATGCCGTTGAGCTTGAGGGCATCGATGACGAGCTGGAAACCATCCGTCAGCGCCGGTTCCGCATCGGTGGCGGCCGTGGCTTGGTTGTTGAGGACTGTGACGGCTGACATAAGGGTTACTCCTCCCCGACTCTTATTCGGTTCACGATCGGTCAATCGAGAAAATCGCAGTGCTGTTCGACATGGCGGGCCAGCCCCAGCGTGTGCTCGCGCACCCGCCGCTCGGCCAGGTCGGCGTCGCGCCGGGTCAGGGCGTCGATGATGTCGCGGTGCTCGACGATGGACGTCTCGGCCCGGCCGCCGCGGCGCATGGTGACGCGGCGGATGGCCCGCATGTGGATGAAGAAGCGGTCGGTCAGGTCGGCGATGAGCGTGCAGCCCGAGGCCTGGATGATCGACTGGTGGAAGGCGACGTTGGCGTCGGAATACTCCAGCACGTGGTCGGCCAGCTCGCCTTCGGCGAAGCGGTCGAAGGTCTCGTGCAGGTCGGCCATGCCGCGCTCGTCGGCGCGTTCGACGAAGAGGCGGGCGGCCATGCCTTCGAGCGCGGCGCAGACGGTGATCATCTCGATGATCTCCGCCTTGGTCTTGCGCACGACGAAGATGCCGCGCCGGGGCATGGAGCGGATGAAGCCCTCCTGCTCAAGCAGCGCCATGGCCTCGCGCACCGGGGTGCGGCTGACGCCCAGCGCCTCGCAGAGCTGGCGCTCGTCGAGGCGGATCTCGCTCGGCCCGCCGTAGATGTCCATCTGGGTGATGGCCTGGCGCAGCGATTGGTAGGCCTTGGCCTTGAAGCTCATCCCCTGGTCCAGCGGGGCGACCGAGAAACTCATCGTCTGCATGGCTGTTCCCGTCCCTGACTCTTCTTTCCCCTCGCGTTGGAGGGCCCCGGCTGAAGGGGTTTGGGCCGCGGTTTCGTTGCCCCGGAGAAGGGAAGCGGCTTGGATTGGTGATACGGTATACCAGATACCACTAGCCCGCAAGCGATTATGTTCGCTCAGCGAACTGTTTCACGAGCGGACTTGGATTTGAGGGGAATGTCGCGCCGGGGTTGCGGGGGAGAGAGATTGTTGAGAAGCGGCGGTAGTCCCCTCCCCTGCGCAGCTCTCGCGCAAACCGAAGGTTTGCGCTGACGCGACAGGCGGACCATAGGTCCGCCGAGAGCGGGGGAGGGTTAGGGTGGGGGCAACAGCCCACAGCCTCACCGCGGCGGCGCGATGACCGAGACGGCTCCCGGCCGCACGCGGAAGCGCGCCGGGGTGTGGGTGGTGATGTCGCCATCGGTGTTGACTGGGCGGCGGTGCCGGGTGGTGATCTCCACCTCCTGCCCGTACCAGGCGTGGACGTTCTTCCAGTGTCCGTGCCGGCCGCGGCGGAAGTCCGGGTACAGCAGGGGCCACTCCCACCAGCCGCGCAGGTCGATGCTGTAGACGTCGAGCTGCCCGTCGTCGGGGGCGGCGTTCTCCTGAACGGTCATGCCGCCGCCGTAATGGCGCCCGTTGCCGACGCCGATCTGCACCGACTTGACGCGGTGCCGCACCCCATTGATGCGGATCTCGGCGCGGAAGGGCGCCATGCGCCGCGCCACGCGGAAAGCCGCCACGGCGTAGCCGAAGACGCCCCAGCGCCGCTTCATCTCGCGCGTCAGCTCGCGGGCCAGCTCGACGCTGAGGCCGATGCTGGCGACGTTGAAGAAAGCCACGCCGTTGACCTCGCCGAGGTCGATCCGGCGAATCGGGCCGCTGACCGCCAGCTTCGCCGCCTCCCGCAGATCCAGCGGAATGCCCAGCGTGCGCGCCAGATCGTTCGCCGTGCCCATGGGCAGGATGGCGAGCGGCAGGCCGGTGTCGGCCAGCGCCGGGGCGGCGGCGTTCAGCGTGCCGTCGCCGCCCCCGATGATGACCATGTCCACCGAGTCGGCATGGTCGCGGATCGCCTCGGCAATGTCCTCCCGCTCGCGGCACTCGGCGCGGATCAGGGTGACGCCCGCCTTCGCGGCCTCCTCCCGGATGTCGTCGAGCGCGCGCTGCCCCTGGCGGGCCTTCCCGTTGACGATCAGCAGCGCGCGGCGTCGGTCGGCGCTCAGCGTCGGCCTCCCACCTCGTCCAGATGCTCCAGCAGGCTGGCGGGGTCCTCGTAGACGCGGAAGGCGCCGGCCCGCTCCAGCTCGTCCTGCCCGTAGCCGCCGGACAGCAGCCCGATGCTGAGCGCGCGGGCGCGCCGCGCCGCCAGGATGTCCCACACGCTGTCGCCGACCACGATGGCCGTTTCGATGGCGACGCCGAGCCGTTCCGCCGCGGCCAGAAACAGGTCTGGGTCGGGCTTGGCGTATTTCACCTGATCGCGAGTCACCACCGGCACCCGGTCGGGGTCAACGCCCAGGGCCTCCAGCCCGGAGCGCGCCGTCTCGATCCGCCCGCTGGTGGCGATGGCCCAGGGGATGCCGGCCGCCGTCAGGTGGGACAGCAGCTCCTGCGCGCCGGGCAGCGGGCGGACGCGCCCGGCCAGCCCGCGGAACGCCTCGGCGTGGCGGCGGCGCAGCCGCTCCAGAAGCTCCGGGCTGATGGCGAGGCCGGTCTCGCGAAGCAGCATGTTGGCGAACAGGCCGCCGCTCATGCCGATCTTGCGGTGGATGCGCCAGACCGACAGCTCGATCCCCTCATGGTCCAGCGCCTCCTGCCAAGCCAGCACGTGCTGGTAGACGCTGTCGATCAGCGTGCCGTCGAGGTCGAACAGGAAAGCCGTGTTGATGCGGTCCATGGCGTGTGCCCCCAAGGCTGAATCCCGCTCCGGCGGAGCCGGCCCCAGTGAGTTGGTGGCAGCTCCGCTGCGCCGCAACGTCCCCCGGATGGCAATTCTGCGCTCCGGCTGGGACCGGGGCGTTGCGGAACTTCGCGGCCGGTTTCGCGTCAAGCTCATGCTGCCCAACCGGCAGCGTGGCGCAATGGCGGGGAGCGGACGGCCTTGGCACAGCGTGAGGACGCGGACGGGAATCGGCGCTGGTCCATCGACCGGATGACGCTTGGCCTCTGGCTGCTCGGCCTGCTGGCCGCCCTGGCCGTCCTGTGGGGCCTCGGCGCCGCGTCGCCGGTGCTCATCCCGCTGGCCGGGGCCTTCTTCGTCGCGGTCGCCGTGGCGCCGGTCGGGCGCTGGGTGCGCGACCGGGTGCCGCCGCGGCTGGCCCTGCTCGGCCCGCTCGCCGCCATGCTGACGGTGCTTCTGGTGCTGGCCGTCTTCGCCGGGAGCCTGTGGTTCATCGGCCAGCGTGTGGCCGGCGAGGTGCCGCGCCACGCCGAGGAGTTGCAACGTCTGTGGGGGCAGGCGAGCGGCTGGATCGACGGGCTGCGCGAACGGTTTCTCGGCGATTCCGGCAGCAGCGACTCCGGAGGCGGCGGGGCGGAGGCGCTGTCCGGCCTCGTCGCGTCGGTGCTGACGGCGGCGCGGGAGGCCGTCTCGACGCTGGTCATCGTCTTGTTCCTCGCCCTGCTGATGCTGGTCGAGGCGCCGGTCTGGCGGGAGAAGATCGTCAAGACGCTGGGGCCGGAGCGTTGCGCCACCACCGTCACCGCGGTCATCGCCATCGCCCAGCAGTTCCGCCGTTTCCTGCTGGTCAGCACGACGCTGGGGCTGATCACCGGGGCGCTCTACATCGGCTGGCTGTCGCTGTTCGGGATCGACTTCCTGTTCCTGTGGGGCTTCCTGGCCTTCCTGCTGAACTACATCCCGGTGATCGGGTCGGTGACGGCGGGGGCGCTGCCGGTGCTGATGGCGCTGGCCCAGGGCGGATCGACCACCGCCCTGATGGTCGCGGGCGGCTTGCTGGTGATCGAGCAGGTGATGGGCAACTTCATCGGCCCGCGGCTGGAGGGCAAGCAGCTCGCCATCTCGCCCCTGGTGATCGTCAGTTCGCTGCTGCTGTGGAGCTGGCTGTGGGGGGCAGCGGGGACCGTGCTGGCGGTGCCGATGACCGTCCTGATCGCCATCGCGCTCAGCCACATCGACGCGCTGCGCCCCTTCGCCTTCGTGCTCAGCGACAAGAGCGACCGCCGCCGCTTCGAGGCGCGCACCCGGCCCGAGTAACGCAGCGCTGTTTTCCGTTATTTTTCTGGCACCCCCCTCTCTTGACAGGTTTCCCGGCCCTCCCCACGTCTCCGGGACCTGTGATCCGGGCCCCTCTGGCGACTTAGACGTGGTCGCGATGTCGGATCTCTTCACCTGCTCTTGCGCCGACGGGCGTGACCGCACTTGGAGGGACTGAATGCTCCCATGGACCCGCGATCCCCAGACCTCTCCCACACCCTCCACATCTTTCCGGCCTCCCCCGGACGCTGTCGCCCCTCTGACGGACGACGCGCCGGGGCACGCCCGGACCATCCCTCAAACCACCGAGAGCACGAGCACCGCCATGGACCAGACCGAACGCCAGATCATTGACGACCTCTTCGCCAAGCTGCGTCAGGCCGAGGCCCAGTCCGGCCCGCGCGACCCGCAGGCCGAAGCCCACATCCGCGACACCATCGCCCGCCAGCCGGGCGCGCCCTACCTGATGGCGCAGGCCATCGTCATGCTGGAGCAGGCGCTGGCCGCCTCGCAGAACCAGAACCAGGAGCTGGAGCGCCAGCTTCAGGAACGCCCGGCCGCGGCGGCCGGCGGCGGCGGCATCTTCGGCGGCTTGTTCGGTGGCGGCGCCGCCAAGCCCGCCCCGGCCCCGCAGCAGCGCCCCGGCGGCTCGCCCTGGGGTCAGGCGCCCGGCGCCGCCCCGGCCTACGGCGACCCGCGCGTCGCCGCCTACGCCCAGCAGCCGCAGCGCGCCGGCGGCGGCTTCATGGCCGGCGCCATGCAGACGGCCATGGGCGTGGCCGGCGGCATGCTGATCGGCAGCGCGCTGTCCAGCGCCTTCTCCGGCGGCGGCGAGGCCATCGCCCAGGAGGCCCAGGGCGCCGTCGATCAGGTGGCCGAGGAGATCCCCAGCGAAGAGGATTCGTGGGGCGGCTTCGGCGGGGACGAGGAATTCTGATCCCCGCGGAGACCGGCCGGGCGGCCTCCTCCCACCGCCCGGCCGGTCCCCGGCCTCCCTCCCCGTCCTGAGAGCAGACCGGAAATTATCGTTCGCGGCCCCGTCCGCGACACTTTCCCGATTCCGGACCGCGCCGGCGCTCATCTCCTTGCTTTTTGCAGGACGGCCAACCGTCCGCCTTGCCAGCAATTTCACGCGCATCTAGTTTCCTTCAAGAGAAGGCCCCGTTGCCCCCCGCCCGATCAAGAGGGGGTGAAGCACAGGGCAAGGAAAAGCGGACACGCCGTACCATCGCACGGCGCGCGGAACCCTTCCGCGCGCGACGCCGGAATTTTGTGCCGACGGTGACTTCCGCTTTTCAAAAAGAAAAAGATCAGGAGGAAACCGTGCCGCTGTTCGACCATCCCGATTTCGACGACCACGAACAGGTGGTCTTCTGCTCCGACGCCGCGTCCGGCCTGCGTGCCATCGTCGCCATCCACGACACCGCGCTCGGCCCGGCGCTGGGCGGCTGCCGCATGTGGCCCTACGCCAGCGACGAAGAGGCCCTGCGCGATGTGCTGCGCCTGTCGCGCGGCATGACCTACAAGTCGGCCCTGGCCGGTCTGCCGCTGGGCGGCGGCAAGTCGGTCATCATCGGCAACCCGCGCACCGACAAGAGCGAGGCGCTGCTGCGCGCCATGGGCCGCCACGTCGAACGGCTGGGCGGACGCTACATCGTCGCCGAGGATTCCGGCACCGGGGTGCCCGACATCAAGACCATGGCGCTGGAGACCGCCCATGTCTCCGGCGTGGTCGAGAAGGCGACCGCGAGCGGCGGCACGCGCAGCGGCGACCCTTCTCCCTCAACCGCCTACGGCGTCTTCGTCGGGCTTCGCGCGGCGGTGCTCCACCGCCTGCACCGCACCGACCTGGAAGGGTTGACCGTCGCCATCCAGGGCGTGGGCAGCGTCGGCGGGCATCTCGCCCGCTATCTGGCCGAGGCCGGGGCGCGGCTGTGGGTCGCCGACATCGACGAGGCGCAGGCCCGCCGCGTGGCCGACCGCGTCGGCGCCACGCCGGTGTCCGCCGACGCCATCTTCGATCTGGAGGTGGACGTGTTCGCCCCCTGCGCGCTGGGCGCCGTCCTCAACGACGGCACGATCCCGCGCCTGACCTGCCCGGTCGTCGCCGGGGCGGCCAACAACCAGCTCGCCGAGGCCCGGCACGGACAGGCGCTGGCCGACCGCGGCATCCTCTATGCCCCCGACTACGTCATCAACGCCGGCGGGGTGATCGACGTCTACCACGAGCGCGCCGGTTACGATCATGGCCGCGTGATGGGCCACATCGAGCGGATCGCCGACACGCTGACGGAGATCTTTGCCCGCGCCGACATGGAGCGCAAACCGACCGCCGCCGTGGCCGACCGCATGGCCCGCCAACGCGTGGGCCGCGCCCGCTGAGTCAGGCTCAACGCCCCGAGGCCAGCACGGGGAAGGCGTCCAGAAGGCCGGTCAGCAGGATCTGGACGCCGACGCAGAACAGCAGGAAGGCGAACAGCCGCGTCAGCACGCGGGCGCGGGTGTGGCCGAGCAGCGCCACCAACCGGTCGGCGGAGCGGTAGGACAGCCAGATCAGCAGCGCGATGGCCAGCGCCGCCGCCGACACGCCGATGAAGAACTCTGTGAGCCCTTCGGTCCCCCTGGGGCGGGTGGCGCCGAGCGCGATGGCGACGGAAATGGTGCCGGGGCCGGTGGTGAAGGGGATGGTCAGCGGGAAGAAGGCCGATTCCCCGACATCGGAGTCCCCGGCCTCCTCCGCCGGCGCGGCCTGCTCCTGCTTGCGGGCCTCGTGGGCTTCCGGCGCGCTCAGCAGCGCCCAGGCGCGCTCCGCCACCACGAAGCCGCCGGCGATCCGCAGCGCCGCCAGCGAGATGCCGAAGAAGTTCAGCACATAGGACCCCGCCCACAGGGCGGTCAGCATGACGATGGCCGAATAGACGGCGACCAGCGTGGCGAGCTGCGCCCGCTCCTTCGGGCTGCGCTCCGCCGTCACCTGGCTGAAGATCAGCGCCATGGCGATGGGGTTGACGATCGAGAACAGCGCCGTGAAGGCGAGAAGGAAGCTGTCGAACATGGGACGGGCCGACCTGTGCCTTGGCGGTTCGCTGGGCTTATCGCCGTGGTACAGGGCGGCCCGTTTCTTGGCAAGGCGCCATGATTTGCCGCCCCCATTGTTCAGGGAAAGCACGACGCTCTTGCCGTTCGACTAGCAAGACGGCCACACTCCCCCAAAGCGGGGAAGGCTTCGAGACGTGATGCCGGAGGGGTTGCGATGAGTCCGCGAACACGGCGGTGGGTTCTGGCTCTTGTGATGACCGGGCTGCTCCCGGTCCTGCCCGCGCGGGCGGAAACGCCGGCCCAGTTCCGGGCGGCGGTGTCGCAGATCGCCTACGCCGATCCGGGCACCGGCAAGTCCGTGCCGATCCTGCTGCTCTATCCCACGCGCGATCCCGTCCAGCCGATCCGGCGCGGCCCCTATCACCTGAACGTCGCCCCGGAGGGCGGGCCGGCGCTGAATTCCATGCCGCTGGTGATGATGACCCAGGGGCCGTCGCGCAACGGGCTGGCGATGGTCAGCGTCGCCCTGTTCCTGGCGCGCCGCGGGATGATGACCGCCATCGTGACCCATCTCGGCGGCATGGAACCGGACGCGGATTCCAGGGCCGGCAAGGGCGACCGGATTGGAACCGTGCCGCTGTGGCCGGAATTGCCGTTGCAGCTCCGCGCGGCGCTGGACGCCGTGCTGGACTCCTCGCCCATGGGCTTTCGGGTGGACCGGCAGCGCATCGGCGTGCTCGGCTACGCGGCGGGTGGCCATGCCGCGCTGGCGGCGGCGGGCGGGGTTGCCGATCCGGGGCGGCTGGCCCAGGTCTGCGCTGCCCATCCAGACAACCGCAGCCTCTGCCCGGCGGGCGCCAAGACCACCGTCGCGGCCACGCCGAAGCGTTTGGAGGCCGCCACCGATTCCCGCATCCGCTCGCTGCTGCTGATGGACCCGGTCGGCGCGCTGTTCGGGGACGGCGCGCTGTCCCGCGTCACCGTTCCGATCCGGCTCTACGAGGCGGAGAAGGGCGACGAGAGGGGCGCCCTCCAGGTGGCGCGGGTGCGCGGCCTGCTGCCCCGGCCGCCGGAGTACGACCTCGTCCCCGGCGCCGGCCACTACGCCTTCCTGACGCCGGTCCCGGCCAGCGCCGCCGCCCGCTTCGGCGCGACGGTGCAGGACCCGCCGGGATTCGACCGCGCCGCCTTCCACGCGCGGCTGAACGACGAGGTCCTCGACTATTTCCGGCGGACGCTGAACGCCGCGCCCTGACCCGCCTTAACACTTGCCAACCATCAAGAAAAACGGAAACGCACCATGACGACGATGACCCTGAAGGACGCCCTGGCCGAGGTTCTGGACCCGCGGGACCGGACCGTGGTGGATGTCGGCTGCGGCGACGGGTCGCTGACCCGCCACTTCGCGGGCCTCGGCGCCCGGGCCATCGGCATCGAGATCAGCGAGGGCCAGCTCGCCCGCGCCCGCAAGGCGGAGCCGGTGGCCGGCGCCGACTACCGCGTCGGCAAGGGGGAAGCCCTGCCGCTGGAAGACGCGTCGGTGGACGCCGTCGTCTACTCCAACAGCTTCCACCACCTGCCGGTGGCGGTCATGGCCGACGCGATGGCCGAGGCGGCGCGGGTCCTGAAGCCCGGCGGCACGCTGGTGGTGGTCGAGCCCATCGCCGACGGCGCCTATTTCGAAGTCATCCTGCCCATCGAGGACGAGACGGAGGTGCGCGCCGCGGCCTACGACACGCTGAAGCACCCGCCGCTGCCGCTGCAGGCGGTGGACGAGACGGTCTACGGCACAGTGGTGCGCTACCGCGACGCCGATCATTACCTGACCCACGTCACCGCCGTGGACCCGGCGCGGCGCGAGCGCCTGCCTCCGGTCGAAGCCGAGGTCCGCCGCCGCTTCGCCGCCAGCGGGCGGATCGACGCGGAGGGGATGACCGCCTTCGACCAGCCGATGCGGCGCATGGTCTTCAAGAAGCTGCCTTAAGCACGGACCACTTGGCGGCGATACGGCGGCGTGCCAGCATGAGCGCCGCCGTTTGGTCACAGGCGCGCCATCGCGCGTCCGGGGCATAGTGGAGCGGCATCACCCTTTCGAAGGCCGAAGACCATGCCCCGCCCCTCCTTGTCCCGCTCCGGCCTCTTCCGCTCCAGGCTGCCCCGCTCCGGCTTGTCCGCCGCCGTCCTGCTCTTCCCGACGACCTTGCTTCTGACCGGTTGCGGTGTGGTGGTCGCCACGGTGGATACGGCGGCCAGCGTCGCCGGGTCCGCGGTCAGCGTCGCGGGCGACGTGGTGTCGGCGACGGCCCACGTGGCGACCGCGCCCTTCCGCGGCGGCGACGACAAAAAGGACGAATGACGCTCAGCGCCGGACGCTCATCTCCGGAACAGGCGCCACCACCAGGGGGTCTGCCGCCGCGCCAGCTCGGTCACCAGAATGCGGCACTGGTCGCGCATCGCCTCGTAGGCGGCGACCTCGGCCTCGCGGTCGCGGCGCAGGCCGTCCAGCGTGCCGGTCAGCCGCTCCAGCCGCTTTTCCAGCTCCGCGCCGGTCCGGCGCTCCTGCTCCAAGGCCGCCTGCGCCTCCTCGCTGCGGCGTTCCGCCGCCTCGATGCGCTGGCGGAAGCCGCGCTCCCGCGCCTCCGTGTCGGCGATCAGCCGCTCCACGAGGTCGCCGATGCGCTTGCGCTCGGCCTCGCGGTCGGCCTGGAGCCGGTCCAGCGCCACCGCGTGGGACAGACGGAGGGCGGCGATCTCCGCGTTCACCGCGGACAGCCGGTCCTCCGCGTCCTGAAGCGCGCGGGCCATGCCATGCTCGCGCGCCGAGGTCTCGGCAATCAGCGTCTCGACGAGTTGGTTGATGCGGTCGCGTTCCGCCTCGCGGTCGCCCTGGAGGGTCCCGACATCCCCGGAGCGCGCCCGCTCCACCTGCCCGATGGCCTCGCGCCAGCGTTCACGCTCGGAGGCGTGCTCGGCGATCACCCGCAGCCGCTCCGCCCGTTCGCTGTCTGCCGCGGCCTCCGCCTTGGCGATCTGTTCGCCCAGAGTGGCCACCTGATCGCCATAGACGCGCAGGAGTTGCGTGGTTTCCTCCGACGGCGCCTTTGCCGCGCGTTGACGCGTGGCCCGCTTGGCCGGTGCCGCGGGCGGAGGCGGCGTGTCCTCGGCGTTGGAGAGCGGCATCATCTCGGTCATCGCGGCTTATCCTGACAGTCGGGCCTGCAGCGCCACAGTAGCGCGTCCGGCGCGCCGCGCACAGGAACCTTTTTCCATAGGCTAAGGGCCGGGAGACGGTCCGGCAAACGCACTGCCGAGAATTCGTTTTGTATTTTTAGGGATTTCGTCGGCAAATTTCCCAAAATCAAGTTTGTTAACGGGTTTTAAAACCGCTTTAACGCCGACTCCCGCCTCTCGCCAAGGTATTAACACCAACGATTGACAGTACGGATTTCGATTGGTTTTTTGAATGATGTTTGCAGGCGCGAAAAAGACTTTTCCTAAAAAGCAAATCAATCGCCCTCGCCGATCCGATGTTGCGGAGAACCCCATGCGTGCTGTCCTGGTTGAACCGAACCCCCTGATCGCCGACGCGCTCGGCCGTCAGCTCGGCATGGGGAAGATCCGCTATGACCGCCAGGACTGGGCCGGGCTGGAGGAGCTTCTGCGCGACCAGGGGGCGGACGGACTGGGCTACGACGCCATCGTCCTGGGCAGCGTCGACGACCCGGCGCGCTGCGTGGCGGCGCTGCGGGCGCATCAGGTCGGGGCGGCGATCCTCTGCCTGCTCGACCGGCGCTGCGTGGCGACGACGGTGGAACTGCTCCACGCCGGGGCCGACGACGTGCTGGTCAAGCCGGTGGTCAGCGCCGAGGTGCGGGCGCGCATCGAGGTGGCGCGCCGGCGCTCGCGCGGCTTGCTGAGCAACGCGGTGCGGGTGGGGCAGCTCACCGTCTTCCTCGACGGGCGCGACCCGGAGGTCGCCGGCGAGCGGCTGCGGCTGAGCCAGCGCGAGCACGCCATCCTCGGCGTTCTGGCCGCCCATCACCGCCGCGTCGTCTCCAAGGAGCACATCTACGACGAGGTCTACGGACTGTCCGGCGCCGACCCGCTCGACAAGGTCATCGACGTCTACATCTGCAAGCTGCGCAAGAAGATCGCCGAGGCCACCGGCGGCGCCCGCTACATCGAGACCGTCTACGGACGCGGCTACAAGTTCGAAGCCCCGCCCGAGCATGAAGACCCTGCCCCGGCACAGCCGGCGCGCCGGGTACCGCCGGGATATGCGGGGTTCGGGCGCGGAGTTGGCGAGGCACGGCTGGCGGTGTGAAGGGGCGATGGTCGCGTTGAGCCCACCCCCAATTTCGTGAATTGTCCAACGGGCAGACAGGCAACGGTTCAAAGCGGACGGCCAACGCGCTTCGAGGCGTTCGGCCACACCGCCCTCTTCCGGGAAGCCGCCCGGCTGGTCGACGACAAGTCATCGCAATGTTTCGCGCGCCACGCGGGCTGCCCAGCGCATCGAAGCCGCTGACCGCAGCGTTCACGAAGCGTTGCAAGCCGCTGCCACGCTTGCGCTTTCCGACACGAAGCACGTTGTTCGGCGCACGAGAGCGGCACCGCCAAACCACCACCGCAAGACGTGCGACAGAGTGTCAACCGGCGGGATACGCAGTTCTCCTGACTTGCCTTCAACACTAATATACTAGTATTCACTTCATCAACGACGCGATCCATGGACAGGCTCACAGGCCGCCGGACCAGCGCCGCAACCGCAGGGGATGCGCGGCACGCTCCCCCTCCATACGCCGCAACCGGCAGCAGCCCCCCCTTGTCCTTCCAGCGGGGGCGCCTCCCTTTGACGACCCTCATCGACGGCCCAGTCGGACCGCCCCAGGAGTACCGACTATGAACATCAAATCCCGGATCGACCGCATCCCCGGCGGGATGATGATCCTTCCCCTGTTCCTTGGCGCCTGCCTGAACACCTTCGCGCCGAACACGGGCAAGTTCTTCGGGTCCTTCACCAACGGCCTTATCACCGGCACCCTGCCGATCCTCTCCGTCTGGTTCTTCTGCATCGGCGCCAGCATCAGCCTGAAGGCGACCCCGCTGGTCCTGCGCAAGAGCGGCGTGCTCGTCACCGTCAAGATCCTCACCGCCGCCACCATGGGCATCGTCGCCTCCTGGTTCATCCCGCACGAGGGCGTCAGTTCGGGCTTCTTCACCGGCCTGTCGGTGCTGGCGATCATCGCCGCCATGAACGACACCAACGGCGGCATGTACATGGCGCTGATGCAGCAGTACGGCACCAAGGAGGAATCCGGCGCCTTCTGCCTGATGTGCCTGGAATCCGGTCCCTTCATGACGATGGCGACGCTGGGTTTGGCCGGTCTGGCCGCCTTCCCCTGGCAGACCATGGTCGGCGCCCTGCTGCCCTTCCTGATCGGCTTCGCGCTCGGCAACCTGGACCAGGAGTTCCGCAAGTTCTTCGGTCAGGCCGTGCCGGTGATGGTGCCCTTCTTCGCCTTCGCGCTCGGCAACAACCTGAACTTCGCGGTCATCCTGAACACCGGCCTGCTCGGCATCGTCCTCGGCCTCTCGGTCATCGCCATCACCGGCTTCACGCTGGTCGTCGCCGACGTCCTGCTGGCCAAGGGCAACGGCACCGCAGGCATCGGCGCCGCCTCCACCGCCGGCGCGGCCGTGACCGTCCCGCCGATCATCGCCTCCATCGAACCGAGCTTCGCCCCGAGCGCCCCGGCCGCCACCGCCCTGGTCGCCACCAGCGTCGTCGTCACCTCGCTGCTCACCCCGATCCTGACCGCTTGGTGGGCCCGCCGGTTCGGCGTCCTCTCCCCGCGCTATCTGGCCGCCCAGAAGGCCGCCCAGGAGAACACCGAAGCGCAGCCCCTGCCGGTCCAGCCCGCCCCCGCCGAGTGACGGCGACCGACTGAGCGTCGCTTCATCCCAGGCAAAAGCCGGAGATTGCGGACCCCGTGATTTCCGGCTTGCGCCACGGCACTGATATACTAATATGCTCCCTTAGGACCGGCCGAGCCGGCGCAACAGGTGCAGCCATGGACATGCCGACCACCCCGACGCCCGACGCCAGCAACGACCGCCCCGCCGCCCAGCGGAGCGCGGTGAAGCCCGCCCGCGGGCCGGCGCGGGGCGCCTCGACCATGGGGGCGATCCACCGGTCGCTGCGCGCCGAGATCGTGGAGATGCGCCGCAATCCGGGCGAGCCCATCGTCGAGAAGCACATCGCCGAAGCCTTCGGCGTCAGCCGCACCCCGGTGCGCGAGGCCGTGCTGCGTCTGGCGGACGAGGGGCTGATCGAGATCTTCCCGCAGGTCGGCACCTTCGTCGCCCGCATCCCGGTCAACGCCCTGCCCGAGGCCATCGTCATCCGCACCTCGCTGGAGGGCACCGCCGTCCGCTACGCGGCGCAGCGCGCCACCGGCAGCCAGATCGCCGGCCTGCGGGCCAACCTGCTGCTCCAGCAGGAGACGGTGGAGGACGGCGACCTCAACGCCTTCCACGAGGCCGACGAGCGGTTCCACGCCCTGATCGCCGAAATCGCCGGCTATCCCGGCCTGTGGAGCATGGCGCAGCAGGTGAAGGTGCAGGTGGACCGTTACCGCCGCCTGACCCTGCCGGAGCCGGGGCGCCTCACCAACGTGCTGGCCGAGCACGCGGCGATCGTGGACGCCATCGCCGACGCCGACCCGGCACTGGCCGCCGACCGCATGGCCGTCCACCTCGACGGCCTGCTGACCTCCATCCCCCAGGCCCAGGGGGCGAACCTGTTCTTCTTCACTGGTCCCTGACCCCTAATTCCGCCGCCCAGGCCCCCGAAAAACACAAACGAGGATACCGCCATGAAGATCACCGTCCGGCACGCGTCACACCAGGATGACGTCCGCAACTACGACACCACCAAGCTGCGCGACCATTTCCTCGTCCCGTCCATCTTCGAGGCGGACGACATCGTCCTCACTTACAGCCACATCGACCGCTTCGTGGTCGGCGGCGCGATGCCGGTGTCCGGCCCGCTGAAGCTGGAATCGGCCAAGGCCATCGGCTCGGCCAACTTCCTCGACCGGCGCGAGCTGGGCGCCGTCAACGTTGGCGGCCCCGGCCGCATCACGGTGGACGGCGCGGTGTTCGAGCTGGCCCCGCGCGACTGCCTCTACATCACCATGGGCAGCCTGGACGTCCGTTTCGAGAGCTTGGACCCGGCCAACCCGGCGAAGTTCTACCTGAACAGCGCCCCGGCCCACGCCCGCTTCGAGACGATGAAGATCTCCATCGCGCAGGCCAAGGCCGTGCACATGGGCGACCCGGCCCAGTCGAACGAGCGCACCATCTACCAGATGATCCACCCGGACGTCTGCCGCACCGCGCAGCTCGTGCTCGGCATGACCGTGCTGAAGCCGAACAACATGTGGAACACGATGCCGTGCCACACGCACGACCGCCGCTGCGAGGTCTATTTCTACTTCGACCTGCCGGAGCCGGCCCGCGTCTTCCACTTCATGGGGGAGCCGTCCGAGACGCGCCACGTCGTCGTCGCCAACGAGCAGGCGGTGATCTCGCCGAGCTGGTCGATCCACTCCGGCGTCGGCACGCGCAACTACACCTTCATCTGGGCCATGGCCGGCGACAACCAGGACTTCACCGACATGGACTTCATCCCCATGGAAGACCTGCGCTGATCCTCGCGCGCCAAGAATAAGGAGCAAGACAATGGCTCAGGCACATCCCTTCGACCTCACCGGCAAAGTCGCCCTGGTGACCGGCGCCCACACCGGCATCGGCCAGGGCATCGCCGTGGCGCTGGCCCAGGCGGGCGCCGACATCGCCGCCGTGGACGTGGTGCCGCTGGACGAGACCAAGTCCCTGGTGGAGGCCGCCGGCCGCAAGTTCCACGGCATGTCCGCCGACCTGACCAGCATCGCCCCGGTGCAGGGTCTGGTGGAGGAGGTTGTGGGCACCTTCGGCGGGCTGGACATCCTGGTCAACAACGCCGGGCTGATCCGCCGCGCCGATGCCGTGGACTTCACCGAGGCCGACTGGGACCTCGTGATGAACATCAACATCAAGACGGTCTTCTTCCTCTGCCAGGCCTTCGGGCGCTACGCCATCGGCCAGGGCCGCAAGGGCAAGATCATCAACATCGCGTCGATGCTGTCCTTCCAGGGCGGCATCCGGGTGCCCTCCTACACCGCCTCCAAGAGCGGCGTGGCCGGCATCACCCGCCTGCTCGCCAACGAATGGGCCGGCAAGGGCATCAACGTGAACGCCATCGCGCCGGGCTACGTCGCCACCAACAACACGGCGGCGATCCGCGCCGACGAGCAGCGCAGCGCGGAGATCCTCGGCCGCATCCCGGCGGGCCGCTGGAGCGTTCCCTCCGACATGGGCGGCCCGGCGGTGTTCCTGGCCTCCGACGCGTCGGACTACGTCCACGGCACGGTCCTGCCGGTCGACGGCGGCTGGCTCGCCCGCTGAGGCGGGGTGGTTCCGTTTGAATGACGAAAACCGGGCGCCAGCGATGGCGCCCGGTTTTGTTTCGTGGCGGTTCGCGGTGAGCCTTGCCCCCACCCCGACCCTCCCCCGCTCACGCGGGAGAGGGTGCCTTTTGCGAAGCGGCGGCAGTCCCCTCCACCTCGAAAAGGGGGAGGGTTAGGGAGGGGGCAAAGGCAGCGTCAATACGTTTCCACGGGCGTTCCTCAGCACTTCACGGCATAACGGAAGTCCCCAGGACCGCAACGCCACCAGCCATGCCGACGCCAAACGAAGCCCCCGTGACTGAAACGGAATGGTCGATCCGGACCGTGGAAGGCCGCCTCTACGCGAAAAGCTGGACTCCGGAAACCGCCGGCGCCGTGCCGATCATCCTCTTCCACGACTCCCTCGGCAGCGTGGATCTGTGGCGCGGCTTCCCGCAACGGCTGGCGGCTGAAACAAATCGCCGCGTCATCGCCTACGACCGGCTCGGCTTCGGACGCTCGGACGCCCATTCGGGTGGGCTCGCAATGGATTTCGTCGCCGCGGAGGCACGGGACAGCATCCCGCCGCTGTGCGACCGGCTCGGCGTGACCGAGTTCATCGCCTGCGGGCACAGCGTCGGAGGCGGCATGGCGGTCGAGACGGCGGCGCGCTTTCCGGAGCGCTGCCGCGCCCTCGTGACCATCGCCGCCCAGGCCTTCGTGGAAGAGAGAACCCTCGCCGGCATCCGCGACGCCAAGCGCGATTTCCAGGACCCGGCCAACGTCGCGCGGCTGGCGCGGTATCACGGCGACAAAGCCCGCTGGGTCCTCGACGCCTGGACCGAGACGTGGTTGTCCCCCGCCTTCGCCGGCTGGACCCTGGACCCTGCCCTCGCGGCGGTGCGCTGCCCGGTGCTGGCCCTGCACGGCGACCGCGACGAGTACGGTTCCAGCGCCCACCCCGAACGCATCGCGGCCGGGCGGGGAGCCGCAAGGCTTCTCCCCGACACCGGCCATGTGCCGCACCGCGAACAGGAAACGCTCGTCCTCGACGCGATCCGGAGCTTCCTGGACGGGCTTTGAGGCGTCCGCTCAGGCCGCCAGGGGCGGATGCACCGCGTTCCGCGCCAGGATGGCCAGCGTGTGGCTGGCGATCATCCGCTCCTCGTCGGTGGGGATGACGAAGACCGGGACGCGGCTGTCGGCGGCGGAGATGCGCGTGGCGCGGGCGCGATTCGCCGCCCCGTCGAGATGGACGCCGAGCCAGCCCAGCTTCTCCGCCACCCGCGCGCGCACCGGGGCGGAGTTCTCGCCGACGCCGGCGGTGAAGACCACCGCGTCCAGCCCGCCCATGGCCGCCGCCAGCCCCGCCGCCTGCTTGGCGACCTGGAAGCAGAACAGCTCCACGGCCTCCGCCGCCTGCGGATTCTCGCTGTCCAGCAGGGCGCGCATGTCGTTGGACACGCCGGAGACTCCGAGCAGCCCGGACTTGTGGTAGAGCAGCCGCTCCAGCTCGTCGGGGCCCATGCCCTTCTCGCGCATCAGATAGATCAGCACGCCAGGGTCGATCGCGCCGGGGCGTGTGCCCATCGGCAGGCCGTCCAGCGCGGTGAAGCCCATGGTGGTGTCGACGCTGCGGCCCGCGCGCATGCCGCACAGGCTGGACCCGCTGCCGAGATGGCAGACGACGACGCGGGCCTCGGCCAGCTCCGGGGCGATCTGCGGCAGGCGCTGGGCGATGTACTCGTAGGACAGGCCGTGGAAGCCGTAGCGGCGCACACCCTCGTCGGTCAGCTCGCGCGGCAGGGCGAACATCTGGGCCTGCCAGGGCCGCGTGCGGTGGAAGGCGGTGTCGAAGCAGGCGACCTGCGGCAGCTCCGGATAAACCTCGGCCAGCGCGGTCATCGCCGCGATGTTGTGCGGCTGGTGCAGAGGGGCCAGCGGCACCAGGGCCTCCAGCTCCGCCAGCACCGCCGGGGTCAGCCGGACCGGCGCGTCGAAGCGGGTGCCGCCATGCACGACCCGGTGGCCGGCGGCGACCAGCCGCACGTCGCGCAGCTCGTGCCGCATCCAGGTCAGCAGGAAGCCGAGCAGACCGGCGCGGTCGCCGGGGCCGACCTCGTCCAGGATGCCGTCGGCCAGGACGTGGCGGGCCGCGTCCTTGGCCTCGAAGCGCGGGGCGGTGCCGATGCCGGAGATCTGGCCGGTCAGGACCGCCTCCAGATCGCTCCTTCCGGCGCCGCAGAAGACGGAGAATTTCAGGCTGGAGGAGCCCGCGTTGATGACGAGACAGGCGTCACGGTGCGACATGGTGTGATCCTCACTCCGCAGCCAGGGGGGCAGCCAGGGGAGCGGCAACGGCGTTGAGCGCGAGGGCGGGACGGCGCGCGACGGCCACCAGCGCCGCCACGGCGCAGGAGGCGAGGCGGGTGCGGACGTTGTCGGCGCGGCTGGTCAGGATGACCGGAACCCGCGCGCCGAGAACGATGCCCGCCGCGTCGGCGTTGGCGAGGAAGGAGAGCTGCTTGGCCAGCATGTTGCCGGCTTCCAGATCGGGGACGAGCAGGATGTCGGCTTGGCCCGATACGGGGGACTTGATGCCCTTGATGCGCGCGGCCTCGGCGCTGATGGCGTTGTCGAAGGCCAGCGGGCCGTCGAGGATGCCGCCGGTGATCTGGCCGCGGTCGGCCATCTTGCAGAGTGCGGCGGCTTCCAGCGTGGTGGCGATCTTCGGGTTGAGCGTCTCCACCGCCGACAGGATGGCGACGCGCGGCGTCTCGACGCCCAGGACCTTGGCGAGGTCGATGGCGTTCTGGACGATGTGGACCTTGTCCTCCAGCGTCGGGTAGATGTTGATCGCCGCGTCGGTGATGAGAAGCGCCCGCGGGTAGGTGGGTACGTTCATCACGAAGACGTGGCTGATGCGGCGGCTGGTGCGCAGGCCGGTCTCCTTGCGGACGACCTCGGCCATCAGCTCGTCGGTGTGCAGACTGCCCTTCATCACCGCCTCGGCCTCGCCGTTGCGGGCCAGCGCGACGGCCGCGGCGGCAGCGGCGTGGCTGTGCTCGACGTCCATCAGACGGTAGCGGGCGATGTCCAGGCCGTGGGCGGCGGCCAGCGCGCGGATCTTCGCCGCCGGGCCGATCAGGATGGGGTCGATCAGGCCGGCTTCCGCCGCCTCCACCGCACCCTTCAGCGAGCTTTCGTCGCAGGGATGGGCGACCGCCGTGGCGACCGGCTCCAGCCCGTCGCACTTGCGCAGAAGCGCGTCGTGCTTGTCGTGACGGATCATCTGGATCTGCGGCAGCGCGTGGGCGGCGCGGCGGACCTTGCGGGTCGGCGCCACCACCTCGGCGGCCCCGGTCACCACGACCTCGCCGTCCTGGTTGGTGCACAGGCAGTCGAAGACGACGATGTTCTTGTCGGCCTGCTTCTCGCGCACGGTGACGGTGGCGGTGATGACGTCGCCCAGCCCGACCGGGCGGCGGAAGCGCAGGTCCTGGCCGGCATAGACGGTGCCGGCGCCGGGCAGCCGGGTCCCCAGCACGCCGGAAATCAGCGCGCCGGACCACATGCCATGCCCGATCACCTTTTGAAAGCGGCTGTCGGCGGCGAATTTCGCGTCCAGATGAACCGGATCGATGTTGCCGGAGACGGTGGCGAACAGCTCGACGTCCATCACGGTCAGTTGCCGTGCGATGCTGGCGGACTGGCCGACCACGATCTCGTCGAAGGTGACGTTCTCGATCGGGGCCGCCTCGGTCGGCACGGCCGGGAGGTCGCCGCTGGTTTCACCATTGGCAGTCATTGCAGAACACTCCGGATAAGAGAAAAAGGCATGATGCTGCCCGTTTCAGCCGATCCCTCCCGGCGCGCGCCTTGCTGAAAGGAGAAGCACGTCTTGCCGTCTTCTTCTGCGAGCGTCTTTTTGTGTACTGATATATTAGCGGAAAAGGCGGTGCGGCGCAGCAAATCCGGCATCACCGGACACTTTGCCGCAGCCGCCTTCCGTTGGGCCGTTACGCCTTGAGGATGCCGCGTCCGGCGAAGCGGGATGCTGCGCCGAGCATCTCCTCGATGCGGATCAGCTGGTTGTACTTGGCCAGCCGGTCGGAGCGCGACAGCGAGCCGGTCTTGATCTGGCCGCAGTTGGTGGCGACCGCCAGATCGGCGATGGTGCTGTCCTCGGTCTCGCCCGAGCGGTGCGAGAGGACCGCCGTGTAGCCGGCCTTGTGCGCCATGTCGACGGCCTCCAGCGTCTCCGACAGCGTGCCGATCTGGTTGACCTTGACCAGGATCGAGTTGCCCACGCCCTTCTTGATGCCGTCCGCCAGACGCGCCGGGTTGGTCACGAACAGGTCGTCACCGACCAGCTGCACCTTGCCGCCGATGGCGTCGGTCAGCGCCTTCCAGCCCTCCCAGTCGTCCTCGGCCATGCCGTCCTCGATCGAGATGATCGGGTAGCGGCCGACCAGATCGGCCCAGTAGGCCACCATCTGCTCCGACGCCAGCGACTTGCCCTCGCCGGCCAGCTCGTATCTGCCGTTCTTGAAGAACTCGGTCGAGGCGGCGTCGATGGCCAGCATGACGTCGTCGCCCGGCTTGTAGCCGGCCGCCTCGATCGCCTTCATCACGAAGCCCAGCGCGTCCTCGGTCGAGGCGAGGTTGGGGGCGAAGCCGCCCTCGTCGCCGACGTTGGTGTTGTGGCCGGCATCCTTGAGCTTCTTCTTGAGCGCCTGGAAGATCTCCGCGCCCATGCGGATGGCCTCGGCGCCGGTCTCGGCGCCGACCGGCATGACCATGAACTCCTGGATGTCGATCGGGTTGTCGGCGTGGGCGCCGCCGTTGATGATGTTCATCATCGGCACCGGCAGCAGGTTGGCAAAGGCGCCGCCGACGTAGCGGAACAGCGGCAGCGCGGCTTCCTCGGCCGAGGCCTTGGCGACGGCGAGCGAGACGCCGAGGATGGCGTTGGCGCCGAGGCGGCCCTTGTTGGGGGTGCCGTCCAGCTCGATCATGGCGAGGTCGAGGGCGCGCTGGTTGGAGCCGTCGAGGCCGGCGATGGCGTCGAAGATCTCGCCGTTGACCGACTCCACGGCCTTCAGCACGCCCTTGCCGCCGTAGCGGGACTTGTCGCCGTCGCGCAGCTCCACCGCCTCGTGCGCGCCGGTCGAGGCGCCCGACGGAACGGCGGCGCGGCCAAACGCGCCGGATTCGAGCAGGACGTCCACCTCGACGGTCGGGTTCCCACGGCTGTCGAGGATCTCGCGGGCGTGGATTTCGGTAATGGCGCTCATGGCGGGGTGTGGACCTTGATTGGAGAGTGGATTTTTCGGGGAAAGTGGTCGCGGCGGAGCCCCCACCCTTCCCGCTGCGCGGGCCCCTTCCCTCCCCCGCTGGGCGGGAGAGGGAGTTCATCCCCTCCCCTGCGAAGCGGGGGAGGGTCAGGGTGGGGGCGAGTGCTTCGCTGCTCAGACTCTTCTCAATGCGCGCCGTGGAAGGTGCGGCTGATGACGTCCATCTGCTGCTCGCGGGTCAGCTTGATGAAGTTCACCGCGTAACCCGACACCCGGATGGTCAGCTGCGGGTACAGCTCCGGATGGTCCATGGCGTGCAGCAGCGTCTCGCGGTCGAAGACGTTCACGTTGATGTGGTGGCCGCCCTGACCGAAATAGCCGTCCAGCATGCCCACCAGATTGTCCACCCGCTCACCCCCGGTCGGACCCAGCGCGCCGGGCACGATGGTGAAGGTGTAGCTGATGCCGTCCTGGGCGTGGGCGTAGGGCAGCTTGGCCACCGACGCCATCGAGGCGATCGCCCCCTTGCGGTCGCGCCCGTGCATCGGGTTGGCCCCCGGCGCGAAGGGCTGGCCGGCCTTGCGCCCGTCCGGCGTGTTGCCCGTCTTCTTGCCGTAGACCACGTTCGAGGTGATCGTCAGCACCGACTGCGTGGGCACCGCGTCGCGGTAGGCCTTCTGCTTGCGCAGCAGACCCATGAAGGTTTCCACCAGCCACACCGCGATCCCGTCGACCCGGTCGTCGTTGTTGCCGAAGGCCGGATAGTCGCCCTCGATGACGAAGTCGGTGGCCAGCCCGCGCTCGTCGCGGACCACCTTGACCGTGGCGTGCTTGATCGCCGACAGGCTGTCCGCGACGACGCTCAGGCCGGCGATGCCGCAGGCCATGGTGCGCAGCACGTCGCGGTCGTGCAGCGCCATCTCCAGCCGCTCGTACATGTACTTGTCGTGCATGAAGTGGATGGCGTTGAGCGTGTTCATGTAGGCGCGGGCCAGCCATTCCATCATCGGCAGCAGGCGGGCGACCACCGTGTCGTGGTCGAGCACGTCGCCGGTGATCGGCGCGAAGGCCGGGCCGACCTGCTCGCCCGAGACCTCGTCGCGGCCGCCGTTGATGGCGTAGAGCAGCGTCTTGGCGAGGTTGGCGCGGGCGCCGAAGAACTGCATCTGCTTGCCGATGCGCATGGCCGAGACGCAGCAGGCGATGCCGTAGTCGTCGCCCCAGTAGGGCCGCATCAGGTCGTCGTTCTCGTACTGCACCGAGCAGGTCTTGATCGACGTCTCCGCGCAGAATTTCTTGAAGCCCTCCGGCAGGCTTTCCGACCACAGAACGGTCAGGTTCGGCTCCGGCGCCGGGCCGAGGTTGTTCAGGGTCTGGAGCATGCGGAAGCTGTTCTTGGTGACCAGCGTGCGCCCGTCGAGCGCCATGCCGCCGATGCACTCCGTCACCCAGGTCGGGTCACCCGAGAAGAGCTGGTCATATTCCGGCGTGCGCAGGAAGCGGACGATGCGCAGCTTGGTCACGAACTGGTCGATCAGCTCCTGCGCCTCCTCCTCGGTCAGCAGGCCGTCGCGCAGGTCGCGCTCGACGTAGACGTCGAGGAAGCTGGAGACGCGGCCGAGCGACATGGCCGCCCCGTTGGCCTCCTTCACCGCCGCCAGATAGGCGAGGTAGGTCCACTGCACCGCCTCGCGGGCGTTGGCCGCCGGGCGCGACACGTCGAAGCCGTAGGTCTTGGCCATGGCGGCCAATTCCTTCAGCGCCTTGATCTGCTCGGTAATCTCCTCGCGCAGGCGCAGCGTGTGCTCGTCGACGCGGTCCAGCTCAAGGCTCTTGTACTGGGCCTTCTTGTCCTCGATCAGGAAGGTCGCGCCGTAGAGCGCCAGCCGGCGGTAGTCGCCGATGATGCGTCCGCGGCCGTAAGCGTCCGGCAGGCCGGTGATGACGCCCGACTTGCGGCAGCGCAGCATCTCCTCGGTGTAGACGTCGAAGACGCCGTCATTGTGCGACTTGCGCAGGCCGGGGAAGACCTCCTCCAGCTTGGGCGAGGGTTTGAAGCCGTAGGCCTCCAGCCCGTTCTTGACCATCCGCCAGCCGCCGAAGGGCATGATCGCGCGCTTCAGCGGCTTGTCCGTCTGCAGGCCGACGACGAGTTCAAGCTCCTGGTCGATGTAGGCCGGTGCGTGAGCGATGATCGAGCCGAAGACCTCCGTGTCGGCGTCAAGCACGCCGCCCTTGGCCGCGCGCTCCTCCTTCAGCAGGGCGGTGACCTTGTCCCACAGGGCCTTGGTCCGTCCGGTCGGGCCGGTCAGGAAGCGCGAATCCCCGGCGTAGGGGTGGACGTTGCGGACGATGAAGTCGCGGACGTTGACCTCTTGCTGCCAGACGCCCGGAACGAAGCGGCGCCAGGGGCGCTCGGCTTGCTGTTCCGGGGTCTCGACGAGTCCGTCTCTCAGCAGGGTGTCCATGATGTCTCCTCACGAAAAGGCGTCTGGGCGGCACGCGCCGCGTCGCTGATCGACCCTGGAGGCCCCCCAGTGGAGGGGTCGGAAGACCGCCGGACTCCGATCGGGGCGGGAGCGGCGGTATGGCAACGGGCTGTGAAGCCGGCAGGGCCAAAAGTCATTCTGTAGTTTTGCTACATAAACCGGATCAGCGAAGCGCGCAAGGCAAAAGCGGTTGATTTTCCACGGTCTTTGATGAACTTACTGTGACGGAACGCCGCATCGTCGGCGGTCCCGGTATGTGGAACAGTGCCGCCGATAGCACCCTCCTATCGGGTCATGTAGTTTTACTATCCGTGCTACAGTGTCGGACGGACGGAACGGGGGAACAGGCCGATGCTGGCGAGGATCATGGCGGTGCGCGACGGGCTCCGTCCTTCGGAACGGAAGCTGGCGGACTGCGTGCTGGCCCAGCCGGGCGAGGTCATCACCCTGTCGATGGCCGACATGGCGGAACGTGCCGGGGTCAGCGAGCCGACCATCGCCCGCTTCTGCGGGGCGCTCGGCTGCAGCGGCTTCCGCGAGTTCAAGATCAAGCTGGCCCAGGACATCGCCGCCGGCATGCCCTTCATCGACCAGGAGGTCAGCCCGGACGACCGGGCGGCGGGCATCGCGGGCAAGGTGTTCGACCGCACCCTGGCGACGCTCATGCAGGTGCGCAACAACTTGTCGGCGGAATCGGTGGACCGCGCCGCCGACCTGCTGGCCGGGGCGCGGCGGATCGAGTTCTACGGTTCCGGCAACTCCGGCACGGTGGCGCAGGACATCCAGCGCCGCTTCTTCCGGCTGGGCATTCCCACCGTCGCCTACAGCGACGCCCACGTCTATTTCGTGTCGGCCCTGTCGCTCGCCCCCGGCGACGCGGTGGTCGCCGTGTCCAGTTCGGGCGGCACCCGCGACATGCTGGAGGCCGTGCAGAACGCGCTGTCGTCCGGCGCCGCGGTCGTCGCCATCACCCGCTCCGGCTCGCCGTTGGCGCAGCTCGCCACGGTCAGCCTGCTGGCCGACGTCGCGGAAGACTTCGACATCCACTCGCCCATGACGTCGCGCATCAGCCATCTGGTCCTCGGCGACATACTGTCGATTGCCGTGGCGCTGCGCAAAGGCGACGCCCTGCGGGAGCGCCTGGAACGCCACAAGCAGGCGCTCAGCCGCCACCCCCGGGAACAATAAATACTAGTATATTAGTTTGGCAGCAAGCCGCCCCGCCCGTCCTGTGCCGTTCTGCCGCAGTTCCCACAGCAAAAAGCCCGGCCCCGTTTCCGGGACCGGGCCTTCCGCTTCCAGCCGCAGCCGAACCGTCAGTCGCCGGCGTGCACCGGCTCGGCACCCGGCGGGGAGTGGGCGCCGGCACGCTTGCTGCCGAACAGACGGTAGACCGCGACGAAGAAGACCGGGACGAACAGGATCGCCAGCACGGTGGCGGAGATCATGCCGCCCATCACGCCCACGCCGATGGCGTTCTGGCTTTCCGAGCCCGCGCCGCTGCTGGTCGCCAGCGGCAGAACGCCCAGCACGAAGGCCAGCGAGGTCATGATGATCGGGCGCAGGCGCTGGCGGCACGCCTCGATGGCGGCATCCTTCAGCTCCATGCCCTCGTCGTAGAGCGCCTTGGCGAATTCCACGATCAGGATGGCGTTCTTCGCCGACAGGCCGATGGTCGTCAGCAGGCCCACCTGGAAGTAGACGTCGCTGGGCAGGCCGCGCAGCGTGGCGGCGAGCACGGCGCCGATGACGCCCAGCGGCACCACCAGGATGACCGACACCGGCACCGACCAGCTCTCGTAGAGCGCAGCCAGGCAGAGGAAGACGATCAGCATGGACAGGGCGTAGAGCGCCGGTGCCTGCGACCCGCTCAGCCGCTCCTCGTAGGACAGGCCGGTCCACTCATAGCCGACGCCCGGCGGCAGCTTGGCCATCATCGCCTCCATCTCCTGCATCGCCTCGCCGGAGCTGATGCCCGGCGCCGCGGAGCCCTGGATGTTGAGCGACGACATGCCGTTGTACCGCTCCAGCTTCGGCGAACCGTAGGTCCACTGCGCCGTGGTGAAGGCGGAGAAGGGGACCATCTGCCCCATGGCGTTGCGCATGTACCAGCGGTCGACGTCGCTCGGCTGCATGCGGTAGGGAGCGTCCGCCTGGAGATAGACGCGCTTCACGCGCCCCCGGTCGATGAAGTCGTTGACGTAGGAGGAGCCCCAGGCCGCCGTCAGGGTCGTGTTGACGTCGGTCAGCGACAGGCCGAGCGCGCTGGCCTTCTCGCGGTCCACCGTCAGCTTGAACTGCGGCGTGTCCTCCAGCCCGTTCGGGCGGACGCCGACCAGCTTTGGGTTCTGCGCCGCGAGGCCCAGCAGCTGGTTGCGTGCCTGCATCAGCCGGTCATGCCCGACGCCGCCGCGGTCCACCAGCTGGAGGTCGAAGCCGGTGGCGTTGCCGAGCCCCGGAACCGAGGGCGGCATGAAGGCGAAGACCACCGCGTCCTTGGCCTTCGACAGGGCGCCCATGGCGCGGCCGGCGATGGCCGTCGGCTTGCGGTCGGCGGACTCGCGCTCGCTCCAATCGCGCAGCCGGACGAAGGCCATGCCGGCGTTCTGGCCGCGGCCCGCGAAGTTGAAGCCGGCGATGGTGAACAGGCCCTCGACGCTGTCCTTCTCCTTCTCCAGGAAATAGGTCTCGACCTGCTTGGTCGTCTCCATCGTGCGCTCGATGCTGGCGTTCGGCGGGGCCGACCACAGCACGAACATGGTCCCGCGATCCTCCTGCGGCAGGAAGGAGGAGGGCATCTGGAGGAACAGGTAGGCCAGACCGCCGACGATCAGCGCGTAGGCAAGGCCGTAGCGCCCGAGCCGCGACACCGCCCCGCGCACGCCGCTCAGATAGACGCGGCTGCTGGCGTCGAAGCCGCGGTTGAACAGCCCGAAGAAGCCGCGCTTGGCGTGGCCGTGGCCCTTGGCCACCGGCTTCAGGATGGTGGCGCAGAGCGCCGGGGTCAGCACCAGGGCGACCAGCACCGACAGCGCCATCGCCGACACGATGGTCAGCGAGAACTGACGGTAGATGGCGCCCGCCGAGCCACCGAAAAAGGCCATGGGGACGAACACGGCGGACAGCACCAGCGCGATGCCGATCAGCGCGCCGGTGATCTGGCCCATCGACTTGCGGGTCGCCTCGCGCGGGGGCAGCCCGTCCTCGCTCATCACGCGCTCGACGTTCTCCACCACCACGATGGCGTCGTCGACCAGCAGGCCGATGGCCAGCACCATGCCGAACATGGTCAGCGTGTTGATCGAGAAGCCGAACAGCGACAGCACGCCGAAGGTGCCGAGGAGCACCACGGGAACCGCGATGGTCGGGATCAGCGTCGCCCGGAAGTTCTGCAGGAACAGGTACATCACGGCGAAGACGAGGATGATCGCCTCGATCAGCGTCTTGACGACCTCGTGGATCGACAGCTCGACGAAAGGCGTCGTGTCGTAGGGGTAGATGACCTCCAGCCCTTCCGGGAAGAAGGCCGACAGCTCGGCGATGCGCGCCTTCACCGCCGCGGCGGTGTCCAGCGCGTTGGCCCCGGTCGCCAGCTTGACGCCCAGGCCCGCCGCCGGCTTGCCGTTGTAGCGGGCGGTGATCTCGTAGGTTTCCTGCCCGATCTCGATCCGCGCGACGTCGCGCAGCCGCACCTGGCCGCCGTCGGGATTGACGCGCAGCAGGATGGCGCCGAACTCCTCCGGCGTCTGCATGCGCGACTGTGCCATGATGGTGGCGTTGATGCGCTGGCCGGGGACCGCCGGGGCGCCGCCGAGCTGACCCGCCGACACCTGCGCGTTCTCCGCCTTGATGGCGTTGGTGACGTCGATGGTGGTCAGCTGGTGGCTGTTCAGCGCGTCGGGGTCCAGCCAGATCCGCATGGCGTGCTGCGGGCCGAACACGGTGATGTCGCCCACACCCTCGACGCGGCTGATCGTGTCCTGGAGGTTGGAGGCCACATAGTCGGCGATGTCGCCCTGGCTCAGCCGCCCGTCGCTGGACACGAAGCCGGCGACCATCAGGAAGTCGTTGCCGGCCTTCGACACCTGGAGGCCGCGCTGCTGCACCTCCTGCGGCAGGAGCGGCACGGCGAGCTGGAGCTTGTTCTGCACCTGGACCTGGGCGATGTCCGGGTTGGCCTCCGGCTCGAAGGTCAGGGTGATGGTGACGTTGCCCGACGAATCGCTGTTCGAGGACATGTAGCGGAAGTGGTCGAGCCCGGTCATCTTCTGTTCGATGACCTGGGTGACCGTATCCTCCAGCGTCTTCGCGGACGCGCCGGGGTAGCTGGCGGTGATGGACACCGTCGGCGGGGCGATCTTCGGATATTGCTCGACGGGCAGGCCCAGGATCGCCAGACCGCCCGCCAGCATGATGACGATGGCGATGACCCAGGCGAAGACGGGCCGGTCGATGAAGTATTTCGACATGGATCGGTCCTCGGCCTCAGCGCGCCTGCGGTCCGGGCAGGGCCGCCACGGCGGCCTGGGCCGCCACCGGCTTGACCTCGCCCCCCGGCTTCACCTTCTGAAGCCCCTCGACCACGATGCGCTCGCCCGCCTTCAGACCGTCGGAGACCAGCCAGGCGTTGTTGATCGCCCGCTCGGTCTTGATGGTGCGCGGGTTGACCTTGTTGTCGTCGCCGACGACCCAGACGCGGGCCGAGCCGTCCGGACCGCGCTGCACCGCCTCCTGCGGCACGGCGAGCGCGTTCTCGGCCACGCCCTGCTCGACGCGGGCGCGCACGAACAGGCCGGGCAGCAAATTCAGGTTCGGGTTCGGGAACACCGCGCGGAGCTGGACGGAGCTGGTGCCCGGATCGACCGACACGTCGGAGAACTGAAGCTCGCCGCGCTGCGGATAGGGGGCCTCCGCCGCGTGCAGGAACAGCGAGACCGGGATCTTTCCGGGCTCGGCCGGGCGGATGCGCCCGCTCTCCATGTCCTGGCGGAGCTGCATGAGCTGCGAGGCGGTCTGGGTCACGTCCACGTAGATCGGGTCGAGCTGCTGGACGGTGGCGAGCGCCGTCGCCTGGTTGGCGGTGACCAGCGCGCCTTCCGTCACGGCGGATTTGCCGATGCGGCCGGAGATGGGGGCGAAGACCCTGGTGTAGTCCAGGTTGATGCGCGCCAGATTGTGGGCGGCCCTGGCGGCGGCGAGCTGCGCCTCGTTCTGCTTCAGCGAGGCCATGGCGTCGTCGTAGTCCTGCTTGCTGACGACGCTGTTCTTGACGAGGTCGTTGTAGCGGGCCGCCTTGTTGCGGGCGGCCTGCAGGTTGGCCTCCGCCTTCTGGATGTCGGCCTGGGCGACGGCGAGGTTGGCCTCGTAGGTGGCCGGGTCGATCTGGTAGAGCTGGTCGCCCGCCTTGACGTCGCTGCCCTCGGTGAAGAAGCGCTTCAGCACGATGCCGCTGACCTGCGGGCGGATCTCCGCCACGCGGAAGGCCGCGGTGCGGCCCGGCAGTTCGGTGGTGACCGACAGGCTCTGCGGCTGGATGGTCGCCACCGCGACCTCCGCCGGACCGGGCGCCGGCTGGCCCCCGGCGGCGTGCTTCTTGTCCTGGCAGGCACCCAGCACCACGGTCAGGGAGGCCGCCACGGCAAGAGACAGAAATGCGTTCCTGTTGAACATCCGTTCCTCGTGAAAACGCCGTGATGCGGCGATGAAATGTCCTAATGAGCCGGGAATCTCCCACGTTCCGCCCGGCTTTTTTCGGGACCGGCGGAAAAGGCCGGTGCGCGCGGACGGTGCGAAATGACCCCTTTATTCGTACTGTCTCATACAGTACACTGTACCGGACGATACATTCAGAACGACCGTTCGCGCAAGGGGGAACCGCAATGCCCGACAAGGGGGCATCCACACCGTTCCAGGGCGGAATCGCCGGAGCCGGAATCGCCAGCCTCGGCATCAACAGCTTCGACACGCCCGGCTGCGGCCCGCGTGGCCAGGCGCGTTGCCGGGCGCTGCTCGACGCGGCGGCGGCGCTGTTCGTGGAGAAGGGATTCGCGCTGACCTCGCTGTCCGACATCCTGCGGCAGGCCGGTGGATCGCGCACCACGCTCTACGAGCATTTCGGCGACAAGGAGGGGCTGTTCCGCGCGGTGATGGAGCGCCACTGCGACCGCGTGCTGGAGGAGATGTCGGCCACGCGCGCCGCCGGGCCGGCGGCGATGGCCGAGGGGCTGGAGGAGAATCTGTACCGCGTCGGCCTGCACATTGCCGGCACGCTGACCATGCCGGAAACCACCGCCATCCTGCGCATCCTGGTGTCGGAGGGTGGGCGCATCCCCGACATCGCCCAGGCCTTTTTCCAGGTCGGCCCGGAGAAGACCATCGGCTGGCTCGCCGACTGCTTCCGCGAGTGGTCCGAGGCGGGGCGCCTGCGCATCGACGATCCGGAGGGAGCCGCCCACGCCTTCATCGGCATGGTGGTCGGCGACCTGCTGACCAAGCGGCTGATCCTTCCGGACGAGCCCGTCTCCATGGAGGAGTTGGAGCGTTACGTCCGTCAGTCCGTGCGGTTGTTCCTCGCAGGGACGCGGCCCTGACCACGAGGGAGAGCGGCGTATTGCCGTCTTGCCAGCGGGGACGGCAGGGGTCATAGCTCCCGCGATGATGCGTGCGCTTGTTGTGGCGTTGCCCCCCACCCTAACCCTCCCCCGCTTCGCAGGGGAGGGGACTGCCGCCGCTTCGCAGAAGGCACCCTCCCCTGCGATAGCGGGGGAGGGCCGGGGTGGGGGCAACCGCCGCCAGCGCTAAGGGAAAAACCGATGGACCGGGGAAGCGCCAGGGAATTGACGGACAGGACGACGGACAAAGACTCACCGACGGTCGGCCCGCGCGGTCGGGCGCGCCGGCAGGCCCTGCTCGACGCGGCGGCGGCCCTGTTCGTCGAGAAGGGCTTCGAGAAGACCACGCTGACCGACATCATCGGCCGGGCCGGCGGCTCCCGCGCCACCCTCTACGAGCATTTCGGCGACAAGGAGGGGCTGTTCCGCGCGATGATGGAAGAGAACAGCGCCCGCATCCAGGAGGGGCTGGCCGCCATCCAGGCCGACGAGCGTGCGGCACCGGAGGACGGGCTGACACGCTTCGCCCTGCACCTCGTGGCGGCGCTGTTCGACGACCGCACCATGGCCATCGTCCGCGTGCTGGTGTCGGAAGGCGGGCGCATCCCCGACATTGCCGAAGCTTTCTTCCGCATCGGCCCGGAAACCGCCCAGCGGCGGCTGGCCGACTATCTGGCGCGGCAGACCGCCGCCGGTGCCCTGACCGTCGTGGAGCCGGAGACCGCCGCACGCGGTTTCATCGGCATGATCACCGGCAACATCCTGCTGCGCCGCTTGATCCTGCCGGAACTCTCTTTCTCCAGGGAAGAGGTGGAGCGTTACGTCGGACGGGCCGTCACCCTCTTTCTGTCAGGCACCCGCCCCAATGCGGAACACTGACCTTGGGCTGAGGACGGCGCAGCCGGACACAGGAAAGCGTTAGGACCGAAGGACAGGCGTTGCAACATACCTCGGTATGTTAGGGTTCACACGATCGCTTCCTTCATCCCATCGGCCCCCCGGGCCGGGACGGTCGATCGTGTCCATGGCCCGCTGGCTTCTGCTGCTCGTCTTCACCCTGGCCCCGCTGATTGGGTTCGAGGTCTATTCCCACACCCGGCTGCGGGCGGAGCGGGAGGCCGAACTCGGTCAGGAGGCGTTGCGCCTGCTCGACCTGATCGATGTCGAACAGGGGCGGATCATCGACGACATCGAACACATCCTTGCCACGCTGATGGTGGCGAACATCGCCGGCCCTGGCTGCCAGGAAACGATGGAACGGCTGGGGCAGCGCCTGCCCAGCTACCTGACCCTGGGCTTCGCCGACCGTTCCGGCACCGTCCGGTGCGCCACCGACCGACGGATCGTCGGGACCGGGGTCGCCAACCAGCCGGAGGTTCAGCAGGCCCTGTCCACCGGTCACTTCGCATTGGGGGACTACATCGTCGCGGAAGGGCTGGAGCGTCACGTCCTGCCCTTTGCCATGCCCTACGCGCACGACAACGCCCGAACTTCCGGCGACGGTTCCGATCCCGTGGTCGTGACCGCCCTGCTCGACCTCGACTGGCTGCGGCAGTATCAGGCCCGCAAACCGTTGCCTCCGAACACGACGGTCCTGCTGGCCGACAGCAACGGCACCATCATTGTCCGTGTGCCTGATATTCCGGGACTGGTCGGACAGCCGCTGCCGGAGCGGCTGAACCTCTTCCTGAGCGGCGACCGAACGGCGACGGCGCTGACCGAGGGATTGGACGGGGTGCCCCGCATTGTGGCCTATTCTCCTCCTGGCGTGAACAGCAACGGGCTCGCCGTCGCGGTGGGCATCGATCACGCCGCCGCATTGCGCGCCACCGACGTGGTGGCGCTGCGCTCCTGGTTTCCCTTCCTGGTGATCCTGCTGCTCACCCTGATCGCCACCGCCTGGGGAATCGGGCGCCTGACCCGCCAGCGCGAGACGGAGCGGTCGCTGCTGAAGGCCGTGCTGGAGCATCTGCGCGCCGGCGTGGTGGTGGCGGAGGCGCCCACCGGACGGGTGATCCTGCACAACAGCGCGGCGGAACGGTTGATCGGCCAGCCCCTGGGCCGGATCGACCGCATCGAGGACTATCCCCGCCCCTTCACCGGCGGCCCGGAAGGGTCTGCCGAGCTGCCGCTGGTCCGCGCCCTGCGCGACGGTGCGGTGGTGCGGCAGGAGGAGCTGCGCCGCGACACTCCGGCCGGTCCCATCACCTGCCTGGCCGACGCCGAACCGGTGCGCGATCCCGATTGCCGCATCACCCTGGCCGTCGTTACCCTGACCGACATCACCGAGCGCAAGGCCGGCGAGGAAGCCCTGCGGCGGAGCGAGACCCGCTTCCGCGAACTGGTCGAGAACACCCCGGTGATGATGTGGATCAACCGGCCGGACGGCGGCCGGGAGTACTACAACGCCGCCTGGCGCTCCTACACCGGGCGCAGCCTGGAACAGGGGGAGCGCTGGTCCTACATCCACCCCGCCGATTATCCACGGCTGCTCGACAGCCGCGAGCGCGGCATCGCCGCGGGCGAATCCTACGGCTTCGACGTGCGCATGCAGCGCCACGACGGGGTCTACCGCTGGCACGCATGCCGGATCAACCCGATGCGCCAAAACGACCAAATCATCGCCTGGGTCGGCACCGCGGTGGATGTGCACGACAGCCGCATGGCCCGCGAGGCGGCGGAGCAGGCCGACCGCTCCAAGAGCCGCTTCCTGGCCGCCGCCAGCCACGATCTGCGCCAGCCCATGCAGTCGATGTTCTTCTTCGCCGAGGCGCTGCACAGCCACGTCCATTCCCCGCGCGGGCGCGACGCCCTGGCGATGCTGGAACGCGGAATGGAGACGCTGAAGGGCCTGCTCGACAGCCTGCTGGACGTCTCGCAGCTGGACGCCGGGGTGATCGAACCGCGGATCGAGGACATTGCGGTCAAGCCCTTGCTCGACGACATCGGCTCCGCCTACGCCCCGGTCGCCGCCGCCAAGGGTCTGGATCTCCAGGTGGTGAACCACCATGACCTGACCGTGCGCAGCGACCGCAACCTGCTGGGGCGCATGGTCCGCAATCTGGTGGAAAACGCCATCCGCTACACCGAGCGCGGGGTGATCCGCTTGGAGTGCCACCCCCTGGACGGCCACGCCGGCATCCAGGTGCGCGACACTGGAATCGGCATCTCCGGCGAGCAGATGTCCTGGATCTTTGAAGAGTTCTATCAGGTCGGCAACCCCGAACGGGACCGCAACCAGGGGCTCGGCCTTGGCCTCGCCATCGTGCAGAAGCTGTCCGCCCTGCTCGGCCATCCGGTGGAGGTGCGCTCCGAACTCGGCAAAGGATCGGTGTTCCGCATCTCCGTGCCGCTCGGCGACGCCGCGGAAACCCCAGTTACGCCTCCCCCGTCCCGCGAAACCAAGCGAGGGCGGCTGGCCGTCCTGATCGACGACGACGCCATCGTCCTGATGGGGCTGCGCTCGATCTTCCAGGACTGGGGCTACGACACCATCGTCGCCTCCTCCACCGAGGAGGCGCTGGACCGCCTGAGGGCGGCGGGGCGACGGCCCGACGTGATGGTCGCCGACTACCGGCTGCGCGAGCACAAGGTGGGCACCGAAGCCATCCTGAAGATCCGCGAACTGGCCGGCGCACCGGTCCCCGCCGTCCTGCTGACCGGCGATTCCGGCCCCGACGTGATGCAGGAGGCCGAACGGCACGGGATCGGCCTGATGTTCAAACCGGTCACCGCCCGCCTTCTCCAGGAAGCCCTGACCCGCCAGACCGGCACCGCCGCGTGAGTCCTCGGCCGGGTCGAGGTCGGGGCGGCAAACGGGGAAGGAGTGGCCTGTTGAAGGACAATAAATTCTACACGGATTGCGCGGATTTAAGCACGGATGACACGGATTTTCTTTAATGCTTGCTCAGTTTTGGCTTCTCGAACGGCGTTTTCGGGGCAAGCCAGAAAATAAATCCGTGCCATCCGTGTCCAAATCCGCGCAATCCGTGAAGACCCTGTTGCCCCCGAGAATCCCGAACTTCGGCTCGACCGGTTAAATACCTCGCACCGTCTGGAGCCCTCGCCGCACCTGCTCCGAATCATAGGGCTTGCGCAGGACCAGCACGTCGCGGAACTCCTCGGGGAAGATCGCGGACTCGCCGTAGCCGGTGGCGAACAGGAAGGGGATGCCCAGCTCGCGCAGCCGCTCCGCCACCGGGAAGGAGGTCTCGGTCCCCAGATTGACGTCGAGAAGCGCCATGTCCGGCGGGTCGTCGGCGATGGTGACCAGCGCCTGACGGACGCTCGCCACCGTCTCCACCCGCTCGGCGCCCAGCTTCAACAGCATGTCCTCCGCGCTCATCGCGATGATCATGTTGTCTTCCAAGATCAGCACCGTCCCGCCCAGCGGAATGTCCGCCGCCGCACAGGGCGTCACCGCCGCCTCGATCACCGCCGCCGGGCGTTCCGGCGCCAAGCTGACGTGGATGGCCGGGATGGTGAAGCGCGCTCTCAGCCCGGCCAGGGCGTAGGTCACCATCGCCTCGCCCTTCAGCTCGTGCGGGACCGAGCGCTCGATGATGGTGGTGCCGAAGCCCTGGCGCGTCGGCGCCTGCACGGGCGGGCCGCCGCTTTCCTCCCAGCAGAGTTCCAGGGCGTCCCGGTCGTCCAGGCTCCAATGGACCTTCACCCGGCCGCCGCTGTCGGCGAAGGCGCCGTACTTGGCGGCGTTGGTCACCAGCTCGTGCATGATCAGCGCCATCACGGAGAGGGCCGGCGGCGACAGCAGCACCTCCGGCCCCGACAGGACCACCCGGTCCGCCCGGCTGCCCAGATAGGCGTCGACCTCCGCCGCGATCAGGGGACGCAGGGGCGAGGGTTTCCAGTTCTCCGCCGTCAGCTGGTCGTGCGCCCGGGCCAGCGCCTGAATGCGCCCGCCGACGATCTCCGCGAACTCCTCGACACGGGTGACCCCGGCCCGGCTCTGGGCCAGCAAGGCGCGGACGAGGCTGAGGATGTTGCGGACCCGGTGATTCAGCTCGGCAATCAGCAGCTCCTGCCGCTCGCGGGCCGTCCGGCGCTCCTCCTCCGCCTGGTCGGCCAGCCGCAGCACCACCTCCATCAGCGTGACCCGCAGGGAGTCGGCGATGCGCAGGTCGGCCTCCGTCCAGGGCTCGGACTGGCCGTGCACCGTTTCCTTCCACGCCTCGAAGCTCTTGCGCGGAGTCAGGCGCTGCCCGTTGGGGCCGGGCTCGACGGGCTTGTCCGGGTTGCCGGCCCAGGTGACGGTGCGGACCGATTCCCGGCGGAAGAAGATGATGTAGTCGCGCGGCTTGCGCGACACCGGGATGGCCAACATGCCGGCGGCGCGCTCGGTGAAATCCTGCGCCGGCGGGTGGACCTGCCCGATTTCGCCGGTGGCGAAGACGCGGCTGGCGTGCGTGCGGTTGAGCATGCGCACCAGCCCGAGCAGTTCCTCCGGCGTCGGGGTGGTGCCCTCCACAAGGATCTGGCCGCCCAGCACGATGGCGAAGCCGTCGCTGCGGATGTAGTGGCCGACCTCGCCGCGCAGCCGCTCCAGATTCTCCATGGAGGAGGCACCGTCCGCCATCACCGCCATGATGCGGGTGTGGAGCAGGCGCGCCTTGGCCTCGTAGGCCTCCTCCCGGTCGCGCTCGACGCCTTCCAGAAGGAAGGAGAACATCTGGCCGTACAGCTCCGCCGCCGTGCGCCGCTCCAGCGACAGCCGCCGTGGCACCATGTTGTGACAGGCGAACAGACCCCACAGCTTGCCGCGGCGCAGAATCGACACCGACAGCGAGGCCGCAACGCCCATGTTGCGCAGATACTCGCAATGGATGGGCGACACGCTGCGAAGCACGCTCATCGACAGGTCGAGCGGTTCGCCCTCCGGTCCGACCGGCGGCAGGATGGCTGCGGGCGGGGCATCCACATCATTGATGCAGCGCAGCCAGTTCCGCTCGTACAGCGCGCGAGCCTGCTTCGGGATGTCCGACGCCGGATAATGCAGCCCCAGATAGGAGGGCACGCCGCGCACCGCGGATTCCGCAATGACCTCCCCCGCGCCGTCGCGGTCGAAGCGGTAGATCATCACCCGGTCGAAGCCGGTCAGCGACCGCAGTTGCCGCGCCGCCTCGCGGCAGCAGGAGTCGAAATCGGCGGTGCGCTGGAGCCGCCCGATCATCGCGCGGACCATGGAGCCGACGTCCAGTTCGTCGTCCGGCTCGCTCGGCTCCGCCTCGACGATGATCGACTGGCCGGACAGATGGACCGCGATGTCCAGGGGCAGCGCATTTGGCGACAGCGTCAGGCGGAAGGCGCGCTCCACCGACCCGTTGATGAGGGAGAGTTGGAGTCGGCCGCGGATGGCGTGAAGCGCCTCCTCTTCCATCACCTCGGTCAGGGGAAGCCCCAGCAGCGCGTCGGGCTCCACCCCCAGCCACACCCCGATGTTGGACGAGGCGTGCTTGACGATCCAATCCGTCGACAGCGCGATCAGGAATCCGCTTGGCTGGATGGACCCGACGAGATGGATCGGCTCCCGGTCGCAATTGCTCAAGTCTACGCCACCGTTCATCGCCGCACCGCCCGCGTCATTCAGCCACCATCATCATTGTTCCGGCGTTCCTCAAATTTGTCCCATGCATCCGGATGGGACGATGATTTGCCGATCCCTTGGCTTGTTCCATGCCAACACACCGGAGCGGCCTTAAAGCACGCCGTGTCGGTAAAATAATCCAAAATCGAAGGGGGTCCAATACCATCCCTCTCGGCAGAAAGCCCTACATGCCGGTCAATCCATTGGGCGGGGAAGCCTGCGGCATATTGGCCGAAGGGCCGCCCCGCACCGCGAAACGGGCTTGCCTTTCAATCTGATATACTAGTATTTTATTTTGCGAAGGACAGACGCGCAGCCCGGCCGGCCCAAGCCCGCCCGTGCCGCGAGCGCATCCCCCAGGACCGCACCGACCGCCGCGCGCCGCACCGTCACGCCGGCCCTGGCGCGGCGGTCTTGCCGATGAGCGCCCGCGCCGCCGCGCCCGCCGTCCCCGCCCTCTTTTGCGGAGCCCGTTTCGATATGACCGCCACCTCCCCGATCCGCCGCTTCCGGCAGACGAAGATCGTCGCCACGCTGGGTCCGTCCTCCTCCTCGCCGGAGATGATCCGCTTGCTGTTCGAGGCGGGCGTGGACGTCTTCCGTCTGAACTTCAGCCACGGCTCCCACGACGACCACGGCGCCCGCGTGCGCGCCATCCGCGCCCTGGAGCGCGAGTTGGAACGGCCGATCGCCATCATGGCCGACCTCCAGGGACCGAAGCTGCGGCTCGGCCGCTTCGCCGCCGGTTCGGTGGAACTGACGGTGGGCCAGCCCTTCCGCCTCGACCTTTCCACCGAGCCGGGCGACGCGACCCGCGTCGGCATGCCCCATCCGGAAATCTTCGCCGCCCTGCGCCCCGACACCGACCTGCTGCTCGACGACGGCAAGGTGCGTCTGCGCATCGTCGATTGCAGCCCGGAGCACGCCGACACCGTCGTCGTGGCCGGAACTCGGCTGTCCGACCGCAAGGGCGTGAACGTCCCCGACGTGCTGCTGCCGCTGTCGCCGCTGACCGCGAAAGACCGCGCCGACCTCGTCTTCGCGCTGGAGCAGGAGGTGGATTGGGTGGCGCTGTCCTTCGTGCAGCGGCCGGAGGATGTGGCCGAGGCGCGCAAGCTGATTGCCGGGCGCGCCGCCCTGATGTCCAAGCTGGAGAAGCCGCTGGCCATCCAGCATCTGGAGCGCATCGTCGAGCTGTCGGACGGCGTGATGGTCGCCCGCGGCGATCTCGGCGTGGAGATGCCGCCGGAGGACGTGCCGAGCATTCAGAAGCGGATCATCCGCGAAGCGCGCAAGGCCGGCAAGCCGGTGATCGTCGCCACCCAGATGCTGGAATCGATGATCGGCGCCCCCGCCCCGACCCGCGCGGAGGCGTCGGACGTCGCCACCGCCGTCTTCGACGGGGCGGACGCGGTGATGCTGTCGGCGGAGACCGCGTCGGGCGCCTACCCGGTCGAGGCGGTGTCGATGATGGACCGCATCGCCCGCCGGGTCGAGCACGACGACCTCTACCGCACGATGATGGACGCCCAGCACGCCGACCCGCAGGAAACGGCCGCCGACGCCATCACCGCGGCGGCGCGGCAGGTCGCCCACACCATCCACGCGGCGGCCATTGTCACCTACACCACCAGCGGCTCGACCACCCTGCGCGCCGCCCGCGAGCGGCCGGAGGTGCCGATCCTCTGCCTGACCGCGACCGTTGCCGCCTCGCGCCGGCTGGTGCTGGCCTATGGCGTGCACAGCGTGCTCACCGAGGACATCCAGAACTTCTCCGACATGGTGCACAAGGCGACCCGCATCGCCTACGCCCACGGTCTGGCAGAGGATGGGCAGCGGCTGGTCATCACCGCGGGCGTGCCCTTCGGCATGCCGGGCTCGACCAACATCCTGCGCATCGCCTGGGTGGAGCGCCCCGTCCTTCCAGCGGGCGGGTACATGCAATACGCGCAGGATTCGCGGTCAGATCAATTGACCCCGGTCATGGCCGACGCCGGGGCGTGACATAGGATGGCACACAGCGCCGGTGCCGCATGAAGCGGACACCGGCGCCCATTCACGAGGTGCCTCATGCTCAGCCCGATTACCCCCCACCCCGCGCACGCCGCCGGGACGGGCGCATCGGTCCGCGGCTGGGTCCATTCGGTGGAGACGGGCGGCACGGTCGATGGGCCGGGTTTGCGCTACGTCCTGTTCCTGGCCGGATGCCCGCTGCGCTGCCAGTACTGCCACAACCCCGACACCCGCCACATGCACGACGGGTCGCCGGCCCAGTCCTCGGACGTGCTGGCCGACATCGCGACCTACGCCGATTTCCTGCACCGCGCCCATGGCGGCCTGACCATCAGCGGCGGCGAGCCGCTGGTCCAGCCGGAATTCTGCGCGGCCATCTACCGCGGCGCCAAGCAGCTCGGCCTGCACACCGCGCTCGACACCTCGGGGTTCCTCGGCAGCCACGCCGACGACCATCTGCTGGCCGACGTCGATCTGGTGCTGCTGGACATCAAGGCGTTCAAGGAGGCCACCTACCGCGCCGTCACCGGCGTGCCGCTACGCCCGACCCTGGAATTCGCCGAGCGGCTGTCCGCGATGCGCAAGCCGATCTGGCTGCGCTACGTGCTGGTTCCCGGCCTGACCGACCATCTCGACGAGATCGAGGGGCTGGCGGAATTCGCCGCCGGCCTGGAGGTGGTGGAGCGGGTGGACGTCCTGCCCTTCCACAAGATGGGCGAGTTCAAGTGGAAGCAGCTCGGCCTGCCCTACGCGCTGGCCAACACCGAACCTCCCCCGCCGGAGCTGACCGAGCGGGTGCGCGGCATCTTCCGGACGCAGGGCCTTACGGTCGTGTGAGACGAGGAGCACCTTTATGGACACGCATTCCCTTCCGGAGGCCAACCCACACGCCTCCCCGGCCATCTCCCCTACCGCCGCCCCGCCCGCGTCCTCCCTCGACGCGCTGATGCCCGACGCCATCGCGCTCGCGGCGGAGAATCTGGGCGTCAAGAAGGCCAACTACGACGGCGCGACGCTGTTCGCTCTGGCCGTCCTGGCCGGCGCCTTCATCGCGCTGGGCGGCCTGTTCGCCACCGTCGCCATGTCGGGGGCCGAGGGCATGCTGCCCTACGGGGTGACCCGGCTGCTCGGCGGGCTGGTCTTCTCACTGGGTCTGATCCTGGTCATCGTCGGCGGCGCGCAGCTCTTCACCGGCGACGCGCTGATGGTGATGGCCTGGGCCAGCGGGCGGGTGAAGACCGGGCGGATGCTCCGGGTCTGGACCATGGTGTGGCTCGGCAACTTCGTCGGCGCCGCCGGCACGGCGCTGCTGGTCTTCCTGTCCGGGCAATACGCCTTCGGCCACGGGGCGGTCGGGGCCTCGGCGCTCTACTTCGCCACGGCCAAGGCCGGGCTGCCCGCCGGGCAGGCCTTCTTCCTGGGCATCCTGTGCAACGTGCTGGTCTGTCTGGCGGTGTGGCTGGCGCTCGGCGCGCGCAGCGTGACCGACAAGATCATGGCGATCGTCTTCCCGGTCAGCGCCTTCGTCGCCGCCGGCTTCGAGCACTGCGTCGCCAACATGTACTTCGTGCCGCTGGGCCTGCTGATCGAATGGGGCGCCCCCGCCTCCTTCTGGGCCGACCTGGGTCGCGCCGCGCCGGTCATCCCGGTCGGGCAGTTCCTGCTGAACCTCGCCGCGGTGACGCTGGGCAACTGGTTCGGCGGAGCGGTGCTGGTCGGCGCCGTCTACTGGTTCATCTACCGCCGCCCGAGCCGCCGCACGGCGCATTAGACGGCGGACCTTGCCCCCTCCCTAACCCTCCCCCGCTTCGCAGGGGAGGGGACCATTCTCCCTCCCCTGCGTGAGCGGGGGAGGGCCGGGGTGGGGGCAAGGTCTCACCAACGAACCACCCCCGGGGCACCCATGGCCCAGCCCATCCCCAGCCATCTCCAGGCGCGCAGCGGCATCGTCTCCATGCTGCTGGCGGTGTTCCTCTACGCGGTGCTGAACGCGCTGGCGAAGCATCTCGCGGCGGACTATCCGCTGGCCGAGGTGACCTTCTTCCGCAACGCCTTCGCCCTGCTGCCCGCCACCGCCATGCTGGCCCGCGCCGGCGGCTGGCGCAGCCTGCGCACGGAGCATCTCGGCGGTCATTTCTGGCGGGCGGCGATCGGCCTGACCTCGATGGTGCTGCTGTTCCTCTCCTACCACCTGATGCCGATGGCCGACGCTGTGGCGCTGTCCTTCTCAGCCCCGCTGTTCCTGACCGCGCTGTCCGTGCCGGTGCTGGGGGAGCGGGTCGGTCCCTACCGCTGGGGGGCGGTGGCGGTGGGCTTCGCCGGGGTGCTGGTCATCGTGCAGCCGGGAAGCGGCATGCTGAACACCGGCGCGCTGGTCGGGCTGAGCGCCGCCGTCGCCTACGCCTTCGCCATGATGGCGATGCGGCAGCTGGGGCGGACCGAGGCGCCGGTCACCACCGTCTTCTACTTCACCGCCTTCTCCACGCTGCTCAGCGCCGTCGCCCTGCCCTTCGTCTGGACGATGCCGACGGCGGAGGGCTTCGCCCTGATGGCGGCGATGGGTCTGGTCGGCGGCGGCGCCCAGTACTTTGCCACCCGCGCCTACGCCCTGGCCCCGGCGGCGGTCATCAGCCCGTTCAACTACGCCGGCATCCTCTGGGCCTGCCTGTTCGGCTGGCTGTTCTGGGGCGACTGGCCAGGAGCCCATGTGCTGGCCGGGGCCGCCATCGTCATCGCCAGCGGCCTGCTGATCCTGATCCGCGAGACGCGCCGCCGGGCCGAAGCGGAGGCGTGCGACACTTCGCCCGAGGTGTCCCACAATTTGCCACTCAGCATCGGGCGCAAACACTAATATATTAGCTTTTATGATGTCCTGCGGGGCGCCGGCCTACGTCTGCGCGCCCCGCCCGCCCGACGAGGTGGCACATGCCATCCGATTCCTTCACCGCCCCGCCGCGGCAGCGCCGGCTTGCCACGGTCCGGCCCGCACCGCGCTCCGCCTCTCCCATCTACCGCGACCTGCGGAACGACATCCTGGGGATGCGCCGACGACCCGGCGAGCCCATCGCCGAGGCCCGCATCGCCGCGGCCTACGGCGTCAGCCGCACCCCCGTGCACGAGGCGGTGCTGCGGCTGGCCGACGAGGGGCTGATCGACGTCTTCCCGCAGTCGGGCACCTATGTGTCCCTGATTCCGGTCGCCGCCCTGCCGGAGGCCGGGGTGATCCGCAAGGCGCTGGAGGAGGCCACCGTGCGGATGGCCGCCATCCGCGCCACCCCTGGCGACATCGCCCAGCTGCGCGCGGCGCTTGAGGAGCAACGCGACCTCTGCGCCGCCTGCGACCGCGACGGCTTTCACGAAGCCGACGAGAGCTTCCACGCCCTGCTCGCCGAGATCGCCGGATTCCCCGGCTTTTGGGCGCTGGTGGAACAGGTGAAGGTGCAGGTTGACCGCTGCCGGCGCCTGACCCTGCCTGTGCCCGGCCAGATGACGAAGGTCATCGCCGAGCACGACGCCATTGTCGAGGCCGTCGCCGCCCACGACCGCGAGGCCAGCGTCGAGGCGCTCGGCGCCCATCTCGACGGATTGCGCCTGGCCATCGACGATTTGCGCGCCGCCGCACCGCTTTACTTCACCGACGCGCCCACCGCCGCGGGGCGTCAAACCCCGCCCCGGCTTTAATCCCCACCCGGCTTGCGACATTTTGGCGTCACGCTTTCCGGCCTCCGTTTTGCGCTTGCCTTGAAAGCTGATATATTAATATAACTAGCGCAGCGGGATGTGGCACGGGCTTGAACAACCGACGCCGCCCGCTCACCGGACAACATCAGGGCAGCCGCGCGGAAGAACGCCGCAGGCGCTTCGGAACAAAGGACAAGAAACCGCCCAGCTTCACCCCCCGTCGGTACACGCCGATGGCGCCGGGATTTTGCGCCCTCATACCCTTCGGGGTTCTTTTTTGCCCCCGCCTTCGCAGCGCTGTTATTCGAAGCGCGCAGCCGAACAGCCGGGGCTTCTTCCGAACGCTGGAACTATTCGTTTGTCCATTTTCGGCGGGCCGACACCCCGCCTCCGCTCCAACAGGCACTTCTCCTAAGGCAGGAGTACGGTCCATGAAGAACACTTTCCGCCGCCTCGGCATGGCGCTGCTGGCCGCCTGCGCCGCGGGCGCGCTGCTCGCCGCCCCGGTCTCGGCCCGCGACTTCCGGTCGGCCGACATCCACCCCGGCGACTACCCGACCGTCGAGGCGGTCAAATACATGGGCAAGCTGCTGAGCGAACGCAGCAACGGCAAGCTCGGCGTGAAGGTCTACCCGAACGGCGCGCTGGGCAACGAGCGCGACACGATCGAGCAGATCAAGATCGGCGGCCTCGACATGATGCGCATCAACGTGGCGCCGCTGAACAACGTCGTTCCGGAGACGATGGTCGTCGCCCTGCCCTTCATCTTCCGTGACACCGACCACATGCACGCCGTCCTCGACGGCCCGGTCGGCGACGAGATCCTTGCCGCCATGGAAAGCCAGGGGCTGATCGGTCTGGCCTTCTACGACAGCGGCTCGCGCTCGCTCTACTCCAAGAAACCGGTGTCGTCGCTGGCCGACCTGAAGGGCATGAAGATCCGCGTCCAGCAGTCGGACCTGTTCGTGTCGATGATCGAGGCGCTGGGCGCCAACCCGACGCCGATGCCGATGGGCGAGGTCTACACCGGCCTGAAAACCGGCATCATCGACGCGGCGGAGAACAACTACCCGTCCTACGAATCCTCGCGCCACTTCGAGGCTGCCAAGTACTTCACCCGCACCGAGCACGCGATGGCGCCGGAGGTGCTGGTCTTCTCCAAGGTCACCTGGGACCGCCTGTCCAAGGACGACCAGGCCGCCATCCGCAAGGCCGCCAAGGACTCCGTCCCCTACATGCGCAAGCTGTGGACGGAGCGTGAGGAGGCCTCCCGCGCCATCGTCGAGAAGGCCGGTTCCCAGATCAGCGACGTGAAGAACAAGCAGGAATTCATCGACGCGATGAAGCCCGTCTTCGCCAAGTTCGCGAACACGCCGAAGCTGCAGGGCCTCGTCCAGCGCATCCAGGACACGAAGTAGGCAGGACACGAAGTAAGGCACGCGGTCGCGGCGCCGGCCAAGTCCGGCCGGCGCCGCCCCCCGCGGGAAGGACGGCATCATGAGCATCGAACTTGAATTGGAAGAGGTCCGCCCCCTCGCCGCCCCACGCTTGTTGACGCGGGTGAACGCGCGTCTGGCGTGGTCGGGGATGTGCGTGGCGATGGTCGGCCTGATGGCCATCGTCTGTGTGGTGTTCTATCAGGTCTTCGGCCGCTACGTGCTGAACGACTCGCCGACCTGGGCGGAGAGCCTGGCCATCGTGCTGGTCCTCTACGTCACCCTCATCGGCGCCGCCGTCGGCGTCCGCGACGCCGGGCACATCGGCCTGGAATCCTTCCTCGTCATGCTGCCCGACCCCATCCGCCGCAAGGTCGAGATCGTCATCTACGCCCTCGTCGGCGTCTTCGGGGCCTGCATGGCCTACAACGGCTGGGTGCTCGGCACCTCCGTCGCCCCGTACTTCATCCCCAACCTGCACGTCTCCGAAGCCGTCCGCTACATCCCGCTCGTGCTCTCCGGCGTCCTGATCGTGCTTTTCGCCATCGAACACGTCGTCGCCATCATCCGCGGCGAGGAGGTCGCACCATCATGGAACTGACCATCCTTTCCATCAGCTTCTTCGGCTTCCTCGTCCTGGGCATTCCGGTCGCCTTCGCCATCGGCCTGTCGGCGCTCTGCACCATCCTCTACGAGGGCCTCCCCGTCGCCGTCATCTTCCAGCAGATGATGTCCGGCATGAACGTCTTCTCCTTCCTCGCCATCCCCTTCTTCGTCTTCTCCGGCGAGCTGATGCTCCACGGCGGCGTCGCCGACAAGATCGTCGCCACCGCCAAGAACATGGTCGGCCACATCCGCGGCGGCCTGGGCATGTCCAACGTCGTCGCCTGCACGCTCTTCGGCGGCGTCGCCGGCTCCCCCGTCGCCGACGTCTCGGCCATGGGCGCCGTGATGATCCCAATGATGAAGCGCGAGGGCTACCACGCCGACTACGCCGTCAACGTCACCACCCACGCCGCCCTGGTCGGCGCGCTGATGCCGACCAGCCACAACATGATCATCTACGCGCTGGCCGCCGGCGGCAAAGCCTCCATCGGCGCGCTGATCGCCGCGGGCATCGTCCCCGCCCTGCTGCTGATGGTCTGCAACCTGGGTGCGGCCTACTACGTCGCCGTCAAGCGCGGCTACCCCGCCGGCACCTTCCCGGGCTGGTCGATCCTGGGCCGCTCTTTCGCCGCCGCCGCCCCCGGCCTGCTCATCGTCGTCATCATCCTGGCCGGCATCACCTCGGGCGTCTTCACCGCCACCGAGTCCGCCTCCATCGCGGTGATCTACGCCCTGCTGCTCACCACCTTCGTCTACCGCACGCTGACCTGGGACCATTTCCTGGCCGCCGCCGCCAAGACGGTCAAGACGACCGGCGTGGTCCTGCTGCTGATCGGCGTCTCCACGATGTTCCAGTACATCATGGGCCTCTATCAGGTGGCCGAGATCACCGGCGAGCTGATGGCCGGCATCTCGACCAACCCGCTGGTCATCTTCCTGCTGATCAACATCATCCTGTTCCTGCTCGGCACCTTCATGGACATGGCGAGCACGATCCTGATCTGCACGCCGATCTTCCTGCCCATCGCCATGCAGTACGGCATGGACCCGGTGCAGTTCGGCATCGTCATGCTGATCAACTGCGCGCTCGGCCTCAACACCCCGCCGGTCGGCACCACCCAGTTCATCGGCTGCGCCATCGGCGAGATCTCCGTCGGCCAGGTCATGCGCTCCATCCTCCCCTTCTACGGCGCGCTGTTCGTCACCCTCCTCCTCGTCACCTACGTCCCAGCCTTCTCACTCTGGCTCCCGCACATGCTCATGCGCTGACCGGGCGCCCCCAACCGCACAGCAAGGATACCGCGGGGCGCTCCGATCATCGGGCGCCCCGCTGCAATGGAGACGAATCATGATGACCGCCGAACTCTGGCCGCAACTCGTCGCTTTCGGGCAGGTGGTTGCCATCGACCTCGTTCTGGCCGGTGACAACGCCATCGTCGTCGGCATGGCCGCCGCCGCCGTCCCGGCGGAGCAGCGGCGCCGGGTCATCCTGTGGGGCATCAGCGCGGCCATCGTGCTGCGCATCCTCTTCGCGCTGATGACCACCCAGCTTCTCGCCATCATCGGCCTCACCCTGGCCGGCGGCGTGCTTCTGCTCTGGGTCTGCTGGAAGATGTTCCGCGAACTGCGCTCCCAGGGCGCCGACGAGATCACGCCGGAGGAGGCGCTGGACGCCCCCGACGTCCTGCCCGGAACGGCCTCCTTCAGCAGCAACGCGGCGGTGGCCGCCGCCAGCGCCGTCTCGGTGGGCGCCGCCGTCTGGCAGATCGTGGTGGCCGACGTGTCGATGTCGCTTGACAATGTGCTGGCGGTGGCCGGTGCTGCCAAGGAGCATCCGACCGTGCTCGTGCTCGGCCTGCTGCTCTCGGTGGCGTTGATGGGAGCCGCCGCGAACGTAATTGCACGTGTTCTGCACAAACATCGCTGGATTGGTTGGATCGGTCTTGCGATCATCACTTATGTTGCGCTCGACATGGTCTGGCGGGGCTCGAACGAGGTTCTGGCCCACACGGCCTGGCTCGGCTGACGGGAAGTGGGGACAAGGCCCGCCGCGGACGGCGTGCGGCGGCGCCAACGAGAAGCAAGACCGCCGTTGGGGAAGAGATGACATGTCCAAACCGTTAGGAATTGCCCAGGATAAGGTGGTGCGCCCAAGCCGGCTGGGAGGCGTTCAGGGGCGTCTGTTCACCGGTGTCGGCGCCGTGATGTGCTGCACGCTCGTCGCCATCGGGGTGGCGCTGACCGGATACGCCGGCTTCGGCCGGACGCTGCAGGTCATCACCGCGGAGGCCGTGCCGTCCGCGCTCGGCGCCCTGCGGGCGGCCCAGCACGCCGGCCGCATCGACGCGCTGGCTCCGGCCTTTCGCTCCGTCACCAGCAAGGAGGAGAAGGCGGATCTCGCGGCGCGCATCGCCATGGAGCGGCACGATTTCGAGCGCGAGCTGCGCGATCTGGCCGAACTGGAGCAGAACAGCGCCAACGCCGCGTCCCACGCCGGGGGACAGTCCGAAACCGCCGCCGCCAGCAGCGCCGCCCAGGCCCTGCTCGCCAACGTCACGCTGCTCGATCAGGCGGCGGACAAGCGGATCGGGCTGAGCGACCGCCGCGCCGAACTGCTGGAGCAGGTGGTCATCGCCACGCGGCGCCTGTCGCAACTCGTGGCGCCCTGGAAGTCAATCCACAGCAGCGGCGTGGACATGCAGCGCGCCGCATTCCGGGACGACACCCGGCCAGCGGAGGAGCGGCTGCAAGCCGGCGAGGAGTATCTCCAGACCGAGGAACAGCTCACCCTCGTCCGCAGCATCGACGATGGCGCCACCACCGTCCGCGGCCTGCTGACCGAAGCCGCCGCCAGCTTCGACGAAAGCCGGCTCTCGATCATCGAGGCGCAGACGCGCATTCTCGTAACCACCATGACCGCCAGCTCCAGCCAATTGCCCGAAGCCTCGCGCCAAGCGATGGCCGAGCCGCTGAAGGCGATCGAAACCCTCTCGATCGAGCCGGACGGGCTGATTCCCACCCGTCTGGCCGAGCTGGAGATCCTGAAGGCGCAGCGGGACCTGCTGACCAACAACCTGAGCCTGTCCGAAACGTTGACCATGGCTGTGGTGAACCTCGTGCACACGCAGGAGGGCGCTATCACCGACGCCGCCGAGGAGAGCGAGAAGGCGCTGTCCAACGGCACGATCCTGCAGATCGGGGTCGGCGTGGTCAGCCTGCTGCTGTCGGCGCTGGTCATCCTGGTCTTCGTGCGCCGCATGGTGGTGCGCCGTCTGCTCACCCTCCAGGGCGGGATGGAGAAGATCGCCGCCGGCGACCTCGACGTGACGGTTCCGTCCGGCGGCCGCGACGAAATCTCCGCCATGGCCCGCACGGTGGAGGTCTTCCGCGAGAACGCCCTCGCCAAGCGCCGGCTGGAGGCCGAGCAGATCGAATCCGCCCGCCGCGCCGAGGAGGACCGCAAGCGCTCGCTGGAGGAGATCGCCAGCAGCTTCGAGGGGGCCGTCGGCAGCGTGGTCAGCCGCTTCGTGGCGGAATCCACCGAAATGGAGGAAAGCGCCCGCAGCATGTCGGCCACGGCGGAGGAGACCAACCGTCTCGCCACCAGCGTCGCCGCCGCGACCGAGCAGACCTCGGCCAACGTGGAGACCGTCGCCGCCGCGTCGGAGCAGCTCACCAGCTCCATCGAGGAGATCACCCGGCAGATCACCGAGTCCACCAACATCGTCCGCGAGGCGATGACCCTGGCCGAGCGCGCCAACGGGCAGATCGGCGGCTTGGCGGACTCCGTGCAGAGCATCGGGCGCGTCGTCGATCTCATCAACGACATCGCCAGCCAGACCAACCTGCTGGCGCTCAACGCCACCATCGAGGCGGCCCGCGCCGGGGAGGCCGGCAAGGGCTTCGCCGTCGTCGCCAACGAGGTGAAGGCGCTGGCCGCCCAGACCGCCCGCGCCACCGGCGAGATCGCCGCCCAGGCCGCCGGCATCCAGAGCGCCACCGGCGAGGCCGTGCAGGAGATCCAGGCGGTCGTCCAGGTGGTCACCCGCGTCGGCACCATCGGCGCCACCGTCGCCGCAGCGGTGGAGCAGCAGAGCGCCGCCACCAAGGAGATCGCCCGCAACGTCCATCAGGCGGCGCTGGGCACCACCGAGGTGACGCAGACCATCGCCGGCGTCAACGCCGCCGCCGACCGCAGCGGCACCGCCGCCCGCACGCTCCTCGACAAGGCCCACGACCTCGCCGACGGCGCCAACGCGCTCAACCGCGAGCTGTCCGGCTTCCTCCAGCGCGTCCGCGCGAGCTGATAAGGACGCCCTTCCCCGCGGCGGTGCGCGGGGAAGGGCGTTTCTCCCCTACTCCGAGATCACGATCTGGCGTTCGCGCCCGCCCTTGCCGATGATCTTCAGCACGCGGCGTCCACGCTCGTCCCGGCTGGATTCGTCCAGGACGACCCGCCCCAGCGCAGCGAGCAGGTGCAGAAGCTCACTGTTCGAGGCCACGCCGAAGCCTTTGCGAAGCTCCTCCAGCAGGACCTCGGTCTCATCGCGCGTCGTCACGGGTCCTGCCCTCCGGCTTTTGATTGCGGGCTCCAGCCTGCCGCAGGACGGCCGCCGCTGTCGAGTGCCCTGAAAGCGCAAGACAACGGCTTGACGGGCGGCTTGACAGGTGGCTCGACAGGCGGCTTGCCAGCGCGCCCTTCGGCCACTACGGTCACTGCCCGTATCGTCACCCCCGCGCCCGACAGCGCCGGCGGACCAGTCAGGAGAGGCAGCATGGCAAAGACAGGCAACGGGCGGAACGGCGCGGACAAGCCGGCCTCCGGAACCTTCACGGGCACGCCGGCGGACCGCCTGGTCCGCTATTGGCGCAACAGCGACCGCCGCTTCGATGAACTGCTCGACGAGACGCTGGACGCCGGACGCCAGGCGGTGCTGGAAGCCGCGTTGGACAAGCTGCGCGAGGAGGAACAGCCGGAGTTCCTCGACGAGGTGGAAACCATCGCCGAATCCGTCCGCCGCACCGACGCCCAGGGCGACGACATGATCGCCACCCTCTTCTGGCTGGCGGTGGAGGTGTCCGGCGACCTGTCGCAGCCGCCCGCCGTAGAGACCATCGAAGAGGCGCTGGATTCCACCGGCCTGCTGGAAACCGCCGCCGACACGCGCCTGCTGCCGGTCTGGCTGGAGCCGGAAGCGCTGGTCTATCTGGAAGCCGCCGACCGCCGCACCCTGCTGCTGCGCATGCTGGACTCGACCGACGCGGCGCTGCGCTTCGTCCGCGAAGGCGACCTGCTGGCCGATCCGGCGGACACCGGCACCCGGCTGGTCGGCGTCGTCGGGCTGATCGAGGAAGAGGCGGAAGCCGTCGAGGCCGCCGGCGAGGATGCGGTTCCCGACTTCCTCGGGCTGGCCCGCATCGGCGAGGACGGCGAACCCGAGCTCGACCCCGCGGAGGAAACCCGCATCCGCGAGGCGCTGACCCGCTTCACGGCGGCCATCCAGGGCGCCGATCCACGTGTCCAGCGCTGCGAGCCGGCCGGCGGGCTGAACGATCTGCTCGACCTGATCGCCGAGGCCGACTGGACGGACGACGGCGAGCTGTCGGAACTCGCCTCCTTCATCGACGTGGCGAGCGACGAGACGGCGGACGCCGTGGTGGACACCGTGGTGACCAGCACCGCGCACGGCCTGTTCGTCCGCGCCTTCAACGCCGACGGGCGGCTGCTGGACGAGCGGGCCTTCACGCTGCAGGGCGACGAGGCCGCCCAGGCCGTCGCCCTGCTCCAGCAACGCTGCCGGAGCGTGACCAAGGAGTAAAAAGAAGCGGTTCCCGGGCGTCTTGTGGCGGGACGCCCTTTCGCCACCCTGTTGTTCGGCGCGGAAATCGGGTACACCCCTATTGGCAACCCGGTTTCCCGTCCCCACCCCAGTCTTGGAGCTTCTTCGATGCGCGACCAGTCACTCTCCATCGCCGAGGCGGCGGCCTGGCTGAAGTGCTCGGAAGCCGAGGTGGAGGAACTTGTGCAGGCGGGCCGGCTGCGCGCCGACCGGATGGAGCCGGCGATCGACCGGATCTCGCTCAACACCGTCATCGTCCTGGCGGAGAGCCTGCCGGTCGAACGCCGCATCTTCGAGGTGCGCGAGGCCGCCGGGCGGATGGACTCCTCCGAATCCCGCGGCCACTACCCGTCCCGCCCTTCCGGCGGCATGGACCAGCGCCCGCCGGTCGTCGTCGAGCGCCGTCCCTCGCGGTCCTTCACCCCCCGCTGAGCGCGTCAGCCGGGGTCCCGGTTTGAATCAGGCGCCGCCGGGGTCTCAGCCCGGCGGCGCCTGATTCCCGTTGGCTCACACCAATTCGACGCGCAGCGCGGTCGGGCCGCCGTCGCCCGGCACGGCGACAAAACGCACGTCCTCGCCGTCGGCCACCACTTCCAGCCCGGACTGGCGCAGGATCGCGCGGTCGAAATAGACGCCGATGCCCGTCTCGTCGTCCCACGCGTCGATCAGGCCGGACTGGCTGTCCAGATTGTACCAGCGCACGGTCCCATAGATCATCTCACCGGTGGGCACCGGCATCAGGGCCGGAGCCGGCCGCTCGGCGCGCCGCGGCTTGGGCTCGCGGATGGCCGCCGGAGCGGCGGGGCGGACGGCCTGGGGATCGCCGGCCTCGGGCTGGCGCTGCCGGCGCTGCTTCGGCGCGCGGGCCGGCTTGGCCTCCGCCGGGTCGGCGGGGGTGATGGAATGGATGGCCACGACCTGCGGCCCCTTCGGGGTCTCGGCGATGTCGCAGACGAGGCCGGTGCCCTCGGTCAGCGACACCTCGCCCAGCGAGGCGAGAACCCGGGAATGCAGAAACGCCTCACCGCTTCCGTCGGCGAAGCGGACGAAGCCGAAGCCCTTGTCGGCCTTGTACCATTTGACGACCGCCGTAACCTGCTGCTTTTGCTCTTCGCTCACTCTGGACACTCGATGCATGGAGGACAACCGGTCCAACAGTGACCGGATTTGTCGATCCGCGCAATGCGGCATCCGTTCGCCGCCCCCGCAATCGCACTTCGGTTTCACCCTTTCCCCACGGGAAAGAGCCGCCCCCGGCCGCCGCCCCAACGGACCGCCGCAGCAAAAGAGCGGAAAATTTTAAGTAAACGCACAAAAACGCTCTTTAAATCCGCTTTAAAAGCCGCCCTGTACTCTCCCCTCCGAAGTCCATCGCGGAGAATCCCGTGGCTCGCTTCCGGCCCAACCGATTTAGGATGAGGATCTCCCGATGAGCCTGTTCAGCGCCATGCGGTCCGGTGTGAGCGGCATGTCCGCGCAAAGCTCGCGGATGGCCGCCATTTCGGACAACATCAGCAACTCCGCCACCATCGGCTACAAGCGCGCCGCGGTCGACTTCTCGACGCTGATGACCTCCTCCGGCTCGACGAGCAACTACTCCGCGGGCGGCGTCCGCTCCAACGTGCATTATCAGGTGTTGAAGGACGGGACCATCCAGGGCACCCAGTCCGCCACCGACATGGCCATCGAGGGGCGCGGCTTCTTCGTCGTCGCCGACAACGCCGGCACCACCGGAACCTCGCCCGGCTACGCGCTGACCCGCGCCGGCAGTTTCCTGCCCGACGACCAGGGCTTCCTGCGCAACAGCGCCGGCCAGTATCTCCAGGCATGGAAGCTGGGTCCGGACGGCAGCCTGCCCGCGGTGAACCGCAGCAGCTTCGACGGGCTGAGCGCCGTCTCCATCGCCGGGCTGGCCTATGGCGGCAGCAAGACGACGCAGATGAGCTTCGCCGGCAACCTGCCGGCCCAGGCCACGGACGGCACCAGCTTCGACACCTCGACCTCGCTCTACGACGGGCTCGGCAACCCGCTCGACGTCACGATGACCTGGACGAAGACGGCCAACCCGAACGAGTGGACGCTGTCGGTCACGCCGCCCGCCGGCTACACCGCCACCCTGTCCACCAGCACCGTCACCTTCAACACCACGGGCGCCAACGCCGGCCTGCCGGCGGGTGCCCTGCCGCAGATCACGCTGACCTCGCCGGCCAACCCGACGCCGGACACCGTCAACGTCACGGTCGGCAACTTGACGCAGCTCAACGGCGATTACGTGCCGCAGTTCATGGGCGACGGCGCCCGCGCCGGCCGCGTCAGCACCGTGGACATCGACAAGGCGGGTACGCTGTGGGCCGTCTACGACAACGGCGCCCGCCAGCCGCTCTATCAGGTGCCGGTCGCCGATGTGGTCAACCCCGGCGGTCTGGTCCCGCAGGACGGCAACACCTACACGCTGGGCATCGACAGCGGCACGATGACGCTGAGCAACGGCAACAGCGGCACCGCCGGCTCGGTCGCCGGCTACGCGCTGGAGCAGTCGAACGTCGACATCGCCGAGGAGCTGGTGTCGCTGATCGAGACGCAGCGCGCCTACTCCTCCAACGCCACGCTGGTGCGCACCGCCGACGAGATGGTGGACGAGACCACCCGTCTGAAGCGCTGACGGACGGGAAAGGGGATAGCCCGCCATGAGCCTCCAACTGGCCCTCAGCGCCGCCCTGTCCGGGCTGCGCGCGACCCAGCAGCAAGCCGCGCTGGTCTCGCACAACATCACCAACGCCACCACCGCGGGCTTCGTCCGCAAGGATCTGGCCGTCTCCACCGCGATCAGCGGCGGGCGCGGCCAGGGCGTGCGCGTCGACGGCGTGCTGCGCAGCGTGGACGAGTTCCTGATCCGCGACGCCCGGTTCGAGCAGAGCCGGTACACCGCGCAGGAAACCCGCGCCTCGGCGCTGGCCGACTACGCCACGGCGCTGGGCCAGCCGCAGGACGAGCGGTCCGTCTCCACCGCGCTGGCGAAACTCCAGCAGTCCTTCAGCCAGCTCCGCAACCAGGCGGACAACGAGGCGGCGCGCACCGCCGTGGTGGATTCCGCGGAATCGCTGGTGCGCCGCCTGCATGACACCGCCGCCGCGGCCATCACCGTGCAGAACGACGCCAAGGCGCGGCTCCAGTCCTCCGTCGACGAGGTCAACCGCTCGCTCGTCCGCATCGGGGAGCTGAACAGCGCCATCGCCACCCAGAAGGCCAAGGGCGCCGAGACCGGCGACCTGATGGACGAGCGCGACCGGCTGCTCGATCAGGTGTCGAGCGAGATCGGCATCCGCATCCACACCCGCGAAAGCGGGGAGGTGGTGGTGATGACCCGCAACGGCCAGACGCTGCTCGACCGTGAGCTGCCGGCGGGCGCCCAGCCGCTTCAGCTCGTCGGCGGCGATCTGGTGGCCGGCGGCAAGATCATCTCCGACAACCCGGACCAGGACATCCAGAGCGGGCGCATCATGGGCTATGTCCAGACCGCCCACCAGGACATGCCGCGGGCGCTGGCCCAGCTCGACGAGCTGGCGGCGGGCATCGTCCAGCAGTTCCAGGCGGCGGAGGCCGACCCCACCCAGCCCGGCCTGTTCACCGACGCCGGCGCCGCCTACGGCACGACGGAAGGGCTGGCCTCGCGCATCGCCGTCAACGGCAGCGTGCGAAGCAACCCATGGATGATGCAGAGCGGCGTCCAGGCGGGCGCTCCGCTGGCGTCGGGCGACACCACGCAGATCGACCGCTTCCTGAACGCCTTTTCCGCCACCCGCAGCTTCGCCGCGGCGGACCTGCCCTCCTCGGCCACGCTGGGCGATTACGCCACCGGCATGGTCTCCACCCAGCAGGGCTACCGCACCACCGCCGAGTCCGAGATGAAGACCCGCAAGATCAGCGCCGACGCGCTGCAATCGGCGCGGCTCAACCGCGACGGCGTGAACGTCGACGACGAAATGCAGAAGCTGCTGCTGATCGAGCAGAGCTACGGCGCCAGCGCCCAGGTGCTCCAGGCCGCCGGGCGGATGCTCGACACGCTGCTCCAGATCCGGAACTGACGCCATGCTCTACAACGCCGTCTCCACCCTCGGCCTTTCCAAGCGCCTGCAGACCGCCAACACCGAGCTTCAGCTCGAACGGCTGCGCAACAACGACGAGATCGCCAGCGGCAAGCATTTCGACGTCGCCAAGGCGCTGGGCGCGCGCACCGGTCAGGCCATCGCGCTGCGCAACCTCTATGACGAGACCGACCAAACCCTGAAATCCACCGCCTTGCTGCAGGGACGGCTGGGCACCATGGACAGCGCGCTGACCAACATCCTGTCCGCCGGGCAGGACGTTCTGGCCGCCGCCTCGGTCGGGCTGGGCCAGCCCTCGCCCACCGGCAGCTCGCTCCAGGTGCGGGCCCGCGCCATGCTGGAGCAGGTGGTGGGCATGCTCAACGCCTCCTCCGGCAACGGCTACCTGTTCGGCGGGGTGGAGGTGAAGGCCGCCCCCATGCGCGCCGTGCAGGGCGACGACTCCGGCCTGCCCTCGCCCATCCAGATCGTGCAGGACACCATCGCCGCGGCCACCGGAGGCACGTCATCGCCGCAGACCCCGACCGAGACCGCCGCCGCCGTGGCGGCGCTGGACGACCTGTTCGCCGCACCGTCGGCCTCGCCGCTCAGCTTCGAGGGCGGGTTCTATCAGGGGGCGCCCACGACCGCGCCGCGCCTCAGCGCCCGGCTCGACCGCACGACCGAGATCCCCTACGGCATCCAGGGCAACGACCCGGCCGTGCGGGACCTGCTCCAGGGCCTCTACATGCTGGCCAGCATCGACACCAGCCAGCTGCCGCTGGACGCCTACAAGCCCTACATGGAGGCGGCGGTCGCCAAGGTGTCGGGCGGCATCGAGGGGGTGCGCGACGCCACCGCGCAGCTGGGCATCCACCGCGCCCAGCTCGACGACATCGCGGCGATGAACACGACGCAGCTCCGCGTCCTCAACGACCAGCTCGACGCGATGGAAAGCGTCGATCCGGCGGAGGCCAGCCTGCGCATGAACCAGCTCGAAGTGCAGATCGAGGCGACCGCGGCGGCTACCGCCCGCATCGCCCGGATGAGCCTGACCAATTACCTGTAGGACGGCACGGCCTCCCTGCGGGACGATGAAAGACGGTCTGATGAAGCAAGGTCCGATCCGCCGAGCCCTCCGCGTGGCAGCGCTGGCCGCGGCCTGCCTGCTGGGTGCCGCCGCCATGGCGGGCGATGGGCTGGCCCAGACGCGGGTGAAGGATCTCGTCACCTTCGACGGGGTGCGCCGCAACCAGCTCATCGGCTACGGCCTCGTGGTCGGGCTGAACGGCTCGGGCGACCGGCTCATCAACACGCCCTTCACCGAGCAGAGCCTGAAGGGCATGCTGGAGCGGCTGGGCATCAACACCCGCGACGAGGTGCTGCGCACCCGCAACGCCGCGGCGGTGATGGTCACGGCCTCGCTGCCGCCCTTCGCCCGCCAGGGCACGACCATCGACATCACCGTGTCGGCTCTCGGCGACGCCACCAGCCTGCTCGGCGGCACGCTGCTGGTCACGCCGCTGCTGGGCGCCGACGGGCAGGCCTACGCCGTGGCCCAGGGGTCGCTGTCGGTCAGCGGCTTCTCGGCGGGCGGAGTGGCCGCCAACGTGACCAAGGGCGTGCCGACCAGCGCCCGCATCGCCAACGGTGCCATCGTCGAGCGCGAGCTGAAATTCGCGCTGGACGAGACGACCGCCGTTCGCATGGCCCTGCGCAACCCCGACTTCACCACCGCCAACCGCATCGCCGACGCGGTGGCGGTGCGGCTGGGCAGCAGCGCCGTCCATGTGTTGGACGCGACCACCGTCGACGTCCGCATCCCGCCCCGCTACACCGGCGCGGTCGCCCGGCTGATCGGCGACATCGAGCAGCTCACCGTGCGCCCGGACGGCATCGCGCGGGTGGTGGTCGACGAGCGCAGCGGCACCGTGGTCATCGGCGACGACGTGCGCATCAGCCGCGTCGCCATCACCCAGGGCAACCTGACCGTCCGCGTGGTGGAGACGCCCCAGGTGTCGCAGCCTCAGCCCTTCTCCGACGGGCAGACGGTGGTGGTGCCGCGCACCGACGTGCAGGTGCAGGAGGGCAACGGGCGCCAATTCGTCACCATTGGCGGCAACGTCAGCCTGCAGCAGCTCGTCAACGGGCTGAACGCGCTGGGCGTCGGGCCCCGCGACATGGTCGCCATCCTCCAGGCGATCAAGGCGGCGGGCGCGCTGCACGCCGATCTGGAAATCATCTGACACCTCCGGCCGGACGACGACACGATGGACATCTCCCCCCTTTCCACAACCACCCAAGCCGCGAAGCCCGCCACTCAAAACCGGGCCGCCGAAAAGGCCGGGCAGGAGTTCGAGGCGCTGATGGTCGGGCAGATGCTGGAATCCATGTTCGCCGGCATCGAGACCGGCAGCGCCTTCGGCGGCGGCCAGGGCGAGCGGACGTGGCGCAGCTTCATGCTCCAGGAATACGGCAAGGCGATCGCCGAGGCCGGCACCCTGGGCATCGGCCGCATGGTCGAAGCCGACGTGGCCCGCCTCTACGGCCAGACGAGCGAAGGAACCAAGGGATGAGCCGCCGTTTCAAGGACCTGATCCGCGAATTCGCCCCCGACGCCAAGCCGGTCGAGGACGCCGCGCCCGCCGCCGCTCCGGAGCCCGAGATCCCCGCGCTGGCCGACGGGCCGACCGCCGTGGTGATGACGGAGTTCCTCGACACGGTGGCGGAGTTGAGCGTCCTGCTCGACGAGGAGACGGCGGCGCTTGCCGCCGGCGATCTGGAGGGGCTGGAGGTCTACGCCCGGCGCAAGCAGGCGATGGCCGACCGTCTGGGCGGCATCATGACCCAGGCACAGTCGGGCACGCTGCGGCTGAACGACGACCTGCGCGCGATGATCCTGGAGCGGGTGGAGCGGCTGGACCGCGCCATCAACGACAACGCGGCCGGGTTGGTCGCTATGCGCAAGGCGGTGCTGTCGATCAACCGCAGCCTTCTGGTGGCGCTGGAGAAGGCGGCCAGCGACGGCCTCTACGCCCCTTCCGGCCACGCCGTGCGCCCGGTCGAGCTGTCGGCGTCGGGCCTGAACGCGGAACTGTAGGCCGGCTCCATCACAGCCCTCTCCCCTCTGGGGAGAGGGTGGCCCGCAGGGCCGGTGAGGGGGTTGCGCGCGGCGGCACGTTCGGCAAAAGCGCAACCCCCTCACCCTTCCTCTCCCCAGAGGGGAGAGGGGATTGAAGGACGGCGGCTTTGCGGAGGGTTCCGCCGCCGGATGCGGGCCGCTATAGTCCGGCGTCCGCTTGGCCGCATCCTCCCAAGGCTTCCGCATGCCCGCAAACGACCGCGCCGGCTCCCCGTCGCTCGCCGTCTTCACCCATGGCGAGCTGATCGGTGACGCGCTCATCAAGATTCCCTTCGTGCGCGCCCTGCGGGGGCTGTTCCCGGACCACCGGATCACCTGGATCACCACCGAAGGCACCCATCTGGCGACCACGCTGCGCCCGATGATGGACGGGCTGATCGACGAGTTCCGCGCCGACACCGGCATCGGGCGCAGCCCGCTCGGCCTGCTGAGGCCCATGCCCATCAAGGACCGCTTCTCCCTGGTGCTGGACACCCAGGCGCTGCCCTGGCGGACGCTGCTGGCGCGGCGGCTGCGGCACGACGTGTTCGTCTCGGCCTGCGCCGGCTACCGCCTGTCGGACCGCCGCCCACCGCCCGGCTACACGGAGCCGCGGCATGTGCTGGACCGCCTGTTCGACCTGCTGGAGGTCGCCGGCGGGCGGCGCCCCCCCCTGGACATGGCCGTTCCCATCCCGGCCGAGGCCGAGGCCGAGGCGCGCGCCGTCCTGCCCGACGGGCCGGGCTACGTCGCCATCGCGCCGGGGGCGGGCAAGCGGGTAAAATGCTGGCCGCTGGAACGCTTCGTGGAACTGGCCCGCGCCCAGGTCGCCGGCGGGCGGGTGCCGGTCTTCATCCTGGGCCCGGCGGAGCTGGACTGGCTGCCCGGGCTGCGCGCCGCCGTGCCGCAGGCGCTGTTCCCGCTCCAGGACGCCGAACTGGCCGAGCCGCGCTATTCCCCGGTGCGCACCATCGCGCTGACCCGGCGTTGCGCGGCGGCGGTCGCCAACGACAGCGGGACCAGCCACCTGTTCGGCCTCGCAGACGTGCCGCTGCTGACCCTCTACGGCCCGACCATCGCGGAGAAGCTGCGCCCCAAGGTGACACGGGGGACGGTGCTGACCGCCGCCGCCTTCGGCGGTCGCGAGATGGAACGCATTCCCGCCGATGCCGCGATCAAGGAGGTTGAGGGGCTCATCCGTTCATGAGCCGCTCGCGCCTTCCGCTCGACCACCCCTCTCCACTCCGGAGGAACCGGGGGCCGGATGGCCGATGACGGTGATCGGCCATGGCGGGCGTAGCCTCCGTCAATTCTTGGCGCACATGATAAGCATAAGATTGGCAAACGAGCGCGACGCGACGCTCCTGCCGGAGATCGAGCGCAGTTCCGGTGAAATATTCCGGCAATCGGACGGGCTGGAGTGGATTGCCGACGACGATGTCCAATCGGAGGCGCAGCATCGCGCCCTGATCGCGACGGGCGTTGCCTTCGTCGCCGAGTTGGAGGGACGCGGAGTCGTGGCGTTCCTGAACGGGGAGGTGACCCCCGACGCGCTTCACATTTGGCAGGTGGCTGTCCACCGAGATCAACAGGGGTGCGGCATCGGACGGGCGTTGATCGACGCGGCTCAGCACCATGCCATCCGCCACGGTGTTTCTTCCCTGACCTTGACCACCTTCAGAAAGGTGCCCTGGAATGAGCCCTATTATCAGAGACTTGGGTTCATGACATTGGATCACGGCCATTTGGGCGCCCGTCTGGAGGCGGTTTTGCAGGCCGAGGGACAGGCAGGGCTTCCCATTGCACGGCGGTGCGCCATGAGAAAGCCGCTCTGATGGCGGCGCAGGCCCACAGTCCGGCGGGCGGAGAATTCGAGCGCCAAAGCCCCCGCTCGCCTGTTATGGTTGCGGGAAGCCTCTCGCACCACGGGGTCCGGGCATGGAAGAAAAGCTGATCGCCTACATCGGCCGGTTGAAGGAGCAGATCGCCACCCTGCGCTCCGCCGACTTCACCACCCCGGAGGAACGGGTGTCGTGCGAGGCCGTGGCCGACAGCCTGGAATTGGTCGTGCGCGAGTTGACGGACCTCATCGAGATCCGCTGACCCGCGCCACGCCGCGAAAAACGTCCGGAATGGCGCCTGGAGTGGCGCCTCACGCCGGCTCGTAGAAGCGCGCCAGCTCGGACGCCGGAACCGGGCGCCCGATCAGATAACCCTGGAGCTGGTTGCAGGACTCGTTCTTCAAAAGGGTCCGCTGCTCCTCCGTCTCCACGCCCTCCGCCGTGACGGCGATGTCCAGGCTCTTCGCGAGGGCCAGGATGGTGCGGATGATCGACAGGGACTCGCGGTTCTCCGCCATCAGCTGGACGAAGGAGCGGTCGATCTTCAGCTTGTCGAAGGTGAATTTCTGAAGGTAGCTGAGGCTGGAGTAGCCCGTGCCGAAATCATCCAGGGCGATGCGCACCCCGGCGGCCTTCAGGGCGGTCAGCGCCGCCAGGGCGCGTTCGGTGTCGTCGATCATCACCCCCTCGGTCACCTCGATCTCCAGCCGGTGCGGCGGCAGTCCCTCTTCCTCCAGGATGCCGAGGATGGTGGCCGAGAGGTCGGAATGGCGGAACTGGATCGGCGACAGGTTCACCGCCACCTTGACCGCGTCTGGCCAGTTCCGGGCGTCCCGGCAGGCGGTGCGCAGGACGAACTCGCCGAGTTGCATCACCAGCCCGCTCTCCTCGGCCAGCGGCACGAACTCCGACGGCGGGATCATGCCGCGCTCCGGATGCTTCCAGCGCACCAGCGCCTCGAAGCCCAGGATACGATGCGTACGACAGTCCTCCAGCGGCTGGTAATGGACGTTGAGCGCGCCGTCAACCAGCGCCTGGCGCAGGTCGCGCTCCAGGCCGCGGCGGGCCTGCAGACGCTCGTCCATTTCCGCCTCGAAGAAGCGAAAGGTGCCCCGCCCTTCCGACTTGGCGCGGTAGAGCGCGGTGTCGGCGTGCTGGAGCAGCGCTTCCGCCCCGCCGCCGTCCTGGGGGAACAGGGCGATGCCGATGCTCGCCCCGACCACCATCCGCTGGCCGTCCAATTCGGCGGGCACGCCCAGTGCCTTGACCAGGCGGTCGGCCAGGGCCAGCGCCTCGCCCGGCTGGGCGATGCGGTGCAGCACGGCGAACTCGTCGCCGCTCAGCCGCGCCACCGTGTCGTGGCTGGGCACCGCCTCCAGCATCCGGCGCGCCATCTCCTGCAACAGCCGGTCGCCCGCCGGGTGGCCCAGCAGGTCGTTCACCGCCTTGAAACGGTCGAGATCCAGATAGAGCACCGCCACCCCAGTCCGTGCCCGACCCGCGCTGGCCAGCGCGCCGTTCAGCCGGTCGAGAAACAAGGAGCGGTTGGGCAGGCCGGTCAGCAGGTCGTGGTGCGCCATGTGGCGGATGCGCTCCTCCGCCCGCTTGCGCTCACGGATGTCGCGCACGGCGACGACGCGGGCGGGACGGCCCTCGTGCGTGATGTCCTGCCCGTGCGCCTCGACCATCACCAGGGTGCCGTCGTCGTGCAGCAGGTCCAGCTCCACCCGCTCGGAGGTCGGTTGGGCCAGCTTGCGCGCGATGTCGGAGCGGCGGTTCTGCACCACGAAGCGCAGCATGGATTGCCCGATGAACTGCGCCTGCGGCTTGCCCAGCAGCTCCGCCATGGCGCGATTGACGTCGAGGACCACGCCGTCGCGGTGGATGACGATGCCTTCCGTGGTGGCGTCGGCGAGCTGGCGGAACCGCTCCTCGCTGGCGCGCAGCCGCGCCGCCTCGTGCGCCGCCCTCGCGGCCAAGCGTTGGTCGACAATGGCCCCTGCGAGGCCCAGCGCCATCACCACCGTGGCCGTTACCGCGATGGCGATCGCCAGCAGGCCCGGCTCCATGATCACGTCGGACATGTCGTGCAGCGGATCGGGAATCAGCGTCACGCCGGCCATGCCGGTGAAATGCAGCCCGCAGATGCCCAGCGCCAACAGGGCCGCCCCCGCCGCCAGCCCCTTCAGCGATCCGATCCGGAGGGCGGCGGTGAAGCCCGCCCCGCCCAGCAGGACGCCCAGGCCCAGCGCCACCGCGACGTAAGCCGGATCGTAATGCAGGTTGGCCGGAACCTGGAGCGCCGCCATGCCGGTGAAATGCATGGCCGTCGCCGCGGCCCCGGCGATGGCGCCGCCCAGCGGCGCGGCCAGCCGCCCGCCGCCGATGGCGCGGCGGATGCCCACCGCGGCACCGCCGATGGCGATCAGGATCGACAGGACCGTCAGACCGACGTCGTAGCCCATGGGCAGGCTGGTCCGGAAGGCCAGCATGGCGATGAAGTGGGTTGCCCACACGCCACCGCCGGTCGCCGTCGCGGCACCGGCCAGCCACCCCCAGCGCGCCCGTCCCACCGCCGCCGCAGCGCGGCGGGCGAGGTTCAGGGACACCCAGGCACCGAATCCACAGACCGCCCCCGCCAGCAGCACGAGCCACAGATCGTGCTGCTGGGTTATGCAGGCATACACACGCATCATCCGGCGTTCATCCCGTTCCGGCGGCTCGGCGCCGCTTGATCCGATTACCTTAATCTTTTGGTACGTTAATAATCCTTTTTCGGATCCGTCCGGAGCGCGGAATCGGCATGCTCACGTTGCGCGGATGCTACAGTCGGTAGCGCAGCGCGTCGACCAGCGCGGCCAGAGCCGGCGGGATCTGCCGGCGGCTGGGGTAGTAGAGATAATAACCGGGGAAGGGTTTGCACCAGTCGTCCAGCACACGGACCAGCCGCCCGGCGGCGACGTGCTCCGCCACCTCGTCCTCGAAGATGTAGGCCAACCCCCGCCCGTCCAGAGCGGCGGCCATGATGACGTCCATGTCGTTGGACACCAGCGATCCGGTCACCCGGACGTTCACTGGATGGCCGTCCTCCTCGAACTCCCAGACATAGACGGCCCCGGACGTGGTGAAACGGTAGTTGATGCAGTCGTGCCCGGCCAGATCCTGCGGGGCGCAGGGCACCGGATGCTGCGCGAAGTAAGAGGGCGCGCCGACGATGGCCGCCCGGATGTCCGGGCCGATGCGCACCGCGATCATGTCCTTCTCGAGCTGCTCGCCCAGCCGGACCCCGGCGTCGAAGCGGCTGGCCACGATGTCGGTCAGGCTGCTGTCGATGGACAGCTCCACCTGCACCTCCGGATAGTCGGCGAGGAAGCGCGACAGCACGGGCCACAGCAACCGCACGGCGGCGTGCTTGCCGGTGGTGATGCGCAGCGTGCCGGCGGGCTTCTCGCGCAGTTCCCCCACCGCCGCCAGCCCGGCGGCGATGTCGTCCAGCGCCGGCCGCAGGGTACGGAGCAGCCGCTGCCCGGCCTCCGTCGTGGATACGCTGCGGGTGGTGCGGGCCAGCAGGCGCAGGCCGAGCCGGTCCTCCAGCGCCTTCATGGCGTGGCTGAGCGCGGATTGGGACATCCCCAGCCGGGCTGCCGCCCGCGTGAAGCTCCCCTCCTCCGCCACGACGGCGAAGGCCGCCAGATCGCTGAGGTCGTTCCGGTTCATTCATGCACCAAATTCATAAGCTCAAGCGGATTGTACCGGCTATTCGGCTCGCAGCGAAGCGGTTAGGATGATCGTGGTCACGTTTGCGGGCCGAACGAACGGATAGGGCCGGCGCTTCCGCGGAAGACCAACTCCCACACTGGGATGTTTGCCACGCCCGCCGAACGGGACCACACTGCATACGGTCTTTTCGAAGCTGGGATTCACGCAGGAATTGCCCGCCGAAGGCCCACACCACAATACCCGACAGGCAGAGTCGAGAGACAGGGATCATCCGATGATTCGTTTGAACATCAACGGGCAGGACCGGGACGTCGACGTGCCCGGCGACATGCCGCTTCTGTGGGTCCTGCGGGACGAGTTGAACCTGACCGGCACCAAGTTCGGCTGCGGCATCGCCCAGTGCGGCGCCTGCACCGTCCATATGGACGGCACGCCGATCCGCGCCTGCCAGACCCCGGCGGAATCCGCCGCTGGCACCAAGATCACCACGATCGAGGGCGTGTCCGGCACGGTCGCCCAGGCCGTCCAAGCCGCCTGGCAGAAGCTGGACGTGGTGCAGTGCGGCTACTGCCAGTCCGGCCAGATCATGAGCGCCGTGGCGCTGCTGTCCGACAACCGCAACCCCACGGACGACGACATCGACGCGGCGATGGACGGCAACGTCTGCCGCTGCGCCACCTACCCGCGCATCCGCGCGGCCATCAAGGACGCCGCCAAGGCGATGGGGGCCTGAGCCATGCTGAACCAGCTCATCAAGCAGGCGGCGGCGGATGTCGCCTCCCCCTCGCGCCGCGGCTTCCTCAAGGGGGCCGGCGGCGCCCTGGTTCTCGGCGCCATGCTGCCCCGGACGGGGTTCGCCAGCGAGGCCGCCACCCCCAAGGTTGTCGGCCCGGCGGACCCGCGCCCGCAGGCCTTCATCCGCATCGCCGCCGACGACACGGTCACCGTGCTGGTCAAGCATCTGGACAAGGGCCAGGGCATCATGACCGGCCTGACCACCATCGTCGCGGAGGAGCTTGACGCCGACTGGGCGCAGATGCGCGGCGCCTTCGCCCCGGCGGACGGCGCGCTCTACGCCAACCACTTCTTCGGCATCCAGGGCACCGGCGGCTCCACCGCCGTCGCCAACAGCTGGGACGAGCTGCGCATGGCCGGCGCCGCCGCCCGCGCCATGCTGGTCGCCACCGCCGCGGCGCGCTGGTCGGTCCCGGCCTCGTCCGTCACGGTGGAGAAGGGCGTCGTCCGCCACGCCGCCTCCAATCGCAGCGCCCGCTTCGGCGAACTGGCGGAGGACGCGGCGAAGCTGCCCGTCCCGCAGAATGTCGCGCTGAAGGACGCCAAGGACTACAAGCTCATCGGCAACCCGTCGCTGCACCGGCTGGACCATGTGTCCAAGACCGACGGCACGGCGATCTTCGCCATGGACATCCGCCGCCCCGGCCAAGTGACGGCGGTGATGGCCCGCTCCCCCCGCTTCGGCGGCACCGTGAAGTCGGTGGACGCCGCCGCGGCCAAGCAGGTTCCGGGCGTCCTGGAGGTGCTGACCGTGCCGAGGGGCGTCGCGGTCGTCGCCAAGAACACCTGGGCCGCCATGAAGGGCCGCGAGGCGCTGACGGTGGAGTGGGACGACGCCAAGGCGGAGATGCGCGGCACCGACGAGATGCTCGCCGACTACCGCAAGCTGGCCGACCAGCCGGGCAACGTGGCCACCGATACTGGCGATGCGGCGAAGGCGCTGGCCGGAGCCGCCAAGGTGGTGGAGGCGGAGTTCGTCTTCCCTTACCTCGCCCACGCCCCGATGGAGCCGCTGAACGCGACCGTGGAGCTGAACCCGGACGGCGGCTGCACCATCTGGGCCGGCTCGCAGTTCCAGGGGGTCGAGCAGAAGGTCGCCGCCGCCATGCTGGGCTGCAAGCCGGAGCAGGTGGTGATCAACACCGTCTGGGCGGGCGGCAGCTTCGGCCGCCGCGCCACGACCGACGCCGACTACATCGCCGAGGCTGTGTCCATCGCCAAAGCTTATGGCAAGGCCCCGGTCCATCTGGTGTGGACGCGCGAGGACGACATCCACGGCGGTCGCTACCGCCCGCTGTTCCTGCACAAGGTGAAGGCCGGCCTCGACGCCTCCGGCACGCTGGTGGCGTGGCGGCAGAAGATCGTCGGGCAGAGCTTCATGGAGGGCACCCCGTTCGAAGCCGTGATGGTCAAGAACGGCGTGGACGCGACCTCGGTCGAGGGGTCCTCGGACATGGCCTACGCCGTGCCGAACCTGTACGTCGATCTGCAGTCGCCGAAGTCCCCGGTGACCACCCTGTGGTGGCGCTCGGTCGGTCACACCCACACCGCCTACGCCAAGGAGGTGATGATCGACGAGCTGGCCGCGGCGGCGGGCAAGGACCCGGTGGCCTTCCGGCTAGAGATGCTGAAGGACCACCCGCGCCTCCAGGGCGTGCTGAAGCTGGCGGCCGAGAAGGCCGGCTGGGGCCAGCCGCTGCCCAAGGGCAAGGGCCGCGGCATCGCCGTGCATGAGAGCTTCAGCAGCTTCGTCGCCCACGTCGCCGAGGTCTCGGTGGACGACCAGGGCCGCGTGACCATCGACCGCGTGGTCTGCGCGGTGGATTGCGGGCAGGTCGTGAACCCCAACATCGTCGAGGCGCAGATCTCCGGCGGCACCGGCTGGGCCATCGGCCACGCGCTGCGCGACGAGATCACGCTGACCGGCGGGCTGGTGGACCAGAGCAACTTCGACACCTACCAACCGCTCCGCAATTCGGAGATGCCGCCGGTCGAGGTGCACATCCTCCCCTCCACCGCCCGTCCGACCGGCGTCGGCGAGCCCGGCGTGCCGACCGCCGCCCCGGCGGTCGCCAACGCGGTCTTCGCCGCCACCGGCAAGCGCCTGCACCACCTGCCCTTCACCCGCTCCGGCATGGTGTAAGGACGGCGCAGGACACGGCAGGCCGGGGCTTTCTCCCCCGGCCTGTCTGCCCTGTCCTGCCCGTATGACGTTTTTGCTGCAATTTCATGACGTCCGGCGTTAAGAGGAAACGGCAGAACCGACCGAGAGAACCGTTTCCATGCTGCTGCTGCGCGCCATCCGCTCCATGATGCCGAAGGAAGAGCGGGTCATTGAGCAATTCATCGAGCAGGCCCGCCACATCGTCGACGCCGCCGCCGCCCTGGAAGCCGTCATGCAGGCCGGTCCGGAGGAGCGCGCCGACCGCACCGCGACGCTGAAGCGGATCGAGAAGGACGCCGACCGCGTCGCCAAGGACGCCGGGCGCGGGTTGCACCGCGCCTTCATCACCCCCTTCGACCGGTCGGAGATCCAGGCGCTGATCAACGCGCTGGATGATTGCATCGACCTGATGGACGAAGTGCCGCGCCTCGCCGCGCTCTACGGCATCGAGACCTTCGACGACCGGATGATGCGCATGGCGGCGATCGGCCGCCGCCAAGCGGCCCTGCTGTCCGAGGTCATGCCGCTGCTGACCAAGATCTCCGTCCACGCCGACCGCATCCTGCACATCTGCGGCCAGATCTCCGATTTGGAGGACGAGGCCGACGAGATCCTGCGCGACGCCATGAAGTCCCTGATCGCCGAGCGTCCGGAGATGATCGACTTCCTGGGCCGCCGCGAGGTCTACGAACTGCTGGAAGCCGTCACCGACCGCTGCGACGATGTGGGCGACCTGATCGAAGGGATCACCCTGGATCAGGCGTAAGGACGCTTTCCAGTGTTGGGCGGGGGATCGGAAACCGTTCCCCCGGTCCCTTCCTCGGATTTGACTTCAAACCTGGGCCATGCCGCCGTCGGCGAACAGTTCCACGCCGTTGACGAAGCTGCTGTCGTCGGACGCCAGGAAGACAGCGGCCTTGGCGATTTCGTCGGGATCGCCGACGCGGCCCAGCGGCACCTGCGCCGCCAGATAATCCACCAGCCCTTGCTGCTGCGCCGCGTCCGGACCGGCCAGCTCGACCAGACCCGGCGTGCGGATCGGACCGGGGCTGAGCGTGTTGACGCGGATGCCGCGGTCTTTCAGGTCGAGGATCCAACTGCGGGCGAAGTTGCGCACCGCCGCCTTGCTGGCGCTGTAGACGCTGAAGGCCGCCGTGCCCATGCTGCCGGCGGTGGACCCGGCGAGGATCACCGACGCGCCCCGGCCGAGCAGCGGCAGCGCCTTCTGCACGGTGAACAGCACGCCCTTCACATTGCGGTTGAACGTGTCCTCGTACTGATCCTCGGTGATGGCGCCCAGCGGCAGCATGCCGCCGCCGCCGGCGTTGGCGTACAGCACGTCAAGACGGCCCGCCTCGCTCTGGATTTGGGCATAGAGCCGATCGAGATCGGCCAGATTGGACGAGTCGGCCTGCACCCCCGTCGCCGTGCCGCCGGCGTCCCGGATCGCCGCGACCGCGGCCTCCAGTTCGGATTGGCGACGGCCGGTGAGATAGACGGCCGCACCTTCGGCGGCGAAGCGCTTGGCCGCGGCGAGGCCGATGCCGCTGGTGGCGCCGGTGACGAGGGCGATCTTGCCGTCAAGCTTGCGTGACATCGGAAGTCTCCTTGGGACTGGGTTGTTCGCTGGAGACAAAGCTATCGACGGCGGACACACATCGAAATAGAAACGACTGAAAACCATCGTTGCAGGATTGGCGATGTCGAAGCTGCCGGATTTCGAGGGCCTGGCGATGTTCGCCAAGGTGGTGGAGGAGCGCTCCTTCGCCGGTGCGGCCCGCGCCATGGGCGTGTCGGTCGCCACGGTGTCGCGCGCGGTCGGCCGGCTGGAGGAGCGGTTGGGCGGACGGTTGTTCAACCGCACATCGCGCCGGCTGGCCTTGACCGATTTCGGCCATTCCCTGGCCGAGCGCGCGATGCGCCTCTATGACGAGGCGGAAGCGGCCGAGAACGCGGCGCGTGAACTGTCCAGCCGCCCGCGCGGTCTGATCCGTCTGGCGGTGCCGATGTCGTTCGGGCTGCGCTGGGTGGCGCCCCTGCTGCCGGACTTCTTCCGTCTCTATCCGGAGATTTCCATCGACCTGCATCTGAGCGACGCGACCGTCGACTTGGTTGGGGAGGGCTTCGACGCTGCGCTGCGGATCGCCGTGCTTCCGGACAGTTCGCTGGTGGCGCGGCGGCTGTGCCCCATCGCTCCCGTCGTCCTTGCCGCCCCCCGCTACATCGCCCGCCACGGCCTGCCCCGGCATCCCCGTGACCTGAAGGACCACCATTGCCTGGGCTACGCCTACCGGCGGCGCCAGGACATCTGGCATTTCACCAACGGCGCCGGCGAGGAGGAGAGTGTCACGCCATCCGGCCCGCTGCGCGTCACCAACGCCGACGCCCTGGTGCCGATGCTCCTGGAGGGCTTGGCGATCGCCGAACTGCCGGAGTTCATGGCCACGGAGCATCTGGCGGACGGGCGGCTGACCGCCATCCTGACCGACTGGTCACTGCCGAAAGGCGGGCTCTACTTCGTCACGCCGTCGGCCCGCACACGCCCGGCGAAGGTCGGGGTCCTGGCCGACTTCCTGGTCGAACGCCTGTCGGAGCCGGCATGGCGGCGGTCCGACAGCCTGGGCAAGGACCAACACGCTCCGGTTATGGTTAACGGTACATAAACCAATTCGCGGCTAATTTCGAAGCATCGCCGCTCCGATCCCGAGAGATTGCCGCCGTGAAGCTGCGCCTCGTCACCGCCGCCGCCCTTTGCGCCTTCCTCGCGATCCCAGGCGGTATGACCGCTGGACGGAGCGCGCAGGCCGGCGATGCAACCCCTTATGGCCACAGTACGGAGGCGGAGGAGGTCGACCGCTTCGTCCGGGCGCTGCGCACCATCCGCGGCCAATATGTCGAGCCGCTGACCGACCATGAACTGGTCGACATCGCCATCAAGGCGATGGCCGGGCGGGACCGCTACTCCGCCTATCTCGACGATGGCGAATACCGCCAGTTGCAGGCGTCGAACGACGGTGCCTTCGCCGGGCTGGGCATCCGCTACGAGGCCCACGGCACCCGCGTCCGCATTGTCGAGACCGTTCCCGAGTCCCCCGCCGAGGCCGCCGGGCTGCGCTCCGGCGACGTGATCCTGGCGGTGGACCAGCAGCCGGTAGGCGGGGCGGAACTGGCGACCGTCAAGCAGATGCTGAGCGGTCCGGAAGGGGCGGCGGTGTCGCTGACCGTCCTGCGCGCCGGCATGCCCGACCCTTTCGAGGTCAGCGTGGTCCGCGGCAAGCTGCGCATTCCCTCGGTCCGGCTGGGCGCCGTCGGGACGGTGGGCTACATCCGCATCACCCGCTTCGACCGTCAGACCGCCACCGGGGTCAGCACGGCCATCCGCTCGCTGCGCGAGCGGATCGGGCCGGACATCGGCGGCTTCATCATCGATGTGCGCGACAACCCCGGCGGGCTGGTGCAGGCGAGCGTCCGCGTCGCCGACGCCTTCCTCGACAAGGGAACGATCCTGACCGCCCGCGGCCCCGGACGCGGGGCGGACAAGACCTACATCGCCACGCCGGGTGACGAGACGGACGGCCTGCCGCTGGTGGTGCTGGTCAACGCGAAATCCGCCTCCGCCGCGGAGATCCTGACCGGGGCGCTCAAGGACCACCGGCGCGCGACGGTGATCGGCACGACGACCTTCGGCAAGGGGATCATCCAGAGCGTCATCCCCTTCGACAGCGGGGCGCTGAAGCTGACCACGGCGCGCTACTACACACCGTCGGGCCAGTCGATCCACCAGATCGGCATCCAGCCCGACGAGACCATCGCGGAGCCGGCTGCGGAGGACGGGCAATCCGCCCTACCGTCCAACGGCATCCCCAACGCGGCCAACGATCAGGCCTTCGCCCGCGCGCTGTCCATTCTTCGTCCCCAGTCAGCGGGGCTCCGCTGACGGATCAGAAAATCACCTCGCCGGCCAGCAGGGCGAGCACCAGGAAGACCAGGAAGATGATCAGCGCGATCCCGAAGAGGATCTTCGCGACTCCCGCGGTGGCCGACGACACGTTGGTGAAGCCGAGCGCGCCGGCGACCAGAGACACCACGAAAAAGATCAACGCCCATTTCAGCATGGACAACTCCTGCGCGTTCTGAAACCCAGCCGGCGTGGCCGGCAGGGTAGGAACCTCGCCGACCGCCGCGGGTTCCAGAACAGGCCGGTCAGGCTCTCCCTATTCGCCCGGGTCCGGAATTCCGCAGGATGGCCGTGCCGTTGCGGGTTACCACCCGGTGCCGGAGCGGTTCGGGAGGGATTGGCGTGTCATGCCCTGGTCCATGCCGGACTCGTTGGGCGACCGGGTGCGGCTTTGCGGCTCGCTCACCCCCGACCCGCTGTAGGGGCCTCCGCTGTAAGGACCAGGGCTGGAGGTGGTCGCGTTCGGATTGACGTTCGGCTCGTCCACACCCTGGCTGCCGGACGTGCCGCCGCCCGAAATGCTGCTGCCGGAACTGCCGCCGCTCATTCCGCCACCATCCATACCCGAACAGGCGGCCAGAAGCATCGCGGCCGACGCCGCGATCATCAGATTGCGCATGTCGCACTCCCTACGCTGATGTCTTGAGGATATCGCCTCCTCTCAACTGCCCCCGCCCATGAGGGTTCCGATTTCGGAGAGCCACGCATCGAACGCTGCGTGGCTCTCCCGGGATAATGAGCGTTTCAGCGTCCGGCGGCTTGGCGGCGCAGGGCCTTCACTTCGTCGAACCGGGCGGTGACGTCGCGCATGACCGCCGCCATCCCCATCATGGCGCCGTCCGCATCCTTCAGCGGCACGATGGTGAACTCCACCGAGATGCGGGTTCCGTCCTTGCGCGTCGCCGGCACCGACAGAAGATCGCCGCTGCCGTAACGGCTCTCGCCCGTCTTCATCACCTGATCGTAGCCGTCCCAATGGCGTTGGCGCTGACGGTCCGGAATGATGATGTCCAGCGACTGGCCGAGCGCCTCCTCGGCGGTGAAGCCGAACACGCGCTCCGCCCCCGCGTTCCAGAAGCGGATGATGCCCTCGCGGTCGGAATAGGCGATGGCCTCGGCCGGGCTGTTCAGCAGCGCCAGCCCCAACCGTTGCAGGTCGTTGTCGGTCATAAATCCCCTCTGTCTTTCCGTTGCGATGTGCCCGATTCAAATGTCCAGGACCAAGCGTGCGCTGCAGGCGCGCGACACGCAGATCATCATCGTCTTTCCGGCGGTGCGTTCGGCGTCGGACAGGACGCTGTCGCGATGGTCGGGCTCTCCCTCCAGCACCGCCGTCTCGCAGGTGCCGCAGATGCCCTGCTCGCACGACGAGACAACCGGGACGCCCGCGGCGTCGAGCGCGTCCAGCACGCTCACCCCCTCCTTCACCGCGACGGTCACGCCGGAGCGGGCGCAGACGACCTCGAAGCAATCGTCCGGCGCCGCGTCACGCCCCGCATCCGAGCGCGGCGTGAACCATTCGAAGCGCACATCCTGCGACGGCCGCATGGCGCTTGCGACCGCGTCCATCAAGCGCTGCGGCCCGCAGCAATAGATCAGGGCATCGTCGGGCGTCGCCGCGAGCAGGTCGTTCACCGCCAGCCGCCGGCCTTCGTCCGCGGCGTGAACCACCACCTCGCCGTTGCCCAACTCGCGAAGCTCGGCGAGGAACGGTGCCTCGGCCGCACTGCGCACGCAATAATGCAGGACCCAATCGGCTCCCCGGCGCGACGCCTCGCGGATCATCGGCAGCAGAGGCGTGATGCCGATGCCCCCGGCGATGAACCGGTAGCGCGGGGCGGCATCGAAGCGGAAATTGTTGCGGGGCGGAGCGATGGCGACGGCGGTGCCGAGCCGCAGGTCCCCATGGATGAAGCGCGATCCCCGCCCGCCCGGCAGATTCAGAACGGCGATCCGGTAGGCGGAGCGATCCGCCGGGTCGCCGCACAGTGAATAGGAGCGCACCGCCCCGTCCGGCAGATGCACGTCGATGTGCGCGCCCGGTTCGTAGGACGGCAGATCCTCGCCGTCCGGGTCGCGGAGTTCCACCAGCAGCACTTGCGGTGTGACGCGCGCCATATGATGGACACGCATCGACCGCGTCGTCGCAGGCGGCCGCTGCGTACTCTCCTTTTGACCGGTTGTCGTCATTCTTTTGCCCGCCCGGGTGGTTGTCCGTTCCTGCATCCCGGCCTGCGTCCGGACGTCCGACCTGTGCGGAGCGTCTCTGGCATGCCAGATACATTACAGCCACTCTAGAACCTCAACTTAACTTGAGGTCAAGAGCTAAGAACGTCCCACCGTTCGGGGAACCGTCCCGGCTCCGCTCGGTTGCCGATGGATCGAGCGACTTCATCACGACCGTTTGCGACGGAGACTCCCTCATGGCGAGCACGGCTTCCGACATCCTGGTGGATGTTCTGGTGGATTGGGGTGTGGACACGATCTTCGGCATGCCCGGCGACGGCATCAACGGCATCGTCGAGGCGCTGCGCCGCCGCCAGGACGAGATCCGCTTCATCCAGGTCCGGCATGAGGAGGCGGCGGCCTTCGCCGCCTGCGGCTACGCCAAGTTCACCGGGCGGCTGGGCGTGTGCATCGCCACCTCCGGCCCCGGCGGGCTGCATCTGCTGAACGGTCTCTACGACGCCAAGCTGGACCACCAGCCGGTGCTGGCGATCACCGGGCTGCAATACCACGACCTCGTCGGCACCTACACCCAGCAGGACGTGGAGCTGGACAAGGTGTTCCAGGACGTCGCGCTCTACAACCAGCGCATCATGGGGGCGGCGCATGTCCGCAACATCGCCAATCTGGCCTGCCGCACCGCGCTCGCCCACCGCGGCGTGTCGCACATCACCATCCCCGTCGATCTGCAGGAGCAGGGCATCGGCGCCGACATGCGGGCGCCGCGCAACGTGAAGGGCCACAACACCGCCCTGTTCGCCCCCCAGCTTCCCGTCCCGTCGGAGGCGCAGACCCGCCGCGCCGTGGAGATCCTCGACGCCGGGAAGCGCGTCGTCATCCTGGCCGGCCAGGGCGCGCTGCGGGCGACCGACCAGCTCGAACGGCTGGCCGACAAGCTGGGGGCGGTGATCGTCAAGGCGCTGCTGGGCAAGGCCGCGGTGCCGGACGACAGCCCCTTCACGACGGGACAGGTCGGGCTGCTCGGCACCGCCCCCTCGCAAGAGGCGCTGGAGACCTGCGACACGCTGCTGATCGCCGGCTCGACCTTCCCCTACATCGAGTATTACCCGAAGCCGGGGCAGGCCCGCGCCATCCAGATCGACATCGACGCGGCGCGCATCGGCCTGCGCTATCCGGTGGAGGCCGGGCTGGTCGGCGACTGCGGGCTGGCGCTGGACATCCTGACCGAGCGGGTGCGGCGGCACGAGGACCGTTCCTTCCTGAAGACGGCGCAGGCGGGCAAGGCGGAGTGGATGACGCTGATGGAGGAGCGCGGCACCCGCCCCGACCTGCCGATGAAGCCGCAGGTCGTCGCGTGGGAGCTGGGCAAGCGCCTGTCCGACACGGCCATCGTCGCCTGCGACAGCGGCACCATCGCCACCTGGTGGGCGCGGCAGATCCCGGCGCGGCGCGGCCAGATGCACTCCCTGTCCGGCAACCTCGCCACCATGGCGCCGGGCGTCCCCTACGCCATCGCCGCCCAGCTCGCCCATCCCGGACGGCAGGTGGTGGCCTATGTCGGGGACGGCGGCTTTTCCATGCTGATGGCCGACTTCGCCACGGCGGTGAAGTACAAGTTGCCGATCAAGGTCATCATCAACAACAACAATTCCCTCGGCCAGATCAAATGGGAGCAGATCGCCATGCTCGGCAACCCCGAGTATGTCTGCGACCTCCAGCCCATCGACTTCGCCAAGGTGGCGGAGGCCTGCGGCGGCCGGGGCTTCACCATCACCGACCCGAAGGATTGCGGCGCCACGCTGGACGCCGCCCTCGCCCATCCCGGACCGGTGGTGGTCGACTGCCTCGTCGACACCAACGAGCCGCCGATGCCGCCGAAGGTCCAAGCCAAGCAGGCCCTCCACTTCACCGAGGCGCTGGCCCGCGGCACCCCCGACGCCCTGAAGATCGCCGCCACCGTCTTCAAGGGCCGCGCCCGCGAGGTGATCTGAGGCGCGGCTCGGTTGGAATGGGGCGCCCGCTCAGGCGGCGCGCCCCGCCCCCTGCTGGGCGCCCTGCTGGGGGGCCGCGTCGGTCATCGCGTAGTTGCGCCCGAAGCGGTTGGCGATGAAGTCGGCGTAGCGCACCTCCTCCTGCTTCACGAAGCCCCGCTGCGGCAGCGTGCCGTCGGCCAGCAGGTCCAGCACGGCGCACATGCCCGACGCGGTGGTGATCTGGATGCCGTTGTAGAAGGTGCCGCCGATCTCCCGCCCGTAGATCTTGTTGGCGTAGGTCTCCTGGAGCAGCCGCCCCCGCTTCGTCCCGGTCACCGTGACGAAGATCAGCACGACGTCCTGGAGGGTCGCCGGGATCGAGTGCTCCAGGATGTCCTTCAGCAGTTCCCGCCGGCTGCCCAGCCGCAGATCGTGCAGCAGCGCCTTCATCAGGTCGCGGTGCCCCGGATAGCGGACGGAGCGGTAGTTGAGCGTCCGCACCTTGCCCGCCAGCGTCTCGCACAGCGTGCCCAGGCCGCCCGAGGTGTTGAACGCCTCGTACAGCACGCCGTCGAGTGAGAACTCCTCGCGCTCCTCCAGCGGCGGCACGGAGACGAGGCGGCCTTCGACGATGGCCTCGCAGGGTTCCAGATACTCGTTGATGACGCCCTCGGTGCTCCAGGTCAGGTTGTAGTTCAACGCGTTGGACGGGTATTTCGGCAGAGCGCCGACGCGCATCCGCACCGTGTCCAGCGTGTCGAAGCGCGAGGCCACGTCGTTGGCGACGATGGAGATGAAGCCCGGCGCCAACCCGCATTGCGGGATGAAGGCCGAGCGCGCGCCGTCCGCCAGCTCCTTGACGCGCCGCGTGCTCGCCACGTCCTCCGTCAGGTCGAGGTAATGGGTGCCGGCGTCCCGCGCCGCCTCCGCCACGCCGACCGTCAGGTGGTAGGGCAGAGCGCTCAGCACCGCGAACTTGCCGCGCATCGCTTCGGCGAGATCGGCGGGGTTTGCGGCGTCAACCACGCGCGTCTCCATCCGCGTGTGGGCGGGCAGCCGCTCCAGCGCGTCCGCCGAACGGTCGGCGACGGTCACCCGGTAATCGCCCGTGGCCTTCAGGAAGTCGCCGATGGTCTCGCCGATCTTGCCGCCGCCCATCAGAAGAATGTCGCGCATCGTCCCGTACCCCCTGCTTTCTGGTTTGCGTCGTTATGACGCAATCTTGACCGGACGGCCTGTCGATGTGCAGGGTGCAGGGTGACGAAACGCCCAGTTATGCTCGGCGGATTGACGGAAAGGCCGGCGATATGATGGACGAGCTGGATCAGCACCTTCTCGACGCGCTTCAGGACAACGCGCGGGAGCCCACGGCCGCGCTGGCCCGCCGCCTGCGCGTGTCGCGCAGCACGGTGCAGAGCCGCATCCAGCGGCTGGAGGAGCGCGGCGTGATCGCCGGCTACACGGTGCGGCTGTCGGACGAGACGGCGCGCCGGATGATCCGCGCCCATGTCTCCATCAACCTGTCGCCCAAGCTGACCGCCGCGGTGGTCCAGGCGCTGAAGCGCATCCCGGAGGTGCGGGCGCTCCACGCCATCAGCGGCGCGCATGACCTGATTGCCGTGGTGCGGACCGGGAGCATGGAGGAGATGGACGCGCTGATCGACCGCATCGGCGCCATCGACGGCATCGAGCGGACGACCTCGTCGATCATCATGGCGACAAAGTTCGAACGGTGAGGGGAGGTGATGGCCGCCCGGCCGCCGCGGTCAGCGCTTCCCAGCGGGCGTGATCTCTCCCGCCTCCTCCAGCCGCCGCAGGCAGGCGACCAGGGCGCGTTGGAAGTTGCGGCCCTCGGAGGGAAGATTCACCCCCTGGCCGGTCGTCCAGAACTCCACGAAGGCGCAATCGGCCGCACGGTCCGCGGACGGCCATTCGACGGCCACGCCCAGCCCGAGTTCCGCCGTGCGGCGTCGGCTGTCGGTGACCAGGATCTTCGCTTCCCAATGCATCCCGCCGCTGCCCGCCTCGGCGCGGCGGTGGCTCCACAGGCGCAGGTAATCGCGGAAGCTCTCGGAGGAGCGGTCGTGCTGGATATAGGCGCCGCGGTCCACCACCGCGGGGGCGAGGCGCAGCGTGTAGCGGGCCTGGGCGAGCGCCTGGGTCACCTCGGGGATCAGCCGGTCCATCTCGGCGAAGCTGCGCCGCACGTTGTCGGCCAGCGCGCTGGCCAGCGCCTCCCCCTTCAGCGCGCCGGAGGCCGCGCGGTCGGAGCGGTACATCTCGAACAGGTCGTCGCCGTCGCTCATTGCCGTGATGCGCCGCGGAAGGGGAGGATTCCTTTCGTCTACCGCCAAACCCGTTGAGAAGACATTAAGCGGAATTCCAAACCATCCATCGTCCGCCCGATCATAGCCACCCCATCATGCACGCTGCGCCGGCTGCGCGGCTCCTCCGTTCTTCAGGCGCAGCACATACATCATCACTTCGGCCACCGCCTGGTAATGCTGGAGCGGGATCACCGCGTCGACCTCCGACGCGGCGTAGAGGGCACGGGCCAGCGGCGGGTTCTCGATCACCGGAACGCCGTTCTCCTCGGCCACCGCGCGGATGCGCAGCGCCACGAGGTCGGCCCCCTTGGCGAGGCAGACCGGCGCCGGCATCTTGGCGCGGTCGTACTCCAGGGCCACCGCGAAGTGGGTCGGGTTGGCGATCACCACCGTGGCGCGCGGCACGTTTGCCATCATGCGGCGCTTCGAGCGGTCGCGCCGGATCTCGCGAAGTTTCGCCTTCAGATGGGGGTCGCCCTCGGTCTGCTTGAACTCGTCCTTCAGCTCCTGGAAGGTCATGCGCAGGCGGCGCCGCCACTCCAGCCGGTTCCACAGCACGTCCACGGCGGCCATCACCACCGTCGCCAGGAGGACGGCCAGCAGCAGCCGCAGGGTCAGGTCCCGCAGCAGGTCGGGAAGCGCCGCAACGTCCATGCCCACGATCCCCTCCGTCCAATCGATGTAGGGCGCCACGGCGAACCAGACGGCGCAGGCGATGATCGCCAGTTTCACGAGACTCTTCAGGAATTCGACCAGCGCGTGGCGCGCGAAGATGCGGCGCCAGCCGCTGAGCGGCGACAGGTGCGACAGCTTGGGCCGGATGCGGTCGCTCGCCGCCAGCAGCGGCCCCTGCCCCACCGCCGACACCACCGCCCCGCCGACCAGAAGGCCCAGCACCGGCAGCATCGCCACCGCCACCCCGCCGATCAGCCAGCGCAGGCTGTTCATCACGTCGTAGGGACCGCCGTCGAGCCGGATGTCGTTCGGATTCTCGATCAGCGGCAGCAGCACCTCGGCGATGCGCGAGGCGGCGAGCGGCCCGCCCGCCGCGGCGATCAGCCAGGCCGCCGCCATGGCGGCGGCCAGACCGACGTCGCGGGCGCGGGGGACGTCGCCCTTGTCCATCGCCTCGCGCAGGCGTTTCTCGGTCGGCTCCTCGGTTTTCTGCTCCTCGTCCTGGCCGTCGGACATCCCCGCCTCCTCACCGCCCGCCGAGCCAGCCGGCCATAGCGGCCAGCGTCGCGGTGACCATGGCGCCCGCCGTCACCAGGAAGACCAGCATCCCGCCGCCGACCATCGCCGGGGTGGCGACGAAATAGACGGGCATGGAGGGCATCACCCGGTTGACCAGGGCCAGAGCCATGTTGGCGATCATGCCGAAGACCAGGAAGGGGGCGGCCATCTGCACGCCCAGCCGGAAGGTGACGCCGACGAGCTGGGCGTAGCGCCCCGCCACCATGCCAGGATCGGGCAGCGTCGCCGCCGGCCAGCTTCCGTAGGAGCGCACCAGCGCGTCGATCATCAGGTAATGCAGGTCGAGCGCGAACAGCAGCGCCAGCCCGGCGATGACCAGCGTGCCCGACAGGATCGACCCGCTCTCGAACCCCGCCGCGTCGGTGCCGAAGGGGTTGGCGAGGCCCATCGCCTGGGCGGCGATGTTGCCGGCGACCTGGAGCGATGCCAGGAACAGCTTGGCGCCCAGCCCGAGGAAGGCACCGGCCACCGTCTCCGCGAAGATCTGCTCCAGCATCACCGCGGCGTCCGGCGGCAGCCGGTCGGGCAGGCCGGGCACGGTCGGGGTCAGCGCCAGCGCCACCGGGATCGCGATGCACAGCCGCACCCGCGGCGGCACCGCCAGCTCCCCGAAGCCCGGCAGCAGGCTGACCGCCGCGGCGACGCGGGCGAAGACCAGGAAGGCGCGGTAGACCTCCAGGCTGAGCAGGTCGGCGAGCGTGTCCATCACCGCTCCTTCAGACCTGGTCGATCGTTTTGACGGACACCTTGCGATGCAGCTCGGCGTGGCTGATGACCGGGGTCATCGGGCTGACCCGCTCCAGCAGCGAGCGCACGAAGGGCCGCACCTCCGCCCCAACCAGCAGGGCCGGCCAGACCTGGGGCGTGGCGTGCTTCTGGATGGTGATGCGCAGCGCCGTCAGGAACTCCTGCACCTGGGTCGGGGGCATGGCGAAGCGGCGATCCTCGCCCTCCGCGATGACACTCTGCTGGAGCGCCTGCTCCCAGCGCGGGGTCAGGACGATGACCGGGACGAAGCCGTCGGGTGCCGTCAGCGACTGGCAGATCTGCTGGCCGAGCCGCGCCCGCACATGCTCGGTGACCAGCGTGATGTTGCGCGTCCAGTTCACCGCCTCGGCGATGGCCTCGACGATGGCCGGCAGGTTGCGGATCGACACCCGCTCCGCCAGCAGCGCCTGAAGCACGCGCTGCACCACCACCAGCGTGATGCGCGACGGCACCATGTCGGAAATCAGCTTCTGGTACTCCCGCCCCAGCCCGTCGAGCAGCTTCTGCATGGCCGCGAAGGTCAGGAGGGTGGAGAGATGGTCCTTGATGACCTCGGTCAGGTGGGTGGTGATGACGCTTTCCGGGTCGACCACCGTGTAGCCCTTGGCGATGGCCTCCTCGTGGCGGGCCGGGTCGATCCAGCGGGCCTGGAGGTTGAAGGTCGGCTCGCGCGTCGCCTCGCCGGGCAGGTCGGGGGCCGCCCCGCCGGACGGGTCGATGGCGAGAAGCTGCTTGGGCCGCACCTCGCCGCTCGCCACCTCGACGCCCATGACGCTGACCACATAGCCCTTGGGCGGCAGAAAGCTGCTGTCCTTGATGCGCACCGACGGCAGGATGAAGCCGAACTCCTTGGCGAAGCGCTTGCGCAGCGTCTTCACCTTGCCGGTCAGCGGGCCGTTCTTGTTGAGGATCAGCGGGACGAGGTGGTTGCCGACCTCCACCTTGACCTCGTCCACCTTCAGCATGTCCTCCACCGCCTCCTCAGCCGGGGCGGTGGGCGCCTTGCGGCTCTCCTCCAGCCGGGCGAGCGCGGCGCGGCGCATCTTGCCGCGCATCGCGTACCAGCCCGCCGCGCCGAAGCCGCCGCCGAGCATGACGAAGGGCGCGGCGGGCAGGCCCGGCGTGACGCCCAGCGTGACCAGAAGCCCGCCCGCCACCATCAGCGCCTTGGGATAGCCGCCGAGCTGGGCGAGCACCGCCTGATCGGCGGAACCGACGTTGCCGCCCTTGGTCACCAGCAGGCCGGCGGCCAGCGAGACGACCAGCGCCGGGATCTGCGTCGCCAGACCGTCGCCCACCGTCAGGATGGTGTAGACCGACGCCGCGGATTCGAAGGACATGCCCTGCTGCGCCATGCCGATGGCCATGCCGCCCAGCACGTTGATGGCGGTGATGACCAGCCCGGCCACCGCGTCGCCGCGCACGAACTTCGACGCGCCGTCCATGGCGCCGAAGAAGGTGCTCTCGTCCTCCAGCTCCTTGCGGCGGCGGCGGGCCTCGACGTCGTCGATCATGCCGGCGGACAGGTCGGCGTCGATGGCCATCTGCTTGCCGGGGATGGCGTCCAGCGTGAAGCGCGCGCCGACCTCCGCGATGCGGGAGGCACCCTTGGTGATGACCACGAAGTTGATGACGATCAGGATGGCGAAGATCACCACGCCGATCACGAAGTTGCCGCCCATGATGAATTGGCTGAAGCCCTCGATCACATGGCCGGCGGCGGACGGGCCGGTGTGGCCGTGGCTGAGGATCAGGCGGGTGGAGGCGATGTTCAGCGCCAGCCGCAGCACCGTGACGACCAGCAGGACGGTCGGGAAGGACGAGAAGTCCAGCGGCTTGCTGATCCACAGCGAGACCATCAGGATCAGCACGCTGACCGCCAGCGACAGCGTCAGCCCGAGGTCGAGGAACCAGGTCGGCACCGGCAGGAACAGCACGGCCAGCACCAGCAGGATGCCCAGCGCGAACAGCACGTCGCGGTTCGCCAGCCCGGCATCGCCGAGGCTGGTCATCCGGTTGCGAAGGGTGTCCGTGAAAGCCATGCGGGAACTCCAGGGTGCGGCACCGTTGGTACGCTAGCGTCCCGTGGTAAAACCGGCTTTTACGTCTGCGCTACTCGGCTGTCGGCAACAGCGGTTTCACCGCCGCGTTGGCGTAGAGGCTGGACAGGAAGGACAGGCGGCCAAGCTCGGCCTTGCCCCAGGCGGGCAGCGCACCGGCGGCGGCTTGGGAATTGGCGGTCTGGGGACCGGCGGCCAGCGTCTTCAGGTAATCCATGGCGCCGGCTACCCAGCGCCGGTTGCCGCCGACCCGCTCGCGGTAGGCCGCCCCGCGCTCCGACTGGGCGGAGTGGTAGCGGGCGATGGCGGCGTCCAGCGATCCCTGCGCGCGGTGCAGGTCGCCGAGGAAGCGCGCGGCGTAGCGGGCGTTGGCGCGCGGGTCGAAGGCGGTCTCCAGGTCGGGGAAGGCGTCGGGGTGCCATTTCAGATTGACCTGGAGGCAGCCCACGTCGATGGAGCGCGTGCCCCGCGCCTGCGCGGCGCGCACGAAGGTGATGGCCTCCTCCCGCGTCGGGAAGTAGCGGGAGGCGCCTTCGGTGTTGACGGTCCAGGGCCAGACGGTGAACAGCCGGTCGGCGGTCATCCGCCCGGCCTCGGTAAAGCCCATGGCGAGCAGCATGTGGTCGGTCACCCCGGCCTCGCGCTCTGCCGCCAGGATGGCGTCGATGCAGGCGGCCTCCGGCGGCAGGCTGCGCGCGGGCAGGGCTCTTGGCGCGTAGAGGGCGGTGGACCAAGTGCCGATCTGGGCGGCGGGCGGCTTCACCTCCGCTGCCGATGCGGTTCCGGCCAGGAGCAGCAGCGCCAGTCCGGCCAGCCGGCGCATGTCACCGCACCGAGACGATCAGGCTGCCCAGCCGATCGGCGTAGGTGGTGAGCGCGCCGTACATGAAGGGCAGCGCCAGCACGGTGGTGACCAGGATGGCGACGATCTTCGGCACGAAGGTCAGCGTCATCTCCTGCACCTGGGTCAGCGCCTGGACCAGCGAGATCGCCACGCCGACCAGGACCGCGACGACCAGCGGCGGGGCGGCGATCAGCAGCATCGTCCAGATGCCGGTGCGCAGGACTTCCAGCACGTCGGCTTCGTTCATTGGGGGAGTTCCTCACTGTTGCCCCCACCCTTCCCATGCTGCGCATGGGCCCCTTCCCTCCCCCGCTTCGCAGGAGAGGGAGCTTAGTCCCCTCCCCTGCGAAGCGGGGGAGGGTTAGGGAGGGGGCAATAACGCTCCAATCACCGCACAGCTCAAATCGCCATCCGCATGACGTCCTGATAGGCCTGCACCATGCGGTCGCGGATCGACACCACCGTCTGCACGGTCATCTCGGCGGCGAGCACGGAGCGCACGACCTCGTGCGTGCCGGCCTTGCCGGCGACGGCGGCGACGGACATGCGCTCGCCCTCGTTCAGCGTCTCCACCGCCTGAGACACCTGACGGTCGAGGAAGGCGCCGAAGCTGCTCTCCGCCGTCGACGCCGCCGTATCGGCGGACGGTGACGCCGCAGCCGCCGCGTTGGGCGGGGTGGCGAGCGAGGCGGCGGGGGCCGGCTGGGCCAGGGGCGCGCGGTGGAGGCCGTAGGCGGCGGCGGCGCGGCCAATGGGTTCGATCATGCTCTTTCGTCTCCTCAGCCGCGCAGAAGGTCGATCATGCGGCTCATCATGCTGCGCGACTGCTCGATGACGTTGACGCTCGCCTCGAAGGACCGGCTGGCCTCGCGCATGTCCATCATCTCGATCAGCGGCTGGACGTTCGGGCGCTTGACGTAGCCCTTCTCGTCGGCGGCGGGATGCGAGGGCTCGTAGACGAGCTGGAAGTCGCTGCGGTCGCGCCCGATCTGCTTGACCTTCACAAGTTCCGACCCGGCGGCGCGGTCCATCGTGGTCGCGAAGGATACGGTTTTGCGGCGGTAGGGATCGCCGCCCGCCGTCATGGCGGTGGAATCGGAGTTGGCGATGTTCTCGGCAACCACGCGCAGCCGGGTGCCCTGCGCCTGCAGGCCCGAACTGGCGATCCGCATCGTCGCGGCCAGGGGATCGGTGAGCATGGGAGGGGACTCCGAAGTCGTCAGCCGGCGCGCCAGGCGGCGCGCAGGATTTGCAGGTTGCGCTGGAACAGGCCGGCGGTCAGGGCGAAGGCGTCGCGCGTCTCGCTGCCCTTGGTCATTTCCTGCTCCAGCGACACGGCGTTGCCGTCCGGCGTGGTTTCCCACTGCTCGGGCTTGCGCGCCTCCTGCACCGCGCCGGACGGGTTGAAGCCCGTCAGGTGCATGGGCGAGGTGAGCGCGGGCGCCACCGCTTGCTGGCCGTCCATCAGCGCCGCGAAGGGTTTCAGGTCCTTCGGCTGATAGCCGGGCGTGTTCGCGTTCACGACGTTGGCGGCGATCAGCTTCTGCCGCTCCGCCAAGTAATCGAGGCGCGCGCCGGCCAGCCGGAACACCGAAATATTGCTAAAATCCATTGGAACGGCCCTATCGCAAAGCCGGAAAGCAAGGCAGGGCCAAGATGACGCCCGCCGTTTAAAACCGGATTTAAAATCCTCGTGGCAGGATCAGCGCATTCCGACACGGCGGAGACGTCCCGGCGATGCGCGTGCTTTCCAACCTTCTGTCCGAGATCGAGCGGATGCCGACCCGATCCTGGCGCGGCGAGATCCGCAGCGCCACCGGCATGACGCTGGAGGTGGAGGGGCTGCGCCGCGTCCTGGCGGTGGGCGACAAATGCTGGGCGGAGACGGCGCGCGGCCAGCGGCTGCTGTGCGAGACCATCGGCTTCCGCCAGGGCCGCACGCTGCTGATGGCCTTCGACAACCTCGACGGCGTGGCGGAGGGCTGCGCCGCCGTCACCGACGACACCGCCTTCACGCTGCGCCCCGGCCCCGGCTGGCTGGGCCGCGTCGTCAACGCCTTGGGGGAACCGATCGACGGGCGCGGCCCCTTGCGCAACGGCCACCACGCCCGCCCGCTGCGCGCCGCCCCGCCGCCGGCCTACGCGCGCCGCCGGGTGGGGGCGAAGATGGACACCGGCGTGCGCGCCATCGACGTCTTCACACCCATCTGCCGCGGCCAGCGCATGGGCGTCTTCGCCGGGTCCGGCGTCGGCAAATCGACGCTGCTGTCGATGGTCGCCCGCCACGCCGGGGCCGACGCCATCGTGATCGGGCTGGTCGGGGAACGCGGGCGCGAGGTGCAGGAATTCATCCAGGATGACCTGGGAGCGGACGGCCTCGCCCGCTCCGTCGTCGTCGTCGCCACCTCGGACGAGCCGCCGCTGATGCGCCGGCAGGCCGCCTATCTCTGCCTGACCGTGGCGGAGGAGTTGCGCGACCGCGGCCTGCACGTCCTCTGCCTGATCGACAGCGTGACGCGCTTCGCCATGGCCCAGCGCGAGATCGGGCTGGCCGCCGGGGAGCCGCCGACCGCCAAGAGCTACCCGCCCAGCGTCTTCGCCGAACTCCCCAAACTGATGGAGCGCGCCGGGCCGGGACGCGAGGGCCAGGGCGACATCACCGGCATCTTCACCGTGCTGGTCGACGGCGACGACCATGACGAGCCCATCGCCGACGCGGTGCGCGGCATCCTCGACGGCCACATCGTGCTGGACCGCCGCATCGCCGAGCAGGGCCGCTACCCCGCCGTCAACGTGCTGCGCAGCGTGTCGCGCCTGCTGCCCGGCTGCCACACGGCGGAGCAGAACGCCCTGCTGCGCCGCGCGCGGAGCCTCGCCGCCACCTACGACAACATGCGGGAGCTGGTGCGCATCGGCGCTTACAAGCAGGGCACCGATGCGGAGGTGGACGGCGCCGTCGCGCTGAACCCGGCGCTGGAGGAGTTCCTGCGCCAGGGCAAGGACGACGCCACGCCGTCCCCCGACTCCTTCCGTGTCCTCGACCGCATCCTCGCCGTTCCCGCCGGAGCCACGCCATGACCAACGCCACCGCGCTCGCCGCCCGCGCGCTTGCCCCGACCACCCCTCCGGCCAACCCCGCCGCCGCCAAGCCGGAGGCGGCGGACCTCAGCCTGGATTTCGGGGACCTGCTGGACGCGGTGAATCCGCTCCAGCATCTGCCGGGGGTGTCGCAGGTCTACCGCCACGCCACCGGCGACGAGATCGGCCTGCCGGCGCGGCTGGCCGGCGGCTTCCTGTTCGGCGGCCCCATCGGCCTGCTGGGCAGCGCCGCCATGGCCGCCTTCGAGGCGGTGACCGGCGACGACCCGCTGGGCCACCTCGTCGCGCTGGCGGAGGGCGGCTCGGACGAGACGAAGGCCCCGGCGAAGGACGCGCCGTCCAACGCCCCGCCCCTGCCTTTCCTCGCCGGTCCGGCGCAAGAGCCGCAAACGGAGCCAACGCCGGACCATCGCCCGACCCCCGCCGTGCTGGCGGAAGCGCTCGCCCGCAAGACGCCAAGCACCGACGCCGCGGCGGATGTACCGGCGCCCAAGGCGGAGCAGCCCGCCCCGCAAATCCTGGCGAAGCTCTACGAGTTGCATGCCACCCAACCGGCGGACCGCCCGGCCGTCCGGCTCTGACCCCGGTCAGCGCAGCGCTTTCGCCAGCGCGTCCATGAACAGCCGCACCTTCGGCGGCACGAAGCGCGCCGAGGGGTGGACGCCCCACACCGCCAGCGGCTCCAACGCCCCGTCGGACAGGCGGAGCGCCACCAGCGCGCCGCGCGCCACCTCGTCGCGCACGTCCCACTCGGACAGCACGGCGATGCCGAGCCCGGCGAGGCAGATGTCCCGCAACCCCTCGATGGAATTGGCGGTGAAGCGGCCGCGCACCCGGACGCGCCGCTCCCGCCCGTCACCCGCGAAGCTCCAGTGGGTCGTGCCGGACAGGCACAGGCACTCGTGCTCCGCCAGATCGGCGACGGCGGCGGGCGTGCCGCGGGCCGCCAGATAGCCGGGCGTGGCGTAAAGCCCCCGCGGGTTGTCGGCCAGCCGCCGCGCGATCAGCGCGCTATCCTTCAGATGCGCGATGCGGATGGCGAGGTCGATGCCCTGCCCGACGATGTCCACCACCGTGTCGGTCAGCAGCAGATCGACCGAAACCTGCGGGTTGTCCGTCAGGAAGTCCGCGACCACCGGCACCACCACCTTGCGCCCGAAGGCGGCGGAGGCGGTCAGCCGCAACAGCCCCGACGCCCCGGCGGAGGACGGGCGGACGCTGGCCCGCGCCGCCGCCTCGTTCTCCAGCATCGCCTGGGCGAAGGGCAGCATCGCCTCCCCCTCCGGCGTCAGGGCGAGGGAGCGGGTGGTCCGCTGCATCAGCCGCGCGCCCATGGCCTCCTCCAGCGCGGCCAGCCGCCGGGTCGCCATCAGCGGCGAGATGCCCAGCCGCCGGGCGGCCCCGGCCAAGCTGCCGGCCTGGGCGGCTTCCACCAGAACGGCGAGTCCGGCGAGGTCCATTACTTCATATTCCGACATACAGGCCATTCATTCTGCATGACTGATGCGGATTGTGAAAGTGCGATAGGGTCTGTCGCAGAAATCATCGCCTTGGGCCTCACATAGCCCTCTCCCCAGAGGGGAGAGGGGATGTTGCAAAAGGACCGCATGTCATGAGCATCACCGACACAATGCCCCACACATCAACCCACGCACCCGACCAAACCCGGCTCGGGCGCGGGCTGACCTTCGCCATGGCGACCGCCGCGGGGCTGGCCGTCGCGAACATCTACTACAACCAGCCCATGCTGGGCCTGATCGAAGGCGACCTGCCCGGCCCGCTGACCGGCATGATCCCCACCGCCACGCAGCTCGGCTACGCCGCCGGACTGCTCCTGCTGGTGCCGCTGGGCGATCTGGTGGAGCGGCGGCGGCTGATCGTCGGGCAGTTCCTGCTGCTCGCCGCGGCGCTGGTCGTGACGGCGCTGGCCCAGGGGCCCGCCCTGCTGGTCGCCGCCTCGCTGCTGCTCGGCGTCTCGGCGACGGTGGCCCAGCAGATCGTTCCCTTCGCCGCGCATCTCGCCTCGCCGCAGCGGCGGGGGGCGGCGGTGGGGACCGTCATGTCGGGGGTGCTGACCGGCATCCTGCTCAGCCGCACGCTGGCCGGCTTCGTCGGAACGCACGAGGGCTGGCGCGCCATGTTCTGGCTGGCCGTTCCGCTGGCTCTGGCTGCGGCCGCGCTGATGGCCGTCATGCTGCCGCGCAGCCATCCGAACGCGTCCTTGCGCTACCCGGCGCTGATGCGCTCGCTGGTCCATCTGTGGCGGGAGTTTCCGGCCCTGCGGCTGGCCGCGGTCACCCAGGGGCTGCTGTTCGCCGCCTTCACCACCTTCTGGACCATCCTGGCGCTGCGTCTGGCCGAGCCGCGCTTCGGCCTGGGCGCCGACGCGGCGGGGCTGTTCGGCATCGTCGGCGCGGTCGGCATCCTGGCCGCCCCGCTGGCCGGGCGGATCGCCGACCGCAGCGGGCCGCACCGGGTGATCCTGCTGGGCACGCTGCTGACGCTCGCCTCCTGGCTGCTGTTCGGGCTGTGGACGTCGGTCGCCGGGCTGGTCGCCGGGGTGATCCTGCTCGACTTCGCGGTCCAGGCGGCGCTGGTGTCGAACCAACACATCGTCTACGCCCTGCGCCCCGAAGCCCGCGCGCGGCTGAACACCATCTTCATGGGCGGCATGTTCCTGGGCGGCGCGCTGGGATCGAGCGCGGCGACGCTGGCCTGGAACGCCGGGGGCTGGACCGCGGTGACCGGTCTGGGCATCGCCGTCGCCGCGGCGGCCACCGCCCTGCAACTCGCCGCACGGCGCCGGTAAGGAGGTCTGTGGAATGCCGGGGGCCTTAGCGCCCCCCGCTCCGCGCCGAGCGCTCCAGGGAGCGGATGTGCGACAGGCCCGGCAGGATTTCGGAACGGATGAACTCCAAGCGGCGGACCGGGCCGCCGCCGCTGGAGAAGCGAGCCTTCCACAGGGCCATCTTCACCGCCAGCCCGCACAGCACCCCGCCGATGGTGACGTGGTGGTTGGTGATCAGGTCGCGGATGCTGCGGAAGCTCTGGGCGTTGATGTTGCGCCAGAAGTCCTTGGAGCGGTTGTCGAAGCTCTCGAACCGCCCGGTGATGGAGGCGGCGATCTCCGTCAGGTCCCGGCCCACCTCGTCGAGCATCCGGGCGTGGCGGGCGTCGCGGCGGACCTCGCTGAAGCCGCGCACCGCGTCCATCCAGGCCAGGAAGGCCTGCACGTCGGGGACGATCTCGTCCAGGCACTGCTTGAAATAGGCCAGCGACAGGAAGATGTCGCCGTACTCCTCAAGGAAGGCCGGGATGTCGGCCATGGCGATGTCCAGCCGGTCGGCCATCATGGTCAGCCGGCGGCGCACCTCCGCCAGATCGGGTTCGGCGAACAGGCGGATCAGGTCCTCGACATTCTGCACCTGCACGTCGTCGCTGCCGTAGACGCTTTCGATCAGCGGGCGGGTGAAGACGCGCATGTAGCGGGTGAGCTGGTCCTTCCGGCGCTGGGACAGGCGCAGGGCGGCGTGCTCATCCACCGCGATCTTCAGGCGGCGCAGCTCGATGCGCAGGGAATAGACATCGAAGCTGGCGGCCTGGGCGATCTGCCCGATCATCAGCAGGTCGCGGTCCAGCTCGGGCGAGCGGTTGCCAAAATGCAGCGGCAGTTGGCTGGGCATCACCTGCCCGCTGCCGGCGTGAACGTCGTTGAAGAGCTCCACCACCGTCTGGAGCCGGACGTTCTTGATCAGCCGCGCCCGGCGCAGGCCCGGAGTCTCCAGCGGCAGGATGGTCATCGGCAGGATATGAAGGGAGTCGCGGGCGGTGTCCTCGTCCCGGTCGTCCGGGCCGGGCAGCAGGGCCACGACGTGCGGCCAAGTGCCCGGCGGCCTGGCCTGTCGGCTCGGCTGCACAGCCAATCTCCCGGAATTCGGCCTGCCGGAACGCCGCCGCTCAGAAGCGCGGGAAGTTCAGCAGCGACATGGTGATGGACGGGTCGATGGCGATGATCGATGAGCGTCCGCGGCTGTTGATCGGCCCGATGTAGGGGAGGTTCGTGGAGGCCCCGGCGGGCCCACCGTTCTTCAGGTCGTACATGGCCGAGAAGCGGTCCAGGAACTTCCCGAGCTTGGCCGGGTCCTTGAAGTCGGCGATGTCGAAGCGCTTCTTCAGCTTGTCGACCAGCCGGTCGAGGTCGCCCAGCGCCGACTGCTCGGGAATGTCGAGCGCGGTGAAGACCACCTTCTGCAGCGCGCGGTCGGCCATCACCTGATACCAGTTGGTGATGCGCGGCGCTTTGCGGTCGAAATAGAGCGCCAGACGGACCGCCGGATTGCTCTCCTCCGCCTTCACCTCCAGCGACACGTCGACAAAGCGGTCGACGATGGCCTTGACGATCGCCGGCTCCTTCAGCGTGGCGCCGCCCGTCTCCTTGAAGGACAGGACGGTGGCCATCTCCTTGAACTTTGCGTCGTTCATGCGGTTGGCCAGCGCCTCCGGGTCCTTCACCCCCTGGTCCAGCACCTTGCGGATGAGGGCGCGCGCGTAGGTCTGGCTTTCCAGGTCGAAGGCCACCATGACGAAGCGATAGAGCTTGTCGTCCTTCAGAAGCTCCTCGGCGCTGGAAATCTTGCCGATGTTCGCCTCGAAATAGGCGATGTTGCGCTTCACGTCGGGCCGCGAGCGGATCATCGCGTCGTAGCGGTCCTGGTTGCGGACGATCTGGCGATAATCCTGGAGCGTGCTCATGCCTTCACCTCCGGGGCCTTCGGCCGCCCGCTCTCCTCCGCCGCGTCCTCCGCCGGATCGGCGTAGGAGGGCGGGATGCGCAGGATCACCTCGCCGGTGTGGGTGTCGAGCACCTCGGTGGAGAGGCGGCCCGTGCCGGGGTCGAGGTTGACGCGGTAGGGCGGGATGGGGTCGGGCAAGATTGGATCGGGCTGGCGGCGGTTGTCGGATTCCGCCGACGCGCGGGTCTCCTCGACCACCTCGGTGGCCTTGGCGGCTTCGGCCTGGGCGGCGCGCAGCCGGTCGGCCTGACGCTGGCGGGCTTCGGCGATCAGATCGGCGCTGGCGGTGCCGCGCTCGCCGTTGACGCCGGACACGCCGCCGGTCAGTCCCTGGATGGGGGCGGGCATGGCGGTCAGGCCTCCACGCAAGTCTCGGGAGTTCGCTCGTCCCGCGGGGAGCGCTGGGCGTTCAGCAGCCCGTCCTCGTAGGCCATCACCGGCCGCAGGCAGGCCAGCGCCTTGTAGTAGTCGCGGTCGCTGACGTTGCGCATCGCCTGCATGATGCGGTCCTGCATCTCCGGATGCATGAAGGCGGTGTAGAGCTTGGCCATCATGCCGGCGACGACGCTGCCGTACTGCTCCGCCGCCTGGGGGTCCAGCAGCATGCTCTGGATCAGGAAGTAGGCGCGGCGGACCGGGGTGTCGGCCTCGTCCTCCTGCATGATGTCGCTGCCGCGGATGATCTGGGCGAAGTTGCTGACGGTCAGGGTGTAGCGGCGGTTCTCGTTCTGCACGACGCAGCCGTTGATGACCACGCGCTCGCAGGGCTTGAGGCGGAGCTTAAGCGCCATAGGACGCCTCCATCGCCGCGGGGGCCTCCGTGCGGGCCACGCCCTGCAGGCCGCGCATGACCGACCGGTTGATGTCGATCAGCCCGCCCGCGTCGGCCTCGCCGCGCAGCACCTGGGTGGTCTGCCGGGCCACCGAGAAGGACAGCGAGACCAGCCCGGCGCGCAGCGCCTCGGGCAGCGCGTTGCCGTCCTCCAGCAGGTCGGCGCGCAGCGTGTTCCAGAGTTCCAGGTTGCGCCACAGCGCGTCCTTCAGCGCCGCCGACCGCCAGCCGGCGTCGCGGTTGGCCTCCAGATCCAGGGTGATGCGGAGGAAGACCAGATATTCGATGCGGCGCGGGTCTTCGCACTCGGCCATCGTCTGCTGGTAGGCGGCGATGCTCATGGTCGCACCTTATGCAACGCGCACGGGGGCGCCGGAATGGGGCTGGGGCTGGATCGAATAAGGAAAAAGAGGCCGGCGCCCCCTCGGGAGAGGGACGCCGGCCGGACCGGGTTAGCGGAACAGCGAGAGAATGTTCTGCGGACCCTGGTTGGCGATCGACAGCGCCTGGGTGGCGAGCTGCTGCTGGACCTGGAGGGCCTGCAGGCGGCTCGATTCCTCGTTCATGTCGGCGTCCACCAGGGAGCCGATGCCCTTGTTCATCGAGTCGGTCAGCTTCGACACGAAGTCGTTCTGCACCGACACGCGGTTCTCGATGGAACCGATCACCGCGGCCTTGCCGATGGCCTTGTCGAGCAGGCCGTTGATGACCTCGAGCGACTTGGTGGCGTTGGAGGTCACGTCGATCTGCGTCAGGTCGGCCAGGCCGCCGAAGGCGTCGCTTTCCTTCGAGCCGACCCACAGGCTGTCCACCTTGGCGGTGAAGTTGCCGTCGGTGTTCAGGTCCTGGTCGGTGAATTCCAGCTTGTCGCCGTTGAAGGCCACCTGGAAGTCGCCGCCGGCCGTGGTCAGGGCCGCGTTGACCGCGGTCTCGATCAGGCCCTGGGTGGTCGCCAGGTCGGTGGTGTAGTCGATGCCCGACAGGTCCACTGTCACGGCGGTCTTGGTGCCCGCCTCGTTGGTGACGTTCAGGGTCAGGTTGCCCAGGCCCAGGTTCTGGCCGTCGATGAAGGTGGTGTCCGGCGCGCCGATGGCGATGCCGACGCTGGCCTTCAGGTCGTTGGTGGAGTCCACCTGCTGCTCGATCGTGGCCTTGCCGACGATCGAGGTGACCTGCATGTCCTGGCGCTGGAAGCTGATGTAGCTCGGATCGACCGTGCCGGCGCTGCGGCTCAGCGACGCCAGGATGTCGACGTTCTGGTCCTTGGCCGTGCCGTCGTTGGAGTAGGTGATGCGCAGCAGGTTGTCGCCGTTGAAGGAGGCGTCGGCGGCGGCGCCCTTCACCAGCTTGACGAGCTGGTCGATGTCGTTCTGGATCAGCGACTTGTCGACGCCGTTGGTCTGGCCGGCGATGACGCGGGCCTTCAGCGTCTGCAGGTTCTCGACGATGTTCTTGGACGCCACCGACGCGGTGTTGGTCGTGCCCGAACCCAGTTCCAGCGATTCCTTCACCGCCTTGAAGCCGGCGACGTCGGCGCGCATGGTCGTGGCGATCGACCAGTAGGCGGCGTTGTCCTTGGCGTTGTTGACCTTGAGACCGGTCGAGATGCGATCCTGGGTGGTCGCCAGATCGTCGGTCACGCGGCGCAGCGTCTGCAGCGCGGTCATCGCCGAGGTGTTGGTCATGATCGAGGCCATGTGTATCTCCATTCGCGAGATGCAGAGCGCCTTTCTGACGCTGGGGCCGGGTGCGCGGGCCTTCCCACTTGGTTTTTATGGGCGCGCAACCGACCATTCGACTGTGACCGACCCCGTTTAAACCGGAGTAAAAAAACCGCAGCCTTTCCAGGGTGACGCAGTCATCTTTTAAAGCCGTGCGGTTTTTAAAAGTAATCGCGCATTTTATAAAAATGCGGCTGCCGCGCACGGCGGTTCAGCCGCCGTGCCCCGAAGGGCCGCGGCCATGGCGTCTTTCAAAATTTCGGGGGCAAAATGTCGGAAGCAGAAAGCAGGGCGGGACTTTGAAATTAAGGCGCCGTCACTCGGCGGCGACGAGACAGCCGGGGTGCAGGCCGGACGCGGCGAAGGGGATGGCCGGGAAGCGGCGGGCGGCGGTGGCGGTTGCGGCGGCCGGAACGGCCTCTTCATGCTCGGGCGGGGCTTCGAACTTGTAGCCGCGTCCGTAGACGGTCTCGATGTAGCGGGCGCCGCCGGTGGCCTCGGCGATCTTCTTGCGCAGCTTGCAGATGTAGACGTCGATGACCTTGTCCAGCGGGTCGGCGCCGGACAGGCCGTAGACCTCGTCGTAGATGTGCTCCTTGGACACCACGCGGCGGTGATGGGCGGCCAGAACGCCGAGGATGGCGTGCTCGCGCTGGCTCAGCCGCAGCCGCTCGCCGGCGACCTCCGGGTCGCGCCCGTCGAGGAAGACGGTGAGCTGCCCCACCCGCACCGCGTTGCTCAGCAAGCCGCGCGAGCGCCGGCGCGCCACCTCGATGCGCGCCCGCACCTCGGCGCTGACCACCGGCTTGACCAGCACGTCGTCGGCCCCGGCGTGGAGCAGCTCCACCGTCGTCGCCACGCAGCGCCGGTCGAGCAGGCAGAGGATCGCCGCCCCGACCTGATGCGCCCGCAGCGCCGCCACGCAGCGCGCCGGGTCGTCGACGCTGCCCAGGACGATGGCGTCGTAGCCAAGCCCGTCCGCACCCTGGTCGCGCAGAAGCTCCTCCAGCCCGGCCCAGTCCTGGCGGTCGTAGCGGATCTTCCCCATGCCGAGCTGACGGCCGAGCGCGTCGGCGATCAGGGGGTTCGGTTCAACCAGGACAGCGCGCATGGGATTCTCCGCAACAGGGGGTTCAACTAGAGGGCGGGAGGACAAGGCACTTAAAATTTTCCTTAATTCCGAGTGCTTTATTTTCTCACACCCTCAGGTAATAGCCTTCCTGTACCGCGAGTCAACCATCCGGCTTACCTCAAGTGATAATGTTACGGCCTGCTTTTATATGACTTTTAATATCCGTTAAGGCGTAGATTCTTGGCTGTTCTTTGCCTCGAAATTCGAAGCATTTTTCTCCCGAGTTGCCGGCAACACCGCAACCTCCCCGACCCTCCCCGCTCCGGCTTGAACCGGGCTTTAATCCGGCTGTATTTCACTGGTGGCGAGAGGATGCGAACGGGGAGAGAGACCGATGCCGCGCAACAGACAGGCGATTGCCGGAACCGCCCTTGCGGGCGCCCTCCTGCTGGCGGGCGGCTGCGCGATGACCAGACCGGCACCCGACACCGCCTACCGGCAGGCGCTGGAGGCGGCGGTGGTGGCCGGGCGGTGCGAGGGGCCGACGGTGGAGGCGTTGTGGACCGCCTACGACCGCTGGTTCGCCGTGGCGGCCAGCCTTGCCTCCTACCATCGCGGGACGGAGGCCGGCGCCCTGCTGCGGCAGGGGGAGGCGTTCCGTATTCTGGGCTGTCCCGCCGCGGCCCGCGACACCTACGAGACGCTCCTGCAGCGCTTCCCCGACCCCGATTACGAGCTGGAGCGCAACGCCGCCCGACGCGGCCTGATGGACTTGCCGATCAACCCGCCAACACCCCTGATGCGCCCGGCACCGGCCGTGACCTCGGCCCTGCGCGGCACCGCCGGCACCGAACGCGGCGACGGTTGACCCACAGGCCCGTGTTGTGAATTCACGGGGCCGGGCCGTATGGCTGCCATGACGCTCCGCACCATTGTTCCCAGGCATGATACATCATTAACCTGAGGGTTAACCGGGCACAGACCCGGGCCATCCTTCCGCTTGCTGTCCTCCTGCCTGGAAGCGCCCTCCGGCCATGCCCGACTGCTCCCGACCCCCGGAAGGGGTGTCCGCTGCCCAGACCGTGCCGTCCCACGGGAGCGAGCGCCGCGACGATCCCGTGCGCGGGATTCTGATGGTCGTCGCCGCGGTGTTCTTCTTCTCCTGCTCCGACGCGACGGCGAAGTACCTGTCCCAGACGCTGCCCTCCATCGAGATCGGGTGGATGCGCTACGTCGGCTTCACGACGCTGCTGCTGCCGCTGATGATCCGCGGCGGTCCGCCGGTGATGAAAACCGCCAGCCCCGGCCTCCAGGTCCTGCGTGCCCTGGGGATGCTCGGGTCGGCGCTGTTCTTCATCATGGGCATGCGTTATCTGCCCCTGGCGGAGGCGGCGGCGACCAGCTACGTCTCGCCGGTCTTCGTCACGGTGTTGTCGATCCTGGTGCTGGGCGAGAAGATCGGACCGCGCCGCTGGGCGGCGGTGCTGGTCGGGCTACTCGGCGTTCTGATCGTCATCCGGCCGGGCGGGGCCGCCTTCCAGCCGGCGGCCATCTTCCCCATCCTGTCGGCGATGAGCTGGGCGACCGGCGTGGTCATCACCCGCAAGATGACCGGGCAGGAGCACCCCACCACCACCCTGATCTGGACCGCCCTGACCGGCCTCGCCGTTCTGACCGTGCTGCTGCCCTTCAACGTCGCCATGCCGACCGCAACGGAGGTGGCGCTGGGCGCCCTGATCGGTCTGGTCTCCACCATGGGGCAATGGCTGATGGTCCAGGCCTACCGCTTCGGCGAGGCGTCGGTGCTGGCCCCCTGCTCCTACGTGCAGATCGTCTGGTCAACCCTGCTGGGCTTCCTGATCTTCGGGGCGCTGCCCGACCACTGGACCTTCCTGGGCGCCGGGATCATCATCGCCAGCGGCCTCTACACCGCCCACCGCGAGCGGCTGCGCAAGAAACAGCAGCAAAACGCCGCGGCGCCCGCGCCATGACCGGCGATTGGCATGACCGGCGCCGGAAAAGCCTTGCCCGGACATTGATATATTAGTATACTTGCCCTCGGGAGGCACGGGACTAAAAACCCGTGTTGTTCGAACTCTTTAGCAGGAACCGGCGGGCTCGACCGCCGGACGGGGGATGGCGATGGGTGAGTCCGCGCGCCGGGTTGCGACCCTTGGCGAATGCATGATCGAACTGGTGCGCCGTCCCGACGGGACCTTCACCATGGGCTTCGGCGGCGACACCCTGAACACCGCCGTCTACATGGCGCGGCTGGGCGTGGCAACCGATTACGTGACGGCGCTGGGCGACGACGGCAACAGCGACGCCATGGTCGCCACCTGGGAGGCCGAGGGGGTCGGCACCGGCCATGTGCTGCGCGTGCCCAACCGAGTCCCCGGCCTCTACATGATCGAGACGGACGACAGCGGCGAGCGGCGCTTCCTCTACTGGCGCGATTCCGCGCCGGCCCGCGACCTGTTCGTTCTGCCCGACAGCCCGGCGCTGGTCGCGGATCTGGAAGGCTACGACCTGCTCTACATGTCGGGCATCAGCCTGGCCATCTGGGGCGAGCGCGGGCGGGAGGTGCTGTTCCCCATGCTCGACCGCCTGCGCGAGCGCGGCGGCCGCGTCGCCTTCGACACCAACTGGCGCCCCCGCCTGTGGCCCGACCGCGAGACGGCGCAGCGCGCCTACGACGCGATGCTCCGGCGCACCGACATCGCCCTGCCGGGCGTCGAGGACCTGCGCGGCCTCTACGGCGACGCCGATGCCGACACCGCCATGGCCCGCGTGCGCGGCGCCGGGGTGACGGAGATCGTGCTGAAGCTGGAAAAGCCGGGCTGCATCGTCTCCGCCCCCGGCCTCGAGGAGACCGTGCCGTCGGAGAAGGTCGCCAAGGTCGTGGACACCACCGCGGCGGGCGACAGCTTCAGCGCCGGCTACCTCAGCGCCCGCCTGAAGGGCCTCGGCCCGGTGGAGGCGGCGCGCTCCGCCCACCGCATCGCCGCCGTGGTCATCCAGCACCGCGGCGCCGTGATCCCGCGCGACGCCATGGCGTCCGTGCTGGACGGCTGATCCCCTGACGGAGGGACCCTCCATGCCCCCAGGCCCAACGCCCATCGGCCAGACGTCGACCGCCCCGTCGACTGCCCCGGGACCCATGAAGCCGCCCCGCGCGTCGCAGCGCGGCACCACGGCGGCGGCGGCGATCTACCGCGACCTGCGGGCCGACATCGTGTCGCTGGCCCGCAAGCCGGGCGACCCGATCGTGGAGAAGCTGGTGGCCGAAGCCTTCGGCGTCAGCCGCACCCCGGTGCGCGAGGCCGTCCTGCGGCTGGCCGACGAGGGGCTGGTGGAGGTCTTTCCGCAATCGGGCACCTTCGTGGCGCGCATTCCCATCGCCGACCTGCCGGAAGCCAACCTGATCCGGAAGACGCTGGAGCAGGCGACCGTCCGCTTTGCGGCGGAACGCGCCACCCGCAGCCAGATCGCCGCCCTCCAGGCCAATCTGGAGCGCCAGCGCGAGGTCGACGCCTCGGGCTGCGCCGACGGCTTCCATCAGGCGGACGAGGCGTTCCACGCGCTGATCGCCGACATCGCCGGCTATCCCGGCTTCTGGCCGATCACCCAGCAGGTGAAGGTGCAGATCGACCGCTGCCGCCACCTGACCCTTCCCTATCCCGGCCGCCTGGCGACCGTCATCGCCGAGCACGAGGCCATCGTCGCCGCCATCGCGGACCATGACCCCGACCGCGCGGTGACGGCGCTCGGCGACCACATCGACGGCCTGCTGCTGACCATCGACGACATGCGGCACGCCACCCCCTTGTACTTCTCTCCTGCCGAGGCCCTGACATGACCCACCCGCGTCTTGAACCCTCCCTGTCCGGCCCGCGCATCGTCCCGGTCCTCGTCCTCGACGAGCCGGACACCGCGGTCGCCCTGGCCGAGGCGCTGGTCGCCGGCGGCCTGACCACGCTGGAGGTGACGCTGCGCACCCCCGCCGCGCTGGCCTGCGCGGAGGCCATCGCCGCCCGCGTTCCGGGCGCCCTGGTCGGCCTCGGCACGCTGATCCGGCCCGAGCAGTTCGCCCAGGCCCGCGACGCCGGCGCCCGCTTCGTCGTCAGCCCCGGCCTGACCGACCGTCTGGCCGAAGCCGCCAAGACCGCCGGCCTGCCCTATCTGCCGGGCATCGCCACGGTGGCCGAGGCGCTGATCGCCATGGAGCACGGCTTCCGCGAGCTGAAGTTCTTCCCGGCGATGCTGAACGGCGGCGCCCCGGCGCTGCGCGGCATGGCGCCGCTGATGCCGGAGATTCGCTTCTGCCCGACCGGCGGCCTCAAGGCGGAGCATGTGAAGGAGATCCTGTCGCTCCCCAACGTCTTCGCGCTCGGCGGCACCTGGCTGACCCCGGCCGACGCGGTGAAGGAGCGCCGCTGGTCCGAGATCGAGCGGCTGGCCCGCGAGGCCTCCGCCCTGGCCCAGGGCTGAGCCGGATGCGGCGGCGCGTCGGCGTGATCGGGCTGGGCATGGCGGCGACGCCGCACGCCCAGAGCCTGCTGGATCTGGCGGACCGCGTCGAGGTGGCGGGCTGCTTCAGCCCGTCCGCCGAGCGGCGGGCCGCCTTCGCGGCGCGCTTCGGCCTGCCGGCGGCGGACCGGGCGGAGGCGATCCTCGACGATCCCACCGTCTCCGCCGTCCTGCTGCTGACCCCGCCGGACACCCACGCCGACCTCGTCGCCCGCTGCGCCGCCGCCGGCAAGCATGTCCTGCTGGAAAAGCCGCTCGACGCCACCCCGGCCGGCTGCCGCGCCGTGGTGGAGAGCATGGAGCGCGCCGGGTTGACGCTCGGCGTCATGCTCCAGCACCGCTTCCGCGCCGCCGCGGAACGGCTGGCGGAACTGCTGCGCACCGGCGCGCTGGGCCGTCCGCTGTCGGCCTCCGTCGTGGTGCGCTGGTGGCGCGACGACGCCTATTACGCCCAGCCGGGGCGCGGCATGAAGGCGCGCGACGGCGGCGGCGTTCTGCTGACCCAGGCCATCCACACGCTGGACCTCTATGTCAGCCTGCTCGGCCTGCCGCGGGAGGTCGCCGCCTTCGCCAACACCAGCGGCCTGCGCCCCATCGACACCGAGGATGTGGTGTGCGCCGCCCTGCGCTACGACGGCGGGCTGCTCGCCACCGTGGACGCCACCACCGCGGCCTATCCCGGCTATCCGGAGCGCATCGAGATCGCCGGGTCCGCCGGCTCCGCCCTGTTGATCGGCGACCGGCTGGAGGTGCAGCTGCGCTCCGGCGAAACGGTGCAGGCGGGGGAGACGGCGGGCACGCTGGGCGGCGGGGCCGACCCCATGGCCTTCTCCAACGCCCACCACCGCGCCGTCCTGACCGACTTCCTCAACGCGCTCGACCATGGCACCCAGCCGCGCGTGTCCGGGCGGGAGGCGCTGAAGGTCCACCGGCTGATCGAGGCGATCCTCAAATCCTCGGAAAGCGGCGCCGTCACGGCGGTCCCGGAAGACTGACCTCACCTTTCGCTCACGAACTCGTGTCCCGCGCTTGATTTGCCGGGAGCGGCGACCAAGGCTAGATGAGGGACGGGGGGCGCTGTCGCCTCCCGGCGGCTTTCCTGTGGAGAGTGTTCATGCTCATCAAAGTCCGGAGCGCGTCGCAAGCCAGCGAGAACGAGGTGACGCCCCGCGGCCTGTTCCTGTCCCGGCGCTCGATCATGGCCGGCGGCGCTGCCGCCCTGGCGCTCGGCGGCACGGGGGTTGTCCCGGGTCCGGCGCTGGCCGCGCCCTTCCAGGCCCCGCTGACGGTCAGCCCGAAGGACCCCAAGATGGACGCCCAGACTCCGATGAAGTCGGCGACCAGCTACAACAATTTCTACGAGTTCGGGACGGACAAGACCGACCCGTCCGAGAATGCCGGCACGCTGCGCACCCGCCCGTGGGAGATCGCGGTGGACGGCGATGTCGGGAAGCCCACCACCTTCGGCATCGAGGATCTGTTGTCCTTCCCGCTGGAGGAGCGCGTCTACCGCCTGCGCTGCGTCGAGGGCTGGTCGATGGTCATCCCCTGGGTCGGCTTTCCGCTGGCCGAGCTGCTGAAGCGCGTGGACCCGACCGGCAACGCGAAATACGTCGCCTTCCAGACGCTGGCCGACCGCTCGCAGATGCCCGGCCTGAAGTACCCCGTGCTGCAATGGCCCTATGTCGAGGGGCTGCGCATGGACGAGGCCATGCACCCGCTGACCATCCTGGCGGTGGGCATGTACGGCGAAACGCTGCCCAACCAGAACGGCGCGCCGGTGCGGCTGGTCGTTCCGTGGAAGTACGGCTTCAAGTCGATCAAGTCGATCGTCCGCATCACCCTGACGCAGGACCAGCCGCCGACCTCCTGGAACCGCTCGCAGCCGCGCGAGTACGGCTTCTATTCGAACGTGAACCCGGAGGTCGACCACCCGCGCTGGAGCCAGGCGACGGAGCGCCGCGTCGGCGAGTTCTCCCGCCGCAAGACGCTGGCCTTCAACGGCTATGGCGAGGAGGTCGCGTCGCTCTACGCCGGCATGGATCTGCGGAAGAACTACTGAGATGGCCGCAACGTCGAAAGGCCCGGTCGCCCTGGCGCTGTCCTCGCGCTGGGCGAAGCCGGTGGTGTTCGCCCTGGGGCTCCTCCCGCTCGGCTGGATGGTCTGGCTGGGCATGAGCGGCGGGCTGGGGGCGGAGCCGGTGGCCGAGGCGGTGCGGCAGAGCGGGCTGTGGGCGCTGCGCCTGCTGCTGATAGCACTCGCCGTCACGCCGCTGCGCATCCTGACGGGTCAGGCGGGGCTGGCGCGCTTCCGCCGGATGATCGGGCTGTTCGCCTTCTTCTACGCGCTGCTGCACGTCTCCGTCTATGTGGGGGTGGACCAGTTCTTCGACTGGGCGGCGGTGTGGAAGGACATCGTGAAGCGGCCCTACATCACCGTCGGCATGGGCGCCTTCGTGATCCTGACGGCGCTGGCCGCGACCTCGACCAACGGTATGGTGCGGCGGCTCGGCGGGCGGCGCTGGAAGGCGCTGCACAAGGCGGTGTTCGTCGCCGGGGCAGCGGGCTGCATCCACTATGTCATGCTGGTCAAGGGCTGGCAGTACCCGCCCTTCGTCTACGCCGCGATCTTCCTGGGGCTGGTCGCGCTGCGCTACGCGACGTCGCCGTCGGCGGGGCGGCGGCTCTCGCCGTCCTACCGGACCTGAGCCCGCCTCAGCCCGGCCTCTTGAGCCCGACCGGCAAACACACCCGCATACCGTCCGTCCCCACGGCCACCACCTCGACCTCCGTCCCGTAGACCTCGCGCATCATGGCGGCGGTGATGACCGCCTCCGGCGCGCCGAAGCGGGCCAGCCGCCCGCCGTGCAGCAGCGCCACCCGGTCGGCGATGGCGAAGGCCTGCTCCGGGTGGTGGGTGGAGAAGACCACCGTCAGCCCCTCGCCGCCCTCGCCGTCGGCCAGCCGCCGCACCTGCTCCAGAACGCGCACCTGATTGCCGAAGTCCAGGCTGGCGGTCGGCTCGTCGAGCACCAGCACGCGCGGCGCCTGGGCCAGGGCGCGGGCGATCAGGGCCATCTGCCGCTCGCCGCCGCTGATCCGCAGCCAGTCGCGCTCCGCCAGATGCCCGATGTCCAGCCGTTCCAGCGCGGCCTCGGCGGCGGCGTGGTCGGACGCGGCGGGGGCGCTGAAGGCGCCGCGGTGGGCGGTGCGGCCCATCAGGACCATCTCGCGCACGGTGAAGGGGAACTGCCCCGCCCCCGCCTGCGGGACATAGCCGAAGGCCAGCGCCCGGCGGCGCGGCGACCAGCCGGCGGTGTCCTCCCCATCGACGCGCACCCGACCGCCGCGCGGCGGCAGCAGGCCGAGCAGCGTCTTGAACAGCGTCGTCTTGCCGCCGCCGTTGGGGCCGAGCAGGCACAGAACCTCCCCCGCCGCCACGGCGAAGCCGACCCCGGCGCCGACCACCCGCTCGCCATAGCCGAAGGCGAGGTCCTCCACCGACAGCCGCACGCTCATGACCAGCCGCGCTTTCCGAAGGCGAGGAGCCAGAGGAAGACCGGCGTGCCGATCACCGCGGTCAGCACGCCCAGCGGCAGCTCCACCGGCCCCAGGCTGCGCGCCAGCGTGTCCACCGCCAGCAGATAGGCCGCCCCCAGCAGCACCGCCGTGGGCAGCAGCCGGACGAAGGCCGGGCCGACCATCAGCCGGGCGAGGTGCGGCACCAGAAGCCCGACCCAGCCGACGATGCCGCTGACCGACACCGCGGCGGCGGTCATCAGCGTCGCCGCCGCGATCACCACGACCCGCACCACCCGCACCGGCACGCCGAGCGCCGTCGCCTCCTCGTCGCCCAGCGTCATCACGTCGAGCCGCCAGCGCAGCAGCACCAGCGGCAGCAGCGCCACCGCCACCGGCGGGACCAGAGCCGCGAGATCGCCACGGTTGACCGCCGACAGGCTGCCAAGCAGCCAGAAGGTGATCGCCGGCAACTGGTTGTAGGGGTCGGCCAGATACTTCAGCAACGCCACGCCGGAGCCCAGCAGCGCCCCGATCACCACGCCGCCCAGCACCAGGACCAGCACCGGGTCCCGCCCACGGATGGCCGAGGCGACGGCCAGCACCACCCCGACCGCCAGCAGCCCGCCCGCGAAGGCCATGCCCTGGATGGCGAGGACCGGCAGCGAGGCGAAGATGCCCAGCACCGCCCCCAGCGCCGCCCCCGACGACACACCGAGGATGTCCGGCGAGACCAGCGGGTTGCGGAACAGCCCCTGATAGGCGGCACCCGAGGCGGCCAGCCCCGCCCCGACCAGCATGGCGGTCAGCACGCGCGGGCCGCGGATGTCCCAGATCACCGTCTCCACCGCCGGGGCGACGGCGGCGCTCCCGAGCCCCAGCTTCGCCGCGAGCAGCCCGGCCAGCTCCCCCGGCGTGACGGGATAGGCGCCGATGCTGAAGGCGACGCAGACCGCGGCGACCAGCAGCGCGGCCACCCCGCCCAGCGTCAGCGCGAAGGGAACCTCACCCCGGCGGGCGGCTGCCGGCGAGGAGGGCGTCGATCTGCTCCGCGGTGGGCTCCCGGTGGTAGAAGAGGGCATGGAAACGTCGCGTCTCCTCGCGCAGATCCTCCGGAAACAGCTCCGGATAGAGGACGGCGCCCAGCCAGCGCAGGCCGAGCAGGCGGTTGGCGGCGGGCGGGGAATCGATCCAGGTGAAGGGCAAGCCCGGCGAGAGGTAGACGCGCCGGTCGCGCACCGCCTTCACCCCCTGCCACAGCGGGTCGGTCCACACGCTCTCGTAGAAGCCGCGGTCGATGGTGACGATGGCGTCCGGCTGCCAGGCCAGGACCTGCTCCATCGAGACGTTGACCAGCCCGCCGTTGCCGAGATTCTCCGCCGCGACGTTGCGCACCCCGGCGACGTCCAGCGCCTCGACGTTGATGGAGCCGCGGATGCCGGTCTGCAGGCCGCGCGGCCCGCGCGCCATGTAGACCTTCAGACGCTTGCCCTCCGGCACGTCGTCGAAGCGGCGGCGCACGTCGTTCAGCGTCCGCTCGGCGTAGCGGGCCAGCTCCTCCCCCCGCTCCGCCACGCCCATCAGCGTACCGAGCGTGCGGAAGGTGCGCGCGGAGTCGGCGAGATGCCCGTCGATCAGCAGGGTCGGCACCCGCGTCTGCTCCTGCACCCGGTCGGCCAGCGAGACGAAGGTCGGGGCGGTGCTGCCGACATCGACGACGACGTCCGGCTTCGCGGCCACCACGGTTTCCAGGTTGACGGTGTTGCCGCGCCCGGTCAGCCGCCCCAGTTCCGGCAGATCGGCGTAGCGGTCGGGGAAGAAGGGCCGCTCCGGCGGGCTGATCGCCCGCGTCCAGCCCAGCAGCTTGTCGGGCGCCAGCATGTAGACGACGACGGAGGCCGGCGGCCCGGCGGGAAACACGCGCTCCACCCGGTCCGGCACGGTGACGCGGCGCCCCGAGGAGTCCGTGACGACCCGCTCCGCCGCCGCCGGCCCGGCCAGCAGCGCGAACAGCAGCCCGGCTCCCACGCCCGCCATCCATCCACGCCTGCCCACGCCACTGTTCACTCCGTCACCCCATGTATCTGCACTTACAGTCCCCTCTCCCCTCCGGGGAGAGGATTAGGGTGAGGGGGTTGCGCTTTTGCCGAACGCAGCGACACGCGCATCCCCCTCACCGGCCCTCCGGGCCACCCTCTCCCCAGAGGGGAGAGGGTTACTTTGGCCACATGAAATAGCCTCGTCATCCAAAGCATGGGGCCTGCGCCCGCCACCGTCCATAGGGCAAGCGCGCCAAGCCGTCCCGCGAAGGTCACGCTTTGGCCACGGGCGGTCTCCCCATCCGAACGGATAGGGTGCCGCGGTCCGCTCACCACCACCGTGCCGCCCGATGACCGCATCCCCGCTCCGCCGCGTCCTCCTTCCCGCAGCCGCCCTGCTCGCGCTGTCCGGCTGCGCCGGGTTCGGTTCGGCGGTCACGGGGGTGACCACGGCGGGCGTGGCGGCGACGGTCGGGTCGGCCACCGGCAACCCGGTGCTGGGCATCATCGCCGGCGCCGGGGCCAGCTACGGCATCGACCAGGGCGTGAAATACGCGGAGCGGCGGATCACCGACAACGTCCACAACGCCGTCGCCCGCGCCGCCGGCCCGCTCGCCGTCGGGCAGGCAGCGACCTGGACGGTGGAGGAAAAGCTGCCGCTGAGCGGCAAGACCGGCACGGTGCAGGTGGCCCGCGGCTTCGGCGAGGCGATCCCCTGCAAAGACGTGGTCTTCACGCTCGACGACGCCCCGGACTTCAACGTCACCACCATCTGCCGGGCCAAGGACGGCCAGTGGCGCTGGGCGCTGGCGGAGCCCGCGACCCGGCGCTGGGGCAGCCTGCAATAGCGCCCGGTCCATGCGGCGTACGCATGCGTTCGGCCATGTACGCACGGCCCGCGTTGGGGTAAAGCTCCGCGGGCGTCTGCGTCATGGGAGTCCGCGCATGTTCACGGCCAAAATCCTTCTTCTCGGCTCGGGCGAACTCGGGAAGGAGTTCGTCATCGCCGCCAAGCGTCTCGGCTGCGAGGTCATCGCTTGCGACAGCTACGCCAACGCCCCGGCGATGCAAGTCGCCGACGCGGCGGAGGTCTTCTCCATGCTCGACGCGGACGCCCTGCGCGCGGCCATCGCCAAGCACACGCCCGACTTCATCGTGCCGGAGGTCGAGGCCATCCGCACCGAGGTGCTGCACGAGTTCGAGGATGCCGGGCTGACTGTCGTCCCCTCCGCCCGCGCCGCCACCATGACGATGAACCGCGACCGCATCCGCGAGGTTGCCGCGGTGGAGCTGGGCCTGCGCACCTCCAAGTACCGCTACGCCGAAAGCCTGGAGGAGGTGATCGCCGGGGCGGAGCACACCGGCCTGCCCTGCGTCATCAAGCCGGTCATGTCCTCCTCCGGCAAGGGGCAGAGCACCGTCCGCACCGCCGAGGAGCTTGAGGCCGCCTGGACCTATGCCGTCGCCAACATGCGCGGCGACCGCCGCAAGGTCATCGTCGAGGAGTTCGTGCCCTTCGAGTACGAGATCACCCTGCTGACCGTCCGCACCCGCGAGGGCATCCTGTTCTGCGAGCCGATCGGCCACCGGCAGGAGCGCGGCGACTATCAGGAATCCTGGCAGCCCGTGCCGATGCCCGCGGCGCTGCTCGACGACGCCAAGGACATGGCCGCCAAGGTCGTGGACAATCTCGGCGGCTACGGCATCTTCGGCGTGGAGTTCTTCGTCACCAAGGACGAGGTCGTCTTCTCCGAACTGTCGCCGCGCCCGCACGACACCGGCATGGTGACCCTGCTGTCGCAGAACCTGTCGGAGTTCGACCTGCACGCCCGCGCCATCCTCGGCCTGCCGATCCCGGCGATCCACGTCCGCGGCCCGGCCGCCTCCGCCGTCATCCTGGCCGACCGCGAGGCCGAGCGCTTCGCCATCGAAGGGCTGGCCGACGCCATGCGCGTCGGCAGCGCGGAGCATGACGTGGACGTCCGCCTGTTCGGCAAGCCGACGACCCGCAAGAACCGCCGTATGGGCGTGGCGCTCGCCGCCGGCACCGACACCGACGACGCGCGCGAGCGCGCGCTGAAGGCGGCCTCGGCGGTCAGCATCCGCTACGAGTAAGGTTACGGAGCCGGGCGCGACCGTCGGTCTCCGACGGCGCGGCCCGGCTGCGAACCACCGCTCAGCGCAGAGCCGCGCCGATCATCGGATAAAGAACGTAGATCCCGAAAAGCGCCGCCCCCAGCAGGGTGAGCAGACTCCGGAACCCCGCCCGCCAGCTGCCGTCCGCGCGGTGAAGGTCCAGGTAGTGGGTGAGAATCCGGTCGGCCTTGACGTTGGCCGCGGCGAGGACGAGTCCGACCCCGAGCGGGCCGAGACCGCCGGTGCCATGCCCCGCCCACATCGAGACGGCGGTGAGCAGCATCAGCACCACCCAGGTGCGTGTCAGGGTGGCCATCGCCTCACCTCAGCAGATAGACGATGGGGTAGAGCAGCACCCAGATCAGGTCCACCATGTGCCAGAAGGCGGCGCCGGTCTCCAGGTTCTCCAGACTGTCCCACCACGTGACGATGCCCAGGATGACGATCCCCGCGGCGACGTGCATCGCGTGGAAGCCGGTCAGCAGATAATAGAGCTGGAAGAAGCTGTTGGTCTCCAGCGTCAGGCCACGGCCGATCTTGTCGCCGTATTCGACCGCCTTGATGGCGAGGAACACACCGCCGAGGGCCATCGCGCCGAGCATCAGCGGGCGATGGGAAAGGCCCGAGGCCCGGCGCCGCAGGGCGACGGCGACCAGCCAGCCGCTCGTCACCAGGACCATGGTGTTCACGCCGCCGAGCAGACGGTCCAACTGAGCCTGCGAGGCGTCGAACGTCGCCGGGTCCAGCGCGCGCGTCACCGCGAAACCGATGAACATCGCCCCGAAGGCCGCCAGCTCCCCCAAGATGAGAATCCACATCATGGGGTTGCCGGGCAGGCTGGAGAGGGGCCCCCAGTCGGCGGCCTCCCCGTCCGCAACGTCCTCCGCGATGACGACCGTCGCCGGCGCGGCCGTTTCCGTCATGTCCGCTGTCCTTCCGGAAGTGATGACCGGACGGGACCATGGCGCGGGAGACGGACGCCGTCTTTGCCCGGGGGCAAACTCGCGGACCGTTGTTGATCAGGCAGCGCCGATCAGGTGACGCAGCTTACTGGTAACCGCCCTTGTCCGCGCGCTCCCGCGCGGCGTCCTCCTGGGCCTTGGTCATCTCGTCCTTGGTCGCCGCCGGCTTGTCCTCGGGCTTGCCAGTCGCGCGGTCGTTCTCGGCTTGCGGCTGGGAGTCGGTGTTGCGGTTGTCGCCCATCGCGTCATCCTCCGGCATGAGGCGGGCCGATGCGGCCCGCCGTAAGCCTCACCAACACCCCCACGCGCCGGTCGTCTCGCCCCCGCTCACATGGTCAGGCGACGATGCCAGCGTCGTGCAGGCGGCCGATCTCGGCCGACGGCAGGCCGAGCAGGTCGGCCAGCACCGCGTCGGTGTCCTGCCCCAGGACGGGCGCCGGGCGGTGGTCGGTGCGCTCGCCCAGGCCGGGGAAGCCGAGGGGCGAGCCGGGAACCAGCAGCGGCCCGACCTCCGGCTGCTCGACCTCGCGGAACAGCGGGTTGGCGGTGGAGCAGCGCGCGTCCTCGGCCACCAGCTGGCCGAAATCCCGGTACGGCCCCCACAGCACGCCCGCTCCGGCGAAGGCACTCTCAACCTCGGCCAAAGTGCGGGCGGCGAACCAGGGGGCGAGCACGGCGGAGATGGCGTCGCGCGCCACGAATCGCCCGCCCTCGTCGTTCATGTCCACGTCCATCAGCGGACCGATCATTGCCAGCCGCTCGGTCAGCCCGGTCGCCTTGCCCAGCGCCTTCCACTGGCGGTTGGAGATGGCGACGACCATCGCCCGCCGGCCGTCGGCGGTGGCGAAATCGCGGCCGTAGGCACCATAGAGGTCATTGCCCATCGGCGGCCGCACCGCGCCGTTGACCCGGACGTCGGCGAGGTAGCCGAGGTTGCCGACCGTCGCCAGCATCACGTCGGCCAGCGCCACCGTCACCTCCTGCCCGCGCCCGGTGCGGCGGCGGTGCCGCTCCGCCGCCAGCAGGCCAGTGGCGAGATAGAGGCCGGCGGCGACATCCCAGGCCGGAAGCACATGGTTCACCGGCTCACCGCCGCGGCCGGTCGCCATCGGGAAGCCGCTGGCGCAGTTGACGGTGTAGTCGACCGCCGCCGACCCGTCCGGGTTGCCGGTCAGCCGCAGCATGATCAGGTCGTCGCGCTTGGCCGACAGCGCCTCGTAGCCCATCCAGCCGCTGGCCGGCAGGTTGGTCAGCAGGAATCCCGCGTTCTCGCCCGAGGCGGTGATGATCGCCTGGGCGATCTCCCGCCCCTCCGGCCGGTCGAGCGCCAGCGTCACCGACCGTTTCGCCTTGTTCAGCGCGGTCCAGTAGAGGCTGGTGCCGTTCGGCGCCACCGGCCAGCGCCGGTAGTCGATGTTGCCGCCGATGGGGTCGATGCGGATCACCTCCGCACCCAGCTGGGCCAGCGTCATGCCGCCCAGCGGTGCCGCGATGAAGGCCGACACCTCGACGACGCGCAGATCGGAGAGAAGCGAGGACATGGGAGTCTCGATCCAGATGGAAACAACGTGGTGGACGGGTGCCCCCAACCCAGGGTCGGGGTGGGGGCTAACGGCCGACGTGGGTTACACGCAACGCCCGCCGTCGATCTCCAGAACCACGCCGGTCAGGAAGGCCGCCTCGTCCGACGCGAGGTAGAGGGCGGCGTTGGCGACGTCGGTCGGCTGGCCCAGGCGGCCGAGCGGCACGATGCCCATCATGCGCGCCCGCTTCTCAGGCGTGTCGCCGCCCATGAAGGTGGCGAGCAGCGGCGTCTCGGTGGCGACCGGGGCGAGGGCGCAGACACGGATGTTGTCGGGCGCCAGCTCCAGCGCCAGCGACTTGGTGATGTTGTGCACGGCGCCCTTGGTCGCGTTGTACCAGACCAGGCCCGGACGCGGCCGCAGGCCGGCGGTGGAGCCGAGGTTCAGGATCACGCCGGACTTCTGCGCCCGCATGGTCGCGACGACCGCCTTGGAGTAGAGGTAGATCGACTTGACGTTCAGCGCGAAGACGCGGTCGAACTCCTCCTCGGTCACATTCTCGAACGGGCCGTTGGCGTGGGTGGAGCCGGCGTTGTTGACCAGGATGTCCAGCCGCCCGAACTTTTCGACGGTGGCGGCGATGGTCATCTCGACGTCGGCCATCTTGGTGACGTTGGCGGCGATGCCGATGGCGGACTCGCCCAGCCGTTCGGCGACCGCCTTGGCGGCGTCGCCGTTGATGTCCACGACCGCGACACAACCACCCTCGCGCACGAAGGTCTCGGCCATCGCGAGGCCCAGCCCCTGCGCCGCACCGGTGATCAGGGCGACCTTGCCGTCCAGACGCTTCGTCATTCTCGGTTCCTCCCCAAGGGATTTTGTGATGATGGGGGGAGGCTATCCGCGCCGCAGGGGCCGTGCTATGGACCATCCGTCATAGCTGCTATCAGGCCCCACAGCGGATCATGACCGTCGCGTCAGGGGGCGCGGATCAGGGAGCGCTGTTCTCCCCGGCGCTGCCGGGGGCGACGACCTTGCCCTTGAGCACGCCGTTGGCGACGCATTTCGCCACCTCGGCGTGGATCAGCCGCAGCAGGGCGCGCGTCGCCTTCGACACCGGCTGGTGCAGCGGCGTCGCGGTGACGAGCATGGCGTGCATGTCCTTGGAGCTGATTTCGCGGGCGATCAGCCGGCCCTGGCGCACCTCGCGGTGGACGGCGCCGAAGGGCAGGATGGTCGAGCCCATCCCCTCCTCCACCAGTTGCTTGATGGCGGTGACGGAATCGATCTCCATGTCGACCTGGAGGTCGATGTCGGCCCGCCGCACCGCCGCGTCGACCACCCGGCGCAGCCCGTTCTCCAGCCCCGGCAGCACGAAGCGCAGGCCGCCCAGAGTCTCCACCTCGACCGGCCCGTCGTCGCCGGCCACCGCGTCCTTGGCGGGCTGGACGAGCAGCAGATTTTCGACGAGCAGCGGCGAGGACAGCATGCTGCGCCCGCGCCGGGCGTCGTAGAGCACGGCGAGGTCGAGCCGCCCGCCCTCGACCCATTCCAGCAGCGTGCCGCTGAACACCTCGTGGATGCGCAGCGTGGCGTCGGGGTAGTTCTCGTGGAAGCGGCGGGCCAGCGGCGCCCCCAGCGTGGCGCAGATCGACGGGGGGAGGCCCAGAGTGACCGAGCCGGTCAGCCGTTCCGACTGGTCCTGAATCTCCTCCTTGATCTCCGACAGCGCGCCCAGCAGATGGCGCACCACGTCGTAGAGCTTGCGCCCCTGCTGGGTCAGCGAGACGCCGCGGCCATGGCGGTAGAACAGGCTGGTGCGCAGCTCGTGCTCCAGCTTCTGGACCTGCCGGCTGAGCGCCGGCTGGGTGATGCCAAGCTTGACCGACGCCTTGGAAAAGCTGCCAAGGTCGGCCACCTGAACAAAGTAGCGCAGTTCCAGAAGTTCCATCGCGGGACAGGTCTCGTCGTTCGGCCTCCGGGTCGGATAGCGAATACGCCGGTATGACACAAGCGGAGTCCTGACAGGTCAGTCCTGCCCGGTCCTCCGCCGTGTCTCGCGATCAATTGCGCCGGGTGAGCAGGCCGCGCGCCACAACCTGGGCCTGGATTTCCGCCGCCCCTTCGAAAATATTCAGAATACGGGCGTCGCACAGCACACGGCTGATCGGATACTCGACCGCGTAGCCGTTGCCGCCATGGATCTGCACCGCGTTGTCGGCGTTCGACCAGGCGACGCGCGCCGCCAGCAGCTTGGCCATGCCGGCCTCGATGTCGCAACGGCGGTCGCTGTCCTTCTCGCGCGCGGCGAAGTAGGTGAGCTGGCGGGCGATCATCGTCTCCACGGCCATCCAGGCGATCTTGCCGGCGACGCGCGGGAAGGCGGCGAGCGGGCGGCCGAACTGGACGCGCTCCTGGGCGTAGCGCAGGCCGAGCTCCATCGCGTTCTGCGCCACGCCGACGGCGCGGGCGGCGGTCTGGACGCGGGCGGATTCGAAGGTCGCCATCAGCTGCTTGAAGCCCTGGCCCTCGACCCCGCCCAGCAGGTTTTCGCGCGGAACGGCGAAGCCGTCGAAGCCGATCTCGTACTCCTTCATGCCGCGGTAGCCGAGAACCGGAATTTCGCCGCCGCTCATGCCCTCGGCCGGGAAGGGGTCCGCCTCGGTGCCGCGCGGCTTCTCGGCCAGCAGCATCGACAGGCCGCGGTAGCCGGGGGCGTCCGGATCGGTGCGCACCAGCAGAGTCATCAGGTCCGACCGGCTGCCGTGGGTGATCCAGGTCTTCGCCCCGGTGACGCGGTAGGTGTCGCCCTCCAGAACCGCGCGGGTGCGCAGACTGCCCAGGTCGGAGCCGGTGTTGGGCTCGGTGAAGACGGCGGTTGGCAGTATCTCGCCGGACGCGAGGCGCGGCAGCCAGCGCGCCCGCTGCTCGGCGGTGCCGCCCAGGCGGATCAGCTCGGCGGCGATCTCCGCGCGGGTGCCGAGCGAGCCGACGCCGATGTAGCCGCGCGACAGCTCCTCCGTCACCACGCACATGGCGAGCTTGCCCATGCCGAGCCCGCCGTCCTCCTCCGGAACGGTCAGGCCGAAGACACCCATCTCGGCCATCTGCTCGACGACCGGCATCGGAATCAGCTCATCCTTCAGGTGCCACTCGTGGGCGTGCGGCTCCACCACGTCGGCGACGAAGCGGCGGAACTGCTCGCGCACCATGTCAAGCGCCTCGTCCTCCAGAGCCGCCTCGCCGAAGCCGCCGCCGTGCAGCGCGTCGGCCAGCAGCTCGGCGATGCGCAGCCGCAGGGCGGAGGCGTTGCCGGCGGCGATCAGCCGGCGCACCGCCTCGGTGCGGAAGGCGGCGCGCTCCGCCTCGTCCAGCCCGAAATCGGCGGGACGGACGATCTCGCCCTGGCTCATCGCCAGACCGCCGTCGAGCTGGGCCAGATACTCGCCGAAGGCGGCCTGGAGCATGCAGGCTTCCAGCTCGCCCAGCCGGCCCGCGCGGTCCAGCCGCTCCGCCCAGCCCTGCATCTGGCGCAGCGCCTCGGCGTAGGTCGCCACCCAGGCGAAGCCGTGTGCCGCCACCTGATGGCGGTCGAGCGCCGCCGCATCGACGCGCCCGTCCGGCGCCACCAGCGCGGCGACGCCGCGCTCGGCGGCCTCGGCCAGCCGCGCCACCGCGTCGAGCGCCGCCGCCGTGGTGGACAGCAGGTCGGGCAGCGGAAGCGGGCCGTTGGAGGTTGGGGTGGACGACATGGCGCGTTTCCTCGGTTCTTGTTGTTCGGGTCAGCCCGTCTGTCCTCCTTTGGAGGAAGCAGGGCACTCGCATTCGGCCATTATAGCCCTCGCCCCTCCGGGGAGAGGGAGGGGACCCGCGCCGCAGGCGTGGGGAGGGTGAGGGGGACCAGTGCGCCTGCGGCGCACCGCCAAGGGGCGTGCTGCCCCTTGGCAATCCCCTGGCGCGGGCTTGCAGCCCACGCTGCCCCCTCACCCTGCCCTCTCCCCGGAGGGGAGAGGGATTCCAGGGCCGGGGCGTCAGTCCGCCGCGATCGTCTCGCGGGGCGGGAGGGACGCGGCGATCCCGGCGAAGGCTTGCTCGACCAGCCGGCGCTGGTCGGCCTCGTGGTCGCCGTGGAAGCTGCCGGCGGGCGACGCCGCCTCGTCGCGGGCCACGCAGGCGACGCGCGGTTCGGCGCAGCCGGCGGCCGCGCGCAACGCCTCCAGACGGCGGTCCAGATAGCTCCAGGCGCCGAGATTGCACGGCTCCTCCTGCACCCAGGCGCAGGACGCGCCCGGCCAGCGGCGGAACAGCGCCGACAGCGCGGCGTCGGGCAGAGGGTACAGCGATTCCAGCCGGACCACCGCCACGGCCTCGGCGCTGCGCTCGGCCCGTTCGCGCTCCAGCTCGTAGGCCAGCTTGCCGCTGCACAGCAGGATGCGCTCGACCCGCGCCCCGGCGGTGACGATCACCGGCTGGAAGGCGGTGCCCGGCGCGCAGTCGGCCAGGGTCGACACGGCGGCGGGCAGGCGCAGCAGCGTCTTCGGGCTCAGCACCACCAGCGGCTTGCGGTCGCGGCGCAGCATTTGCCGGCGCAGCAGGTGGAAGTAGTTGGCCGGGGTCGAGGGGTGGGCGACGCGGATGTTGTCGCGCGCCGCCATCTGGAGGAAGCGTTCCGGCCGGGCGGAGGAGTGTTCCGGCCCCTGCCCTTCCAACCCGTGCGGCAGCAGGATGACGAGGCCGGAGGGCTGGCGCCACTTGTCCTCGGCGCTGACGATGAACTGGTCGATCATGATCTGCGCGCCGTTGGCGAAGTCGCCGAACTGCGCCTCCCAGATCACCAGCGCGTCGGGCCGCTCCAGGCTGTAGCCGTATTCGAAGCCGAGAACGGCGTATTCCGACAGCGGGCTGTTGACCACGTCGAACCGCGCCTGCTCCACCCCCAGATGGTTCAGGCTGACATGGCGGCGCCCGGTGTTGGTGTCGGTCAGCGCGAAATGGCGGTGCGAGAAGGCGCCGCGCACCACGTCCTGGCCGGTCAGCCGCACCGGCGTGCCCTCGGCCAGCAGCGTGGCGAAGGCCAGCGCCTCGCCGGTCGCCCAGTCCAGCGGCTCCTCGGCGCGACGGCGGATGACGCGCTCCACCTTGCGGTCCACGGCGAGCCCGTCGGGAATGGCGGCCAGCGCCGCCAGCAGCCCACGCAGCCGGTCATCGGCAATGCCGGTGTCCGGTTCGGCGGGAGGCGCGCCGGCCGGGGCGAAGGGCGCCCAGCGCCCGCCGGGGAAGCCGTCGTGGTTCGGCCGATGGTCGGAGGCCGCGGCCAGCGCCTCCTGGAAGCGGGTCTTGTGCCCGGCGGCCAGCGCCTCGGCCTCCTCGGGGCCAACCAGCCCGTCAGCCGCCAGCCGCTGCGCGTAGAGCGCGCGGGCCGGCGGGTGGGCGTCGATCGCCTTGTAGTCGAGCGGCTGGGTGAAGCGCGGCTCGTCGATCTCGTTGTGGCCGTTGCGGCGGTAGCCGACGAGATCGATCACCGCGTCGCGTCCGTGCGCCTGCCGGAAGGCCACGGCGAGGTCGGCGGCGCGCAGGGCGGCGTCGGGGTCGTCGGCGTTGACGTGCAGGATGGGGCTGTCCACCGCCTTCCACAGGCCGGTGCAGTGGAGCGAGGTCCGCGCCTCCTCCCGCTCGGTGGTGAAGCCGATCTGGTTGTTGACGATGACGTGGATGGTGCCGGCGACGGTGAAGCCGGGCACGCCGGACAGTTGCAGCGCCTCCGTCACGCTGCCCTGGCCGATCACGCTGGCGTCGGTGTGCAGCAGCACGCAGAGCACCCGCTTGGCCTCGCCGCCCTGCTCCCGCTCCAGGTCCTGACGCGCCCGCGCGCGGCCCAGCGTGACCGGGTTGATGGCTTCCAGATGCGACGGGTTGGGCGACAGGGTCAGCGCCAGCGACCGCTCGCCGAAGGTGAGGTTGCTCTCCACCCCCATGTGATAGGGCACGTCGGCGGGAACCGGCGGGTCGGCCAGGAAGGGATGCATGCCCTTGATCCCGGCGAACAGCTCGACCAGCGGCTTGCCCAGCGCGTTGGCCATCAGGCTGAGCCGGCCGCGGTGCATGGTCCCGACCTGCACCTCGGTGACGCCCGCCGCCGCCGCCGCCGCGAGGATGCGGTCGAGCAGCGGGATCAGCGTCTCCATGCCCTCCGCCCCGAACCGCTTCTTGGTCGGGTAACGGACGCCGAGCAGCCGTTCGAACTCCTCCGCCGCGGTCAGCAGCGCCAGGGCGCGGCGGCGCGCCTCGGCGGGCGGAGCGGTCTCCGCCCCCTCATAGGCGTCGCGCAGCCAGGAGCGCAGCGCCGGATCGTCGATGTGCGCGGTCTCCAGCGTCAGCGTGCCCTGGTAGAGCCGGCGCAGGCGCACGGTCTGGGCGTCCTCGGACGCGGAGAGTTCGGGAGGCGCGGCGCGGCCCAGCGGGTCGAGCGCGGCGGCGGCGTGGCCGCGCTGGCGGATCTCCTCCTGCCGCAGCGGAACCGTCGGATCGCCGGCCGGGGCGCCGGACGGCATGCCGGCGGGAACGGCGCCCAGCTCGTCGAGGATCTGGAAGACGGCGCGCCAGCTCACGTCCACCGAGGCCGGGTCCTCGCGGAAACGTTCCTGCAACGCTTCGAGATAGGCGGCTCCGGCGGCGTTGAGCGGGGAGGACGGCCTAGACATGGCGCACACCGTTCATGCGATTGAACATCCGTCGGTTTGATGGCGGTCGGAGACCAGTTGCCTCCAGCTTACCGACCCATCGCGCGGTGCGGAGCGCATGGCGTGCCTGTAACAGATATTCATTGCGGGCATAGCAAACCGTCCGCGTCCGCACCGGTCGGGGGCGGGATCGCGCGGGTTTCGAGTGAAACCGTTCGTACCGCTGATGGCTTGCCGCGCTTATGGCTGATATGCCGGCAATACGCATTCCGCTGTGCGGCCGCCTGATCCACTGTCAGGGTCACCACACTCTCCCCGGCCACCCACCGGGGTCCAAGCGCCTCGGGCCGGCATCGCCTCGTCCGGGCAACAAAAATCTCGGCCACAAAAATCTCGGGAGGAAGATCCACATGAAGCGCCGTCAATTCTTCAAGGGTGCCGCCGTCGTTGCCGGCGCCTCCACGCTCGCCGCCCCGGCCATCGCCCAGTCGGAGCCGACGATCCGCTGGCGCTGCGTGTCCAGCTTCCCGAAGAACATCGAGGTGCTCTACGGCAGCGCCGAAGTGCTGGCGAAGAACATCGCCGAGGCCACGGACGGCAAGTTCCAGATCCAGGTCTTCGCCGCCGGCGAGCTGGTCCCGGCGCTGCAGGCGCTCGACGCCGCCAGCAACGACACGGTGGAGATGGCCCACACCGCATCCTACTATTACGTCGGCAAGGACCCGAGCTTCGCCTTCGGCTGCTGCCTGCCCTTCGGCCTGAACACCCGCCAGCAGAACGCCTGGTTCTACCATGGCGAGGGCGGCAAGCTGCTGGAGGAGTTCTACGCCGGCCACAACCTGAAGGCGCTCGCCGGCGGCAACACCGGCTCCCAGATGGGCGGCTGGTTCCGCAAGGAAATCAAGAATGCGGAAGACCTCAAGGGGCTGAAGTTCCGCATCTCCGGCCTCGGCGGCCAGATCCTGTCCAAGCTGGGCGTCGTGCCGCAGCAGGTCAGCGGCGGTGACATCTACCCGGCGCTGGAGCGCGGCACCATCGACGCCGCCGAGTTCAACGGCCCCTACGACGACGAAAAGCTCGGCCTCTACAAGATCGCGCCGAACTACTATTACCCGGGCTGGTGGGACGGCACCTCGCTCCAGCATTTCTTCATCAACACGAACCGCTGGAACAGCCTGCCCAAGCATTACCAGGCGGCGCTGACCTCGGCGGCGGCGCTCGCCAACGTCGACAGCGTGGCGCGCTACGACGTGCTGAACCCGGCGGCGCTGAAGCGCGTGGTGGAGAAGGGCGCCAAGCTGCGCGCCTTCCCGCAGGACGTGCTGCAGGCCAGCCACAAGGCGGCCATGGAGCTTTACGACGAGCTGTCGGACAAGAACCCGACCTTCAAGAAGTTCTACGAGAGCTACCGCCGCTTCCAGAACGATTCGAACCTGTGGAACCAGGCGTCGGAATACGCCTACGACAGCGCCGTCCTCCGCCTCGCCCGGCGCTGATCCGGCACGTCCTCAACCATGACCGGGGAGCGGGTATGCCGCTCCCCGGCCGTGGCATCGTCGCGTTCCGCGCGACCGGCTTTTTCGGGAGGGCCTGCCCACCATGCCGAGCCCCAACGCTTCCCCTTTCATGACGGCCCTGGTCGGGGTCTGCCGGCTGGTCGACGCGGTCACCGCGCGGCTGGGCAAGGCGATATCCTGGCTGATCGTGCTGGCGATCCTGGTGTCGGCCGTCAACGCCGTCGTCCGCAAGATGTTCGACGTCAGCTCGAATTCATGGCTCGAACTGCAATGGGTGCTGTTCGCCGCGGTGTTCCTGCTCTGCTCCCCCTGGACGCTGAAGGAGGACGAGCACATCCGCATCGACATCGTGAACGCGCAGCTCGGCAAGCGCGCCCGCGACACCATCGACCTGTTCGGCCATCTGACCTTCCTGCTGCCCTTCAGCTTCGTGATGATGGTCACCTCCTGGCCCTTCGCCATCGCCTCCTACGCGATCGAGGAGCAGTCGATGAACGCCGGCGGCCTGCCGCAATGGCCGGCGAAGATGCTGATTCCGCTGGGCTTCACCGTGCTGTTCATCCAGGGCCTGTCCGAGCTGGCCAAGCGCGCCGCGATCATGTCCGGCCATCTGGAAGACCCCAACCACCGGGCCGGCGGCCATCTGGCGGCTGCCGAGGCCGAGGCGGAACGGCTGCTGGCGGCCGAACGCGAGCGCACCTCCCACCCCGATACCCTTCCCAGCCGGTGACCGCGCGATGAGCACGACCTCCCCCACCCCTTCGCCGCGCGCCGTCCGGCTGTCCGTCATCTCCCTGGTGCTGCTGGCGGTGGTCGCCGTGGCGCTCTACGTGTTGCCGGTGCCCGGCGCCGCGGCGCTCGCCGAACAGGACGGCTGGCGCGGCTGGTTCGGCCACAACATGGCGCCGATCATGTTCGCCACGCTGGTCGGGATGCTGCTGCTCGGCTACCCGGTGGCCTTCGCGCTGGCCGCCAACGGGCTGCTGTTCGGCCTGATCGGCATCGAGATCGGGCTGTTCCGCCCCGACCTGTTCCAGGCGCTGCCGGAGCGCGTCTACGGCACGATGAACAACGACGTGCTGCTGGCCGTGCCCTTCTTCACCTTCATGGGTCTGGTGCTGGAGCGGTCCGGCATGGCCGAGGATCTGCTCGACACCATCGGGCAGCTGTTCGGCTCGATCCGCGGCGGCCTGGCCTACGCGGTGATCTTCGTCGGCGCTCTGCTCGCCGCGACGACCGGCGTGGTGGCGGCGTCGGTGATCTCGATGGGCCTGATCTCGCTGCCGATCATGCTGCGCTACGGCTACGACCGCCGTCTGGCGTCGGGCGTCATCGCGGCGTCGGGCACGCTGGCCCAGATCATCCCGCCGTCGCTGGTGCTGATCGTCATGGCCGACCAGCTCGGCCGCTCGGTCGGCGACATGTACGAGGCCGCCTTCGTCCCCGGCCTGCTGCTGTCGGGCCTCTACGCGCTCTACGTCTTCGTCGTCTCGATGATCTGGCCGAAGGCCGCCCCCGGCCTGCCGCCGGAGGCCATCGCCCACCGCGAACCGAACGGCGCGCGCGGCGTCTGGCAGCTCGGCCTGCTGGCCCTGTTCGCGGGCGCGGTCGCCACCTGGGTGATGGGCCGCACCGACGTGAAGTCCGGCGCCGACTACGTCGTGCTGCTGCTCTCGGTGGCGGTGCTGGTCGCCTTCCTGGCGGCCGCCTTCAACCGCGGCTTCGGCGCGCAGCGCCTCGTCCTGCAGACCATCGCCACGGCGGCGCTGACCGCGGCGGCGGCGTGGCTGACGGTCAACGAATGGACCACCCTGGCCCTGATCGGTGACTCCATCGCGGCGGGCGCGCTCTACGCCCTGACGGTGGCGGTGGTGGAGCGGGCGACCGGCCGTCGCCTGATCTCCCGCATGGCCGAGCAGGCGACCTTCGTCATGGTGCCGCCGCTGGCGCTGATCTTCCTGGTGCTGGGCACCATCTTCATCGGCCTCGCCACCCCGACCGAGGGCGGCGCCATGGGCGCCGTCGGCGCGCTGGCGCTGGCGGCCATGAAGAAGCGCCTGAACTTCGACATGGTGCAGCAGGCCACCTATTCGACGGCCAAGCTGGCGGCCTTCGTGCTGTTCATCCTGATCGGCGCACGGGTGTTCTCGCTGACCTTCTACGGCGTCAACGGCCACATCTGGGTCGAGGAGCTGATGGTCTCGCTGCCCGGCGGGCAGATGGGCTTCCTGATCGCGGTCAGCGTGATGGTCTTCCTGCTGGCCTTCTTCCTCGACTTCTTCGAGCTGGCCTTCATCGTCATCCCGCTGCTGGCCCCAGCGGCGGATCGTCTGGGCATCGATCTGGTGTGGTTCGGCGTCATCCTGGCGGTGAACATGCAGACCAGCTTCATGCACCCGCCCTTCGGCTTCTCGCTGTTCTTCCTGCGCTCGGTGGCGCCGAAGGTGCCCTACATCGACCGCATCACGAAGAAGGAGACGGCCCCCGTCCTGACCAGCCAGATCTACTGGGGTGCTGTGCCCTTCGTGGTCATCCAGCTCGTCATGGTGGCCCTGGTGATCGCCTTCCCGCAGATGGTCATGCACTACAAGTCGACCGCCACCAAGCTCGACGACAAGCAGATCGAAGAGCAGTTCAAGGGCCTCGGCGGCGACCTGAACGACGACCTGCCGCCGCTGGAATTCAAGTGATCGAGACCGAGAGAGGGAGAGCGACATGCGCATCGCCGTCGTAGGAGCCGGGGCCGTTGGCGGCGCGCTGGCCGGGTATCTCGCCGCCACGGGCCGGCACGAGCTGTCGCTGCTGGCCCGCGGCGCCCATCTCGCGGCGATCCGCGAGGGCGGGCTGACCGTGCAGACGCCGAAGGGGACGCTGACCAGTCGGCCGCGGGCCAGCGACTCCGCCGAAGATCTCGGCCCTCAGGATGTGGTGATCGTCACGGTGAAGGGGCACGGGCTGCCGGCCCTGGCCGCGTCCTTCCCGGCGCTGTGCGGGCCGGACACGCTGGTGGTGGCGGCGCAGAACGGCATTCCCTGGTGGTATCTGTACGGCGCCGGCGACGGCGTGACGCCGGAACCGCTGGAGGTGGTCGATCCCGGCGGCGCCATCTGGGCGGCCATCGGCCCGGAGCGGGTCGCTGCCTGCGTGATGGAGGTGCTGCCCGCCCGCATCGTCGAGCCGGGAGTCGTCGCCCACACCGCCCTGCCGGTGCTGGCCTTCGGCGCCCCCCGGCCCGGCGACCACGCGGAGAAGCTGGCGGCCCTGGCGGATTCCTTCAACGCGGCGGGCGCCACCGCGCGCCTGCCCGCCGACATCCGCGTGCCGCTGTGGAGCAAGCTGATGCTCAACATGGCGGTCGGCCCGACCAGCGTGCTGACCGGCGCCACCATGGGTGCCATGGAGCAGGCCCCCGGCATGGCCGCCGTCCAGGGCCGGCTGATGCGCGAATGCCTGAACGTCGCCCAGGCCTGGGGCGTCGCCCTGCCCGACGACATCGACGAGCGGCTGAGCCGGGGCAGCGGCGTGCCCGGCCACAAGCCGTCGATGCTCCAGGATTTCGAAGCGGGGCGCAGCATGGAGATCGACCCCATCGTGACCACCGTCCTGGAGTTGGCCCGCCGCCGCGGCGTGCCGGTGCCGACCATCGAAACATTGTGGGCGCTGACCGCCCTGAAGGAGCGGGTGGCGCGCGCCGACTGAGCGCACAGGCCCCCACCCTAACCCTCCTCCGCTGTCGCAGGGGAGGGGACTGCCGCCGCTTCGCGAAAATCCCCCTCCCCTGCGCAGCGGGGGAGGGCCGGGGTGGGGGCAAGGACCAGCGCCACCAAAGAACGTCCCCGGAGAAAAAACGACATGTCCCCCGCTTCCGATCGCATCACCAACTTCATCGCCGGCTCCTGGCGTCCGGGCCGTGACCGGCTCGACATTTTCAACCCGTCGAACCTCGACGAACTGGCCGGCTCCTACTCGCTGGCCGGCGCCGACGACGTGGCGGAGGCCGTGGCCGCGGCGCGCGGCGCCCAGCCGCAATGGCGCGCCGCCACGGTGGAGCAGCGCTCGCTGGTGCTCGACTCCATCTCCCGCGCGCTGTTCGACCGCAAGGACGAACTGGCCCTCATCGCCGCGACCGAGGGCGGCAAGACCATCCCCGACGCGCTGGGCGAGATCACCCGCGCCGCCCACCTCGCCCGCTTCTTCGCCGCCGAGGCGCTGCGCGCGCCCGGCGAGACGCTGGGCTCGGTCCGGCCGGGCGTCGAGGTTGACGTGACGCGCGAGCCGGTCGGCGTCATTGGCCTCGTCACGCCCTGGAACTTCCCGGTCGCCACGCCGATGTGGAAGATCGCCCCGGCGCTGGCCTTCGGCAACGCGGTGATCTGGAAGCCGTCGGAGAAGACCCCCGGCATCTCCATCGCCGTCACCCGCCTCATCGCGGAGGCGCTGGAAGCCCACGGCATGCCCAGCAGCCTGTTCAATCTGGTGATCGGCGCCGGCCCGAATGTCGGCGCCGCCGTGGTCGACACGGTGGACGCCGTGTCCTTCACCGGCTCGGTCAACACCGGGCGGCGCATCGCCGTCCGCTGCGCGGAACGCATGATCCGCGTCCAGCTGGAGCTGGGCGGCCAGAACCCGCTGGTCGTGCTGGGCGACGCCGACCCGGAGCGCGCCGCCGAGATCGGCGTCAACAGCGCCTATTTCCACGCCGGCCAGCGCTGCACCGCCACCGGTCGCTTCATCGTCGAGGATTCGATCCACGACGCCTTCGTCGCCGCGATGACGGAGCGGATGGCGGCGCTGCGCGTCGGCCACGCCCTGTTGCCGGAGACGCAGATCGGTCCGGTCATCGACGAGTTCCAGCTCACCAAGAACCTGCAATACATCGACACCGGTTTGAAGGAAGGCGCGCAGTTGGCCTCCGGCGGCGGGCGGCTGGACCGGCCGACGCGCGGCTGGTTCCTCGCCCCGACGCTGTTCACCGAAACCAGCAACGCCATGACCATCAACCGGGAAGAGGTCTTCGGCCCGGTCGCCAGCGTCATCCGCGTCAAGGATTACGAAGAAGCCCTGGCGGTGGCCAACGACACCGACTACGGCCTGTCGTCGGGCATCATCACCAACTCGATGAAGCACGCCCGCCACTTCCAGGCCAACATCCAGGCCGGCATGACCATGCTGAACCTGCCGACGGCCGGCGTCGACTACCACGTCCCCTTCGGCGGCCGGAAGATGTCGAGCTACGGCCCGCGCGAGCAGGGACGCTCCGCCATCGAGTTCTACACCATCATCAAGACGGCCTATCGCGCGCTGTGACGCCGAACCGAAGCCCAGGGAGAGCCTTCTTGTCCAACCACACCCTGACCGCCGGGCGGCCGGACTTCGCGACGGCCGTGCTCGCCCCCATCCACGCCATTGTCGGCGACCGCGGGCTGATCACCGACCCCGGCACCATGCAGCCCTTCATGGAATCCTGGCGCGATGGCTGGGTCGGCCGCTCGCCCGCCGTGGTTCTGCCCGACAGCACCGAGGCGCTGGCCGCGGTGGTGCGCATCTGCGCCGAGACGCGCACCCCCATCGTGCCCCAGGGCGGCAACACCGGCCTGACCGGAGCCAGCCAGCCGCACGCCGACGGGACGGAGATCGTCCTCTCGACCAACCGGCTGAACCGCATCCGCGAGATCGACATCGACAACGACACGATGACGGTGGAGGCCGGCTGCATCCTCGCCAACATCCAGAACGCGGCGCGCGACATCGGCCGGCTGTTCCCGATGAGCCTCGCCGCCGAGGGCTCCTGCCAGATCGGCGGCAACATCGCCACCAACGCCGGCGGCGTGCAGGTCGTGCGCTACGGCAACATGCGCAACCTCGTCGCCGGGCTGGAGGTGGTGCTGCCCGACGGGCGGATCTGGGACGGGCTGCGCGGGCTGCGCAAGGACAACGCCGGCTACGACATGAAGCAGATCTTCATCGGGTCGGAGGGCACGCTCGGCATCGTCACCGCCGCGGTGCTGAAGCTGTCGCCGCTGCCGCGCGCCACCGCCACGGCGCTGGTCGCGGTGTCGGCCCCCAGCGACGCCGTCGATCTGCTGACCCGCGCCAAGGGCGTGGCCGGCGACCGCATCATCACCTTCGAGCTGATCCAGCGCGACTGCATCGACGTGGCCCGCCGCCATGTGCCGGACGTACCCGACCCGCTGCGCGACCGTTATCCCTGGTACGTGCTGGTCGAGCTGGCCGACCAAGACGGCGGCAACCGCCTGATGGAGATGCTGGAAGGCATCCTGGAGGCGGGCATGGAGGCCGGCGAGGTGCTGGACGGCGTCGTCGCCGCCTCCAAGGCCCAGGCCGATTCGCTGTGGCGCATCCGCGAGGGCATCCCGGAGGGCCAGAAGCGCGAGGGCGTGTCCTTCAAGCACGACGTGTCGGTGCCGATCTCCCGCGTGGCGCGCTTCCTCGACCGCGCGAACGCGGCGCTGGAGCGGGAATGCCCAGGCATCCGCCCCTTCGCCTTCGGCCATCTCGGCGACGGCAACATCCACTTCAACCCGATCCAGGCGGAGGGCGGCGACCCGGCCGAATGGAAGGCGAAGCTGGCGACGGTCAACGCCATCGTCCACGACATCGTCGTCGAGCTGGGCGGGTCCATCTCCGCCGAGCACGGCATCGGGCGGCTGCGCATCGACGAGATGCCGCGCTACAAGTCGGCGGTCGAGCTGGACATGATGGCGACGCTGAAGCGCGCCTTCGATCCGCACAACATCATGAATCCCGGCAAGATCCTGCGCGCCTGAGCGCGGTTCCGCCAGTCAAGGATGAAACTCATGAAGGTCCTCGTCCCGGTCAAGCGGGTGGTCGATTACAACGTCAAGATCCGCGTCAAGGCGGACGGTTCCGGCGTTGAGACCGCCAACGTGAAGATGAGCATGAACCCCTTCGACGAGATCGCCGTCGAAGAGGCCGTCCGCCTCAAGGAAGCCGGCAAGGCGACCGAGGTCATCGTGGTCACCGTCGGCCCGACGGCCGCGCAGGAGACGCTGCGCACCGGCCTCGCCATGGGCGCCGACCGCGGCATCCTGGTCCAGACCGACGCTGAGACGCAGCCGCTGGCCGTCGCCAAGGTGCTCAAGGCGCTGGTCGACAAGGAAGGCCCCGATAAAAATGGGATAGGCCTGGTCATCCTGGGCAAGCAGGCGATCGACGACGACTGCAACCAGACCGGCCAGATGCTCGCCGCCCTGCTGGGCTGGCCGCAGGGCACCTTCGCCTCCAAGGTCGCGCCGGGCGAGGGCTCGGTCACCGTGACCCGCGAGATCGACGGCGGGCTGGAGACGGTGCAGCTGACGCTGCCGGCGGTCGTCACCGCCGACCTGCGCCTGAATGAGCCGCGCTACGCCTCGCTGCCCAACATCATGAAGGCCAAGAAGAAGCCCATCGAGACGCTGGCCCCCGACGCGCTGGGTGTCGACGTGGCGCCGCGCCTGACCACGCTCAAGGTCGCCGAGCCGGCCAAGCGCAAGGCCGGCGTCAAGGTCGCCGACGTGGCCGCCCTGGTCGACAAGCTCAAGAACGAAGCCCGCGCGATCTGAGGGGCCAATGCGCCTTGAAGGGAAAGTGATCTGACATGTCCATTCTCGTCATTGCCGAACACGACAACGCCGCGCTGAAGGCCGCCACGCTGAACGCGGTCAGCGCCGCCGCCAAGATCGGCGGCGACATCCATGTGCTGGTCGCCGGCCAGGGGGCGCAGGCCGTCGCCGAGGCGGCGTCCAAGATCGCCGGGGTGGCCAAGGTGCTGCTGGCCGACGACGCGGCCTACGCCCATCCGCTGCCGGAGAACGTCGCGCCGCTGGTCGTCAATCTCGCCAAGGGCTACGGCCCCGAAAAGTATGAACATCTTCTGGCCGCCGCCTCGTCGGAGGGCAAGAACCTGCTGCCGCGGGTCGCCGCGCTGCTCGACGTCGCGGCGATCTCCGACATCACCGGGGTGGTCTCCGCCGACACCTTCGAGCGGCCGATCTACGCCGGCAACGCCATCGCCACGGTGAAGTCCGCCGACCCGATCAAGGTCGTCACGGTGCGCACCACCGCCTTCGAGGCGGCCGCCGCGACGGGCGGCTCGGCGACGGTCGAGAGCATCGCCGGGACGGGCGACGCCGGCTCCGCCAAGTTCGTCGGCCAGGAGCTGACCAAGTCGGAGCGTCCGGAGCTGACGCAGGCCAAGATCGTCGTCTCGGGCGGCCGCGGCATGCAGTCGGGCGAGAACTTCAAGCTCCTGGAAGCGCTGGCCGACAAGCTGGGGGCGGCGGTCGGCGCCAGCCGGGCGGCGGTGGACGCCGGCTTCGTGCCGAACGACTACCAGGTCGGCCAGACCGGCAAGATCGTGGCGCCCGAGCTGTACATCGCCGTCGGCATCTCCGGTGCCATCCAGCACCTCGCCGGCATGAAGGACAGCAAGGTCATCGTCGCCATCAACAAGGACGAGGAGGCGCCGATCTTCCAGGTCGCCGACTACGGCCTCGTCGCCGACCTCTTCAAGGCGGTGCCGGAGCTGACGGCCGCGCTGTGACGCCATAGGCGTCGCCGGTCCCCCGGACGTCAGGCGCGACGGTCGGGGGCGTCCGGGAAACCGGCGCGGCTCAGCCGGTCCACGGCCGCCACCGCTTCGGCGTGGCAGGAGGGCGGGTGCCAGGCGAGGCCGCGCCCGACGATCCCGTCCTCCCCCGCCGCGTGCAGGGCGGCCAGACAGACCGGGGGCACCGGACCGCCCAGCAGCACGGCGCGGGCGTCCAGCCCGACGCGCCGCCCGTGGACGGGGTGGTCGGCGCAGAGCAGCCGGTCCGCCGCAGCGATGGCCGTCTCGGCCGCCGCCCCCAGCTCCGCCCGCAGCAGCGGCGCGGCGTCGAGCGCCAGCGCGCCGAAGCCCAGCGCGTCGATGACGGCGCTGTCCCCGATCGCCGGCAGGCGCGGGCGTGAAGCACCGATGTCCGGCCCCTGAGGCGCCGCCACCGGCGCGCTCGCCCAGCCCTCGCCCATCATGCCCGACAGGCGCAGCCCGAAGCGCACCCCGTTGCCGCCCGCCGCCGTCACCAGCGCCGCGCCCGGCACCCCGTCGCCGGCCAGCAGCATCGTTTTGCAGGCGGCCATCCAGGGGTTGAGGAAGAACTGCCCGGCCTCCTTCAGGAACGCACAGACCCCACCGGTCCCGCCCAGCCGCGACACCAGCGTCTCGGTCAGCAGCGCCGAAGCCACCCCGACGCGCCCGTGCAGCTCGTCCCCTTGCTCCATCGCCTCGCGGGCGATGGCGGACAGCGCCACCGGCCCGATCCCGGCCAGCGCCGGGCCAACCGTTCCATGCAGCAGGCGCAGCCGCTCCACCACCGCGCCGCTGACGATCCCGAAGCGCAGGGCGGGACCGCCGCCCTCGTTGAGCGGGCTGTAGGCGCGGGCGCCGGAGCCGCCGGCATCCTCCACCACATGCAGCCACATCGACCGCGACACGACGGCGGCGAGCGGGGTGACCACGCCGAAGTCCTGGGCCGGGCGCAGCGTCACGGTGCCGCTCCGCACCATGGCGCGGGCCTCCTCCACGCTGCCGGCCATGCCTTCGAACAGCAGCGCCGCTGCGGCGGCGTTGAGGATCGGCGGGCAGATTTCCGCCGGATCGGCGAAGGGCGGTCCGGCGTGCAGCAGCGTGTGGCGGTCCAGCCCGATCCGCTCCCCGGCGGTTCCGGTCTCCGTCCACACCGGATCGGCGGCCAGCATCCGTTCCACGGCCCGCGCGGTGGCGTCGTTCATCGCGTGTGTCCTTGCGTTCAACCCCTCTTCCGGGGCGGGAGAGGGGGTTTTACGGCAGATGCAGGGGCGCACGGCCGTAGCCGTTGCTGGCGTCGACCAGATGCAGCAGGTAGCGCAGGAAGACCGCCCGGTCCTCCTTGGGCAGCGGCGCGATGGTGCGGTCGTGGGCGCGCTGGGCCTTCTTGTCCATGCGGCGCAGCAGTTTCCGCCCCTCCGCGGTGATGGCGGCCAGCTTCATGCGCTTGTCCACTGGACTGGCCCGGCGCTGGATCAGACCGCGCTCGGCCAGCCGGGCCAGAACGCCCGCCGTGGTCGTGCGGTCGATGCCGATCTGGGCGCCCAGCGTCACCTGATCCAGGTCGGGCCGGTCCACCAGGGCGGTCAGCACGCTGTACTGGACGGGGGTCATGTTGAACTCCGCGCACTCCTCCATGAACATGGCCACGTGGATCTGGTGCAAGCGGCGGATGAGGAATCCGGGACGCTCCGCCAGGACGCGGTACGCCTCTTCGATCAGGGGGTCGTCTAAGGTCATCGCGGGCGGTCCGTCGGAGCGGGTTTGGGAAAGCGACTGTCAGTGAGGATGGCGGCGGGCCGGAGGATCGGCAAGCGGGCCGGAAGGCGGTGGCGCCTAGCCCATCAGCGACACATGCGCCGCGACGATCCGCCAGCCCTCCGGCATGCGGACCCAGGTGTGGCTCTGCCGCCCGACGCGCTCGGTGGAGGGGCGGGTGAACTCGGTGTTGGCGGTCGCCATGTCGCGGCCATAGGTGGTGATGACGGTGTTGCGCAGGCTCCGGTCCAGCCCCGCCGCCGGGCGGCCCTGGCGGAAGGCGGCGATGGCGTCGTAGCCGTACAAATTCTCGCCCACGCCGTAGCGCAGGGTCGCCGGGTGGTTCCAGAACAGCTCGTCCAGAACCGCCACGTCGTTGCCGGTCAGCGCGCGCTCGTAGCGCTCGAAGGCGGCGGTGACCTCGGCCACCACCTCGGGGATGTTGATCTCAAGCGTCATGCAAAGAGGTCCTCGGCGATGGCGAGAAGCGCGGAGTCGCTGCCGCGCGGGCCGATGAGCGACAGGCCGAGCGGGCAGCCCTGGAGCCGCGCTGCGGGAATGGAGAGTTGCGGCAGCCCGGCCAGACCGGCAGGGCAGAGGATCGCCAGCGCCCGTCCGCGCTCCGCGTCCACCGCCGCCCCTGAGGAGCCGCGCAGCGGCGCGATGCCCGGCGCGCTGGGCAGGACGATCAGCCCGTCCGTCCCCAGCAGGTCGTCCATCCGCCGCCGGATGCCCTCCCGCGTCTGCGCCGCCGCGCGGGTCAGGGCGGGGTCGAGCGTGGCGGCCGCGGCGAAGCGGTCGCGCACGCCCGGTCCGAAGGTCGGCTTCGTCGCCGTGATCCAGGCGCCGTGCGCCGCCCAGGCCTCGGCGGCCTGGACCGTCTGGAAGACCGGACGCCATTGCTCCAGCCCCTCCGGGGCCAGCGTCACGGCGTCCACCGCCCCGAACCGCCCGCGCAGCCGCTCCACGGCCGGGGCGAGGGCGGATCGCACCGCCTCCCCGGCGATGGCGAAGGCGTCCTCGGCGACCAGCAGGCGGCGGAAGGCCGGATCGGGCCCCAGGGTGGACGACGGGGGCAGCAGCACCGCTCCGACGCGGCGGAGCAGCGACGCCTCCCAGGCAAACCAGCCCACCGTGTCGAAGCTCGGCGCCAAGGGAACGGAGCCGTCCAGCGGAACCGCCCCATGGCTGGGCCGGATGCCGTAGAGGCCGCAATAGCTCGCCGGCAGGCGGATCGACCCGCCGGTGTCGGTCCCGATGGCGAAGTCCACCGCCCCGCCCGCCACCGCCGCGGCCGACCCGCTGGAGGAGCCGCCGGGAATGCGGCCGGGCGCCTTCGGGTTCTCCGGCGTGCCGTAATGGGCGTTCTCGCCGGCCAGGCTCCAGGCCAACTCGTCGGTCAGCGTCTTGCCGGCGACGCGCGCCCCGGCATCGAGCAGCCGCTGCACGGCGGGCGCGGTCTCCCGCGGGACCTCGTGGGTGCGCAGCCAGTCCGGGTTGCCGGCCCCGGTGGGCAGGCCGGCGATGTGGAACAGGTCCTTCACCGCGAAGCGCAGCCCGGCCAGCGGGCCGCTTGCGGCTCCGGCGACCTCGGTCCGGCCGTAGGGGACGAAGGCGTTCAGGGGGTCGTTCGGCATGATGCGGTGGTCAATCTCACGTTCGGCAAACGGCACGGCAATCCCCTCTCCCGGGGCGGGAGAGGGTTTATCGGGAACGGCCGTGGTTGTCTTGCAGAGAGCGGCCGCCGAAGAGGCCACGCAGCCAGTCTTTCAGCATCACCCACAGCAGATTGCCTGCGTTCAGTTCCTTGGCGGGTTCGGGGGCGGACTCGGAAGCAGGTCCTAGGGCCGGAGCGGCCACCGCGTCCGAGGACGGAGCCACCGCCACCTCCGCCGCCGGTGCCGTGGCGGCGAGCCTGGCTTCCAGGTTGCGGGCGAACTCGGCGGTCAGGCGGTTGGCGATCTCCTGCACGATGGCGCCGCGGCTGAACTGGGCCAGAACGCCGGTCAGGGTGAAATCGACGGTCAGGTCGATCCGCGTCCCCGGCCCCTCCTCCACGACGGCGAAGGTCACGTCGGCCTTGGCCCGGGAGTTGTTCTTGGGGTCCGTGCCCTGGCCGTGGATGACGCCGGTGTGGGTCGCCTCGTCCATCGTCAGCGTGCCCTCGCCGGCGAAGGCGGCGGCGATGGGACCGAGCTTCACGCGCATCTGCCCGAAGATGCGGTCGCCCTCGCGCGGCTTGGTCAGCGAGGCGCCGGGCATGCAGGAAATCACCTGCTCGACATCGCCGAGCAGCGGCCAGACGCGGGCGCGCGGGAAATTGACGGCAAGGGTCTGGGTCATGGTCGGCATGGGCTTACCCCGCGTTCGTGTTGCGCGCGTCGATGACGCGGCGGATGGCGTTGACGATCCCGACATAGCCGGTGCAGCGGCACAGATTGCCGCTCATCGCCGTGCGGATCGCCGGGTTGTCGGCGTCCGGGCGGCGCAGCACCACGTCGCGCGCCGCCACCAGCATCCCCGGCGTGCAGAAGCCGCATTGCAGCCCGTGCTCGGCGGAGAAGGCCTCGCGCAGCTCCGTGGCGACGGGGTCGTCGTCCAGCCCCTCCACCGTAGTGACGGACCGCCCGTCGCAGGCCACCGCGAAGGTGATGCAGGAGCGCGCCGGCTCGCCGTCGATCAGGATGGTGCAGGCGCCGCACACGCCGTGCTCGCAGCCCAGATGGGTGCCGGTCAGCAGCTCCCGCTCGCGCAGGAAGTCGCCGAGATGCTGGCGCGGCGGCACGCTGGCCTCGACGCGCGTGCCGTTGACGGTCAGGGAAATGCTTTTGGCGTGGGCGCTCATGACATCACCTGCGCGATGGCGCGCTTCAGCGCGACGGTGTGGGTCCGAAGGGCGATGGGGTCGTCCGCGGCGGGGCTGCCGGCCAGATGCGCGGCCAGCGCCGCCTCGGTGCAGCCGCCCTCGAACAGGGCCGGGCCGTCGATCACCACCGGCTTGCCGGAGGTCGCCCCGGCGACGCAGCGCTGGACGCCGCGGGCCGGGTCGATCAGCACCGCCCCGGTGGCGTGGGAGAACTCGCCGGTCTTGCGGCAGACCTTGTAATAGCCCCAGCGCGCCCGGTCGGACAGGGCGGGCACATGGATTTCCGCGACGATCTCGCCCGGTTGCAGGGCCGTCTCGAAGACGCCCAGGATGAAATCGGTCATCGGCACGCTGCGCCGCCCGCCCGGGCCGGCGATCACCACGTCGGCGCCGAGCGCGGTCAGGACGTTCACCCAGTCCGCCGCCGGGTCGGCGTGGGCGAGGCTGCCGCCGATGGTGCCACGGTTGCGCACCGCGCGGTAGGCGATCACCGCCGCCACGCTGGGAAGCACGCCGCGCGTCACGTCCGGGTAGTCGCCGTCCTCCAGCCGCGCGTGGGTGACGCAGGCGCCGATGACCAGCCGGTCGCCCTCCTGGCGGATCGTTTGAAGCTCGGCGATGCGGGTGATGTCCACCAGCAGCTCCGGCTGGGCCAGCCGCAGGTTCAGCATGGGGCCGAGCGACTGGGAGCCGGCGACGGGCCGCACCATCACGTCCTCGCGGGACAGAAGTTCCAGCGCCGCGTCCAGCGTCGCCGGCTGGGCGTAGTCGAAATCGACCGCCTTCATGCCGCACCCCGCTCGCCCGCAATGGCGGAGAGAATCACTTCGGGCGTCATCGGCGCGTTCGTCACGATGACTCCCAGCGGCTTCAGCGCGTCGTTGATGGCGTTGCAAATCGCCGCCGGCGGGGCGATGGCGCCGCCCTCGCCGATGCCCTTCACGCCGAACTCGGTGTAGGGCGAGGGGGTCAGCATGTGGATGATCCTTACGTGCGGGACCTCGGTGAAACCGGGGATCAGGTAATCCGCGAAGGTGGAGGCGAGCGGCTGGCCCTCCGCGTCGTAGGGCATACGCTCGTAGAGCGCGGTGCCGACGCCCTGGGCGACGCCGCCGTAGATCTGGCCGTCGACGACCATCGGGTTGACCATGGTCCCGGCGTCCTCGACCACCACGTAATCGAGAATCTCGACCTGCCCGATCTCCGGGTCCACGGCCACCGCCACGGCGTGGGTGGCGTAGGAGAAGGTGCCGTGGTCGCTGCCCGGCTTGTAGCCGGCGGTGACCTCCAGCCCGCCGCGGTCCACGTCGGCGGGAAGGAGCTGCGGCGCGCGGTACCAGGTGTGGGCGATCTCGCGGATGGTCACCGCGGCGGCCCCGGCCTTCACCGACCCGCCCTCCAGAACCACCCCGTCCGGCCCGGCCTGCATCAGGTGCGCGCCGATCTTGCGCAGCCGCTCGGCCAGCGTGCGGCAGGCGGTGGCGACGGCGCCGCCGGCCATGACCATGCTGCGCGACCCCCAGGTGCCCGTCGAATAGGGCGTCAGGCCGGTGTCGCCGTGCACCAGCTTGATCTTCTCCAGCGGGATGCCCAGCACCTCGTGGGCGACCTGGGCGAAGGTGGTCTCCATGCTCTGGCCGTGCGACTGCACGCCGACGCGCAGCTCCAGCCCGCCGTCCGGGGTGATGCGGGCCTGCGCCTGCTCGTGCCCCGGCACCATGGGGATGCCCCAGCCGTGATAGACGGCGGTGCCGTGGGCCGACTGCTCGCAATAGGTGGCGAAGCCGACGCCGATCAGACGCCCATCCGGCTCTCCCGCCTTTTGGCGGGCGCGCCAGCCCTCAAGCTCGATGGCGGCGACGGCGCGGCGGACGGATTCCGGATAGTCGCCGCTGTCGAAATGCTTCTTCGTCACGTTGTCGAAGGGCATCTTCTCCGGCGGGACGAGGTTTTCCAGCCGGACCTGCCACGGCTCCCGCCCCACGGCGTCGGCCACGGCGTCGATCATCTGCTCCATGGCGAAGCACACGCCGGTGCGCGCCACGCCGCGGTAGGGAACGATCGGCGGCTTGTTGGTGCAGACGGAGAAGGTGCGGCAGCGGTAATGGGCGAAGTCGTAGGGACCGGGCAGGATGCTGCCGACCTGCGCCGCCTCCAGGCAGGCCGAGAAGGGATAGACGGAGTAGGCCCCGGCATCGACCCAGGCGTCGGCCTCGATCCCCAGCAGCCGCCCGCGCGCGTCGGCGTAGGCGGTGATCTCGTAATGGTGCTCGCGGGCGTTGGCGGCGGCGACCAGATGCTCCCGCCGGTCCTCGGTCCAGCGGACGGGACGGTCGAGCCGCATGGCGATCCAGGCGGCCACGATCTCCTCCGGCTGGAGCAGGCCCTTCCAGCCAAAGCCGCCGCCGACGTCCGGCGCCACCACGCGGATCAGCCCCTGGTCGAGGTCCAGGCATTCCGACAGGCCAGCGCGCACGATGTGCGGCATCTGGGTCGAGGTGGTCAGGACGAGCTGCTCGACGTGGCGGTCCCAATGGGCGACCACGCCCTTGCCCTCCAGCGGCACCATGCACTGGCGCGCCGTGCGGATGGTCCGCGAGACCTTGACCGGGGCGGTGGCGGCGATCTCCGCGATGTTCCCGCCGACGTTGGTCTCCAGGAAGACGTTGTCCGGCCAGTGGTCGTGCACCTTCGGCGCGCCCGGCGTCACCGCCTCTAGCATGTCGGAATTCACCGGCAGCTCGGCGTAATCGACGAAGACAGACGCCGCGATGTCCTCGGCCTCGGCGCGGGTGGCAGCGACGCAGACGGCCACCGGCTCACCGACGAAGCGGACCTTGCCGTCGGCCAGCGCCGGCTGCTCCGACACCTTGAAGCCGGGCAGGCCCGACACGGCGCGGATCGGCTTGACGCCGCCCGCCGCCAAGTCCGCCCAGGTGAAGACGGCGCCGCGGTGCTCCTCCGGGATCTCGATGCCGGTGATGGTGGCGTGGGCGACCGGGCTGCGCACGAAGGCCAATTCCTTCATGCCGACCAGGGCGATGTCGCCGACGAAGCGGCCCCGCCCGCGCAGCAGCCGGTCGTCCTCCTTGCGGCGGACCCTGGCGCCGACGCCGGAACCGGCGCCCGATCCAGCGGTGCTAACCTCTCCCATTCCCTGACCCTCTCTTTTTTCTTAACCGCCCAGATAGGCGCGCTGGATGTGGTCGTTGGCGAGCATGGCCTGCCCGGTGCCCTGCTCCATCACCTGCCCGCTCTCCAGCAGGTAGGCGCGGTCGCACATGTCGAGCGCGGCGTAGGCGTTCTGCTCGACCATCAGCACGGTGGTCCCTTCCCGGCGGATGTCCGACACGATCTCGAAGGTGCGCTCCACGAGGTTGGGGGCGAGGCCCAGCGACGGCTCGTCGAACAGCACGATCTTCGGGCGCGACATCAGCGCCCGCGCGATGGCCAGCATCTGCTGCTCGCCGCCCGACATGGTGCCGGCGGGCTGGTTCAGCCGCTCCTTCAGGCGGGGGAAGCGGTCGAACAGCCGCTCCATGTCCTGGGCCACCGCCTGATAGTCGCGGCGCAGATAGGCGCCCATCTCCAGGTTCTCGCGCACGGTCAGGTGGGGGAAGACGCGCCGCCCCTCCGGACAGTGGGCCACACCCAGCGCCAGCACCGTGCGGGGTGCTGCGTTGCCGATCTCCCGCCCCTCGAAGGTGATGCGGCCCGAGGCCAGCGGCAGCAGGCCGCTGATGGCGCGCAGCGTGGTGGTCTTGCCGGCGCCGTTGGCGCCGATCAGCGTGACCAGCTCCCCTTCCTCCACCGTCAGCGAGACGTTGCGGAGCGCCGGAATCTGGCCGTAGCAGACGGTGATCCCCTCAACCTTTAGCATGCTTCACCCCCTGGCCCAGATAGGCCTGGATCACGTCCGGGTTGGCGCGGATGACCTCCGGCGGGCCTTCGGCGATGATGCGCCCGTGGTTCAGCACCACCACGCGGTCGGAGATGGTCATCACCATGCGCATGTCGTGCTCGACCAGCAGGATGGTCACGCCGCGGTCGCGGATGCGCTGGACGACGCCCATGAAGGCCTCCGTCTCCGACGGGTTCAGCCCGGCGGCGGGCTCGTCCAGCAGCAGCAGCTTCGGGTCGGCGGCCAGCGCGATGGCGATGCCGAGAAGCCGCTGCTCCCCGTAGGCGAGGTTGCCGGCCAGCTCGTCGGCGCGGTGCGACAGCCCGACGAAGGCCAGGATCTCGGCCACCGCCGCCCGCATCCGCTCCGTCTCCGCCCGCACGGAGGCGAGCCGCAGCAGCGCCCCCCAGGTCTCCGCCCGGCCCTGCCGGTGCATCCCGGTCAGCACGTTGTCGAAGACGGTGCAGCCGGCGAAGATGCTGGTGCGCTGGAAGGTGCGCACGACGCCCAGGCCGGCGATGCGGTTGGAGGACAGGCGGGTCAGGTCGGTGCCGCGGAACAGCACCTTGCCGCCGGTCGGCTTCAGGAAGCCGGTGATGACGTTGAAGGCCGTCGTCTTGCCCGCCCCGTTGGGGCCGATCAGGCTGACGATCTCCCCCTCCGGCACGGCGAAGCTCATCGAGGCGATGGCGATCAGGCCGCTGAAATGGACGGCGACCTCGCGCACCTCCAGAATCGGAGCGGCCAGGATCGGGGCGGCGGATTCGTCGAGGGCGAGGCTCATGCCGAGGTCTCCTTGCGCAGGCCCAGCGCCGTTCCGGCGACGCGCTTGCGGCGGCCGGCGAACCAGTTCTTCACCGCCGGGACGATGCCCTGCGGCAGGAAGAAGACGACCACGATCATGGCGACGCCGTAGATGATCCACTGCACCTCGGGCCGCGCCACCTCGCGCAGCACCTCGGGCAGGATGCCGAAGGCGAGGCCGCCGACGATCGGTCCGGCCAGCGTGCCCTTGCCGCCCGTCACCACCATGATGACCATGGTCACCGTGTAGATGAACATGAAGACGTCCGGATCGACGATGCGGATGTAGTGGGTGTAGAGCCCGCCCGCGGCCCCGGCCATGCCCGCCGCGATCACCGTGGCGACGACCAGATAGCGCGTCACGTCGATGCCGACCGAGCGCGCCAGCGACTCGTTCTCGCGCAGCGCCACCAGCGCCCGGCCGACCCGCGACTGCACCAGCCGCTGGATCACCAGGAAGCAGACCACCGCGACCGCCAGCACCAGAAGGTAATTGTATTCCTTCTTGTAGAGCGGGATCACCCCGTCCCACGGCAGCCAGACCGACAGCGGCGGGATGTTGTTCAGCGCCATCGGCCCCTCGGTCAGGTCCACCCAGTTCAGCGCGACCATGCGCATGACCTGGGCAAAGCTGATGGTGACGATGACGAAGTAGGCCCCGCGCACCCGGAAGGCGAGCTTGCCGATCAGGAAGCCGAACAACGCCGCCACCAGGATGCCGCCGAGGAAGGCGACCCACACCGGCTGCGGCCCCAGCACGAAGGGTTCCGCCCCGCCGAGATCGAGGTCGAAGCCCAGCGACAGCAGCGCGCTGGTGTAGGCCCCGATCCCGAAGAAGGCGATGTGGCCGAGGCTGAGCTGCCCGGTGTAGCCGAGCAGCAGGTTCAGGCTCATCGCCCCGATGATGAAGATGCCGGTCGAGGTCAGGACGTAGAGGATGTACTGGTCGCCCAGCCACAGCGGTCCGACCGCCATGACCAGGACGAACAGCCAGGGGAGGAGACGCGTCGTCATCCGATCCGCTCCTTCATGGCGAAGAGACCCTGGGGCCGCACGATCAGCACGGCGATGATGAGGATGAAGCCCATGGCGTCGCGGTAGCCCGACGACAGGTAGCCGGCGCCGAACTCCTCGGCGAGCGCCAGGACGAAGCCGCCGATGGTGGCGCCGGGGATGTTGCCCAACCCGCCCAGGATGACGATGGCGAAGGCCTTCAGCGCCACCAGATCGCCCATGGTCGGTGTGACCACGAAGATCGGGCCGAGCAGCGCCCCCGCCGTGGCGGCGAGGCCGGAGCCGAGCGCGAAGGTCAGCGTGTACATCAGCCCGCGGTTGACGCCCATCAGCGCCGCCGTGTCCGGGTCCTGGAAGGTGGCGCGCATGGCGACGCCCAGCTTGGTCCGGTTGATGAGCAGGTAGAAGCCGCCCAGCAGCAGCAGCGCCACGCCCAGGACGAACAGCCGGTTCATGCCCACCGACACCGACCCCAGCACCACCGGCTCGGTCGGGAAGGGGCTGGGCACGGACTTCGCGACACCGCCCCAGACCAGCTGCTCGCCGGCCTGCATGGCGATGCCGGCGCCGATCATCACCAGCATGGTGGTGTCGATGTCGGCACCCTTCAGCGGGCGCAGCAGCGTGAATTCGATCAGCGCGCCCAGCGCCATGCCCAACACGGCGGCCATCGCCAGGGACATGAAGAAGTTCAGTCCCATCATCCCGGCCAGCATGTAGGCCATGTAGGCGCCGAAGGTGTAAAGCTCGCCATGGGTGAAGTTGACCACGCGCATGATGCCGAAGATCAGCGTCAGGCCGATTCCCAGCAGCGCGTAGGTCCCCCCCAGGACCACGGCGTTCAAAAGGTGCTGCAGATGCGCTTCCACCGCGTGTCTCCATCCCTCGGTTTTCCCCTCTCCCCTCCGGGGAGAGGGTCAGGGTGAGGGGGTTGCGCGTTTGCCGGACGTGCCGCCACGGACATCCCCCTCACCCTCCCCGCGCCTGCGGCGCGGGTCCCCTCCCTCTCCCCGCTTTCGGCGGACCAAAGGTCCGCCTGTCGCGTCAGCGCAAACTTCGTTTGCGCGTGAGCGGGGGAGAGGGCGTTTGAAAGGAGGGCCTTACGGCATCGTCACCTTGCCGTCCTTCACCTGGACGACGTAGACGTTGGCCTCGTTCTGGCCGCTCTCCTTGCCCTCCGGGCCGTCCTTCTTGAAGGCGATGTCGCCGTTCACGCCGTCCAGCTTGACGGTCCACAGCGCGTCGCGGATGGCCTGCGGCTCGGCCTTGCCGGCCTTCTTGATGGCTTCCACGATGGTCATGATGCCGTCATAGCCGCGGTAGCCCTCGGTCAGGCCGGCGAAGTCGTAGCCCTTCTTGTTCCAGCCATCGACGAAGCTCTTGGCGACCGTCGGGTGCACCGCCTTCTCCGGGAACCAGGGGGCGAAGAACAGCGTGAAGTAGCCGCCATCCGCCGCCGCACCCGCCTGCGCGATGAGCTGGTCGGGGGAGGAGGAGCCGCCGTTGGTGATGATCCGGTGCGGCAGGCGCAACTCGGCCGCCTGCTTCAGGATCAGGGTGATCTGCTCGACGCCGGTGGTGACGAACAGCGTGTCGCCGCCCGACTGCTTGATGCTGGAAAGCTGGGCCGACAGGTCGGTGGCCTCCGGGGCCATCGTCTCGGTGACGCCGATCTTGACGCCCTTGGCCTGCAGCATCTTGCGGAACTCTTCCGCCGAGCCGCGGCCGAAGTCGTTGTTCACAGCCAGGAAATCGGCCTTCTGGATGGCCGGCTGGAAATGGTCCAGCTTCTCCGCGAAGGACTTGGCCTCCATGGCGGAGGTCGGGGCGATGCGGAACACCCAGGGGTTGCCGGAGGTGGTGATCTTGGTCGAGGAGGAGGTCTCCACCACCATCGGCACGCCGTACTCCACCAGCTTCGGCATCACCGCCAGGGTGAAGGTGGAGCTCCAGGCGCCCATCAGCACCGGGACCTTGTCGCGCACGATCAGCTTCTCGGCGGAGGCGACGGCCTCCTTCGGGTTGCTCTTGTTGTCCTCGATGATCAGCTGGATCTTCTTGCCGAGAACGCCGCCGTTGGCGTTCACGACCTCCTCCGCCACCCGCGCGCCGTTGGCGACGTAATTGCCCGACGCGGCGACCGCGCCGGTCAGCGGCTGGGTCACGCCGATCTTGATCGTCTCCTGCGCAAAGGCCACGCCCGGCGCCAGCAGCGCGGCGCTCAGCAGCAACGCCGTGGTCTTCATCGTCCGCATGTCGTCTAACCCCCTCTGTTCTTGATTGTGCCTTGGTTCGGCGGTCACCAGGCGGCGACCGCGCCATCGCTGCGGGGATCGGTCGCCCCCTCCAGCGTTCCGTCGGGATGGCGGACGATGGCGCCCGCATGCCCCATGGTGCTCGTGTACGGATCGAGCAGTTCGACCGCGTGCCCGGCGTCGCGCAGGGCGGCGACCAGGGCGGGGTCGAAGCGGCTTTCCAGCTTCAGCGTCACGCTGTCCTCGCCCCAGGTGCGGCCGAGCAGCCAGCGCGGCGCCGTGACGGCGGCCTGCAGGCCCTGCCCGAACATCGCGTAGCGGGAGAAGACGGCGGCCTGAGTCTGCGGCTGCCCCTCCCCGCCCATGGTGCCGTAGACCATGCTGCGCCCGTCGTCGAAGCGGGCCATCGCCGGGTTCAGCGTGTGGAAGGGCTTGCGGCCGGGCGCCAGCGCGTTCCAGCCATCCTCCGCCAGGCGGAAGGAAGCGCCGCGGTTCTGCCAGGTGATGCCGGTCTCCGGCAGGACGAGGCCGGAGCCGAATTCGAAATAGACGCTCTGGATCATGCTGACGGCGCGGCCCTGCCCGTCGATCACGCCCAGCCACACCGTGTCGCCGGGCTTCGCGACATGCGGCCAGGGCAGCGCGCGGGCGCGGTCGATGTTGGCGGCCAGCCCGTCCAGCACGGCGGCGTCGAGGAAGCTCTGCGCCTCCCGTCCCATGTAGGCCGGGTCGCCGACCTCGCGGTCGCGGACCAGGAAGGCCTGCTTGGTCGCCTCGATCAGCCCGTGGATGTGGTCGAAGCCCTCGCCCTCCGTCACGCCCAACCGGTCGAACAAAGCGAGGATCATCAGCGAGGCCAGACCCTGCGTCGGCGGCGGGTGGTTGAACAGCCGCGCCCCGCGCACGCCCACCGACAGGGCCGGCCGGCGGTGCGCCGCATGGGCCGCCAGATCGGCGGCGCCCACCGGCGAGCCGGCGCGCTCCAGATCCGCTGCGATGGATGCTGCGAGCGGCCCGCGGTAGAAGCTGTCCAGCCCCTCCGCCGCCAGCCGGCGCAGCGTGGCGGCCAGCGCCGGCTGCTTCAGCGTGGAGCCTTCCAGCGGCACGGCGCCGCCCGGCAGGAAGGTGTCCTTGAAGCCGGGGACGTCCTTCAACTCGTGCAGCTTCTGGCGGGTCAGCCTCTCCTGGCTGGCGGTGACCGGGATGCCCTGCTCGGCGTGGGCGATGGCCTCCTCCAGGATGCGGGCGAGCGGCAGCGGGTCGGCCCAGCCGGCGCTGACGGCCAGCGCCTCGCGCCAGCCGTCGATGGTGCCGGCGACCGTGTTCGCCGCCAGCGGCCCGCGCCAGGGCACGGTGGCGTGGCCGTGGCGCCGGTAGAGGTCGAGCGAGACGGCCTTGCCCGCCCCGCCGCAGGCGTCGATGGCGACGGGGTCGCGCCCCGGCTCGGCGATCAGCCAGAAGCCGTCGCCGCCGATGCCGGTCATGTGCGGGTAGACGACGGCCAGCGCCGCGGCGACGGCGACCGCCGCCTCGACGGCGGTGCCGCCGTCGCGCAGGATCTGGAGACCGGCCTGGCTGGCGAGATGATGCGGGGAGGTGACCATCCCCCGGCGGCTGCGCGGCGTGTTCAGCATGGGAACCTCAGGGAAGAAGGCCGTGGATCATCCGCGCCGCGGTCAGACCCAGGAACAGGGCGAAGACGCGGCGCAGGACGCGGGTGTCGAGGCTATGGGCGAGCCGCGCGCCGAGCGGCGCCATGGCCATGGAAGCTGGCAGGATCAGCGCCAGCCCCAGCAGATTGACGTAGCCCAAGCTGAAATCCGGGCGGCCCGGCACGTTCCAGCCGGTCAGCACGAAGCCCACCGTTCCCGGCACGCCGATGATGAAGCCGAGCGCCGCCGCCGTGCCGACCGCGCGGTGGATCGGGTAGCCGAACAGGGTCAGGATGGGGACGCTGAGCGTGCCGCCGCCGATGCCCATCATGGCGGACATCATGCCGATGCTGCCGGCCAGCCCCTGGCGCGGCGCGCCGCTCGGCAGGCCGTCGGCGATGCGCCACTCGGGCTTGCCGAACAGCATGTGCAGCGTGACCAGGACCGCCATCCCGGCAAACACCGCCGTCAACACCGGGCCGCGCACCACGCCGGCCACCGCCGTTCCCGCCAGCACGCCGAGGAAGATCGCCGGCCCCCAGGCGCGCAGCAGGTCGCCGTCGACGGCGCCGCGGCGCCGGTGGGCGCTCAGCGACGTCAGCGAGGTGGCGATGATGGTCGCGAGCGAGGTGCCGACCGCGACGTGCATGCGCACGGCCTCGTCCACGCCCAGCGCGGTGAACAGGTGATAGAGCACCGGCACGATCACGATGCCGCCGCCCACCCCCATCATGCCCGCCGCCAGCCCGGCGAAGCCGCCGGCCAGCAGCAGCCCGCCGCCGAGGATGGGAAGCTGCGGCACCGCCGCGATCCCCAGCCCGGTCACGGAATGCCCCGCCACAAATGCAGAAACCCTCTCATTTTTATGGATATCCGACTTTTTCCGTTGGTTTCCCCTCCCTTTGCGAACGCCGTGCCAACCGGCAGAACACTGCGCATTTCGGTTCGAAGGGAAGGAAGGCGCGGCGTGGCGCCAAGGCCGAAAATCGCCCTAATGTTGGGCAAACGGATTGACGGAGGGGCCACGCGGCCGCCGGAAAACGGCCAGCATCCATTTGAGAAAAAACAAATAATTGCGACTTCCGAGCGGGCCGGCCTTCCGCTTCATTCCTGCGCAACCTCTGCCTGCTGCGCGGGCATTCATCAGCATGCTGATGATATGATGATGCTCGTGAAGAGCCCGTGCATGCCCCGGCGCGGCGACGGCGGGCCGACCCAGGAGTCTCTGGAAACCCCTGATTTCCGCCTCGGCTTCTGTATTCGTGCACAAATTGGTGGCAGGGTGCCGTGCCGCGCCGCCGCACCGCGAATCATCAGCATACTGCGGAAAATTGGGCATCGACGGGCGGCGGCGCATGCCGTGGTATGCCGTATTGTGCGTATTTTGACCACCGAATGCCCAACGGACGGTCATTCGTCAGTATGCTGAAGTTTTGTGCGCCCTGCCGCCTCCCGCCCACCCTGGCATGACGCTTGCTGAAAGGACGGCCAGATAAAAATCAGCGCAAGAAGGTGGGTTATGTCAGAGACGCACACGTTCGACCTCGTGCTCCGCGGCGGACGGATTCTCGATCCGGCCAACGGGCTGGATCTGGTCGGCGATCTGGCGGTCGCGAAGGGCCGCATCGCGGCGGTCGCGGAACGGCTGCCCGACGATGCCGCCGACACCATCCTCGACGTGACCGGAAAGCTCGTGACGCCGGGCCTGATCGACACCCACGCGCATGTCTTCGAAAAGGTCACCGGGCGCTTCGGGCTGAACCCGGACATGGTGGGCGTGCGCTCCGGCGTGTCGACGCTGGTCGATCAGGGCGGGCCGAGCCTGATGACCCTGCCGGCCTTCCGCCGCTTCATCGCCGAGCCGGCGCGCTCGCGCACGCTGTGCTTCCTGTCGGCCTATCTGGTCGGCGGGCTGGAGGGGCACTATTACCCGCAGCTCTACCGTCCGGATTGCGTCGATGTGGACGCCACCATCCGCGTCGGGCGCGAGAACCGCGACATCGTGAAGGGCATCAAGGCCCACGCGGAGGTCGGCGGCGCCTCGCGCTGGGGCCTCGACGTCATCAAGCAGGCCAAGCGGATCGCCGACGGCATCGGCGTGCCGCTCTATGTCCATCTCGGCCAGCTCTGGCCGGAGGTCGAGGGCGGCGAGGCCGTCGATCCCGACATGCTGGTGGAGGAGCTGGTCCCGCTGCTGGATTCGCGGGACATCCTGGCCCATCCCTTCACCCGCCACCCTGGCGGCTTCATCTCAACCCGCACCGGCGAGGTGCATCCGGTCATCTACAAGGCGCTGGAGCGCGGGCTCACCGTGGACGTCGGCCACGGCTCGCACTTCAGCTTCGAGATGGCGCGGCGGACACTGGCGGCGGGCATCCTGCCCTACACGCTGGGCGCCGACCTGCACGGCTACAACGTGAAGGCCCCGGTCACGGGTGCCGGCGGCGACCGCGAGGCCAACCCCTTCTACGGCGTCGCCCCCTTCAGCCTGACCCACGCGATGACCGAGCTGCTGACCCTCGGCATGGCGCTGGGCGACGTTCTGAAGACGGTGACCAGCAACCCCGCCGCCATGCTGGGCATGGCCGACGAGATCGGCGCGCTGACTCCGGGCATGGCCGCCGACGTGGCGGTTCTGGAGGTCAAGGCCGGCCGCTGGCAGCTCAGCGACAACAGCGGCGAGCGGGTGACCGCGCCGGAGATGATCGTCCCGGCCTTCTCGCTGCGCGACGGCGTGGTGCAGGAGGTCGACAGCCCGCTGTTGCCGAAGCCGATTCCAGTGGCGGCGTAACGCGGCGGACTCGCCCCCACCCTAACCCTCCCCCGCTGGGCGGGGGAGGGGACAGTCTCCCTCCCCTGCGAAGCGGGGGAGGGCCGGGGTGGGGGCAGCGTCGGCACCCGAACACCCCCCATCCCACGAGGACTCCGCCCATGTCCGAAGCCGCGCTCGCCTTCTGGATGTTCGAGGTCCCGGCCCGCTGCCGCGATGCCGAGGGGCGGCGGCTGGGCAAGGCCCGCGCCCTGCTGCTCTCCCACCCGCAGCGCCAGCAGCGCATGATGCTGGAACTGGCGCACGACGCCCCGCTCGCCATGGGAAGCCGCATCGTCACAAGGCGCGCGGCCTTCCTGGTCGAGCGTTGCGAGGGCGAGTCCGGCTTCGGCTTCCGGCGCTACGCCGTGCGCTGCATCGGGACACGTCCGGCCTCGTGATAAAAACCGGGCGCGGCTGATCCACATCAAGGCGCCGGGCGCTCCGACGGCGAATATTAATCGAACGATTAATAACCCGCTTCGGAGACTCCCATGACCATCCCCGCCCCCGCGCCGCATGAGGGCCTGTGCGCGAAACTCCTGCGCAGCTGGCGCGGCGCGCGGTCCCTGGACGCGCTCCAGGCGCTGGCACCGCATGACCGCGACCGCGTGCTGGCTGACGCCGGCCTGACCGACCTGACCGCGCCGGCCGTGCTGCGCGCCGGTCATGTCGGCGCGCTGCTTCCCGCCGCGATGGCGCTGCACGGCGTCGACGGCGCCGCCGTGGAGCAGGACCGCCCCGACCTGCTGAACGATCTGCAGCGCGTCTGCGCGCTCTGCCGCGGCGCCCGCACCTGCCGCCAACTGCTGGCCGAAGGCTGCACGCAGCCGGAGCACGCCCGGCTCTGCCCCAACGCCGACACGCTCGACGCGCTCCGCTGAGGAGCGCGCCGGACACGGCGCCAAAACACAGCCGCAAAAAAATCCCCAACCGCCTTCGTCGGAAAAGCGATTGACAGCGCCGCGACGCGACCGTTAGCATCCCTGCATAATTAATTGGCCGTATAATAAAACACGGGAACGGTTGCCGCATCGGACGGCGCGCGTTCCTGCAACGGGCCGACGCGCCCACGCCGAGAGCGGCGGGGCGCCGACAGGGAATCGTCATTCGCCGTCATCGCGACATCACCGTCGAACGCGGAGGGAGAGATGAGAAACGTGGTACTGGGCGGCCTGCTGTTGACCGGCGTCGCCGCGTCGGTTCCGGCGCAGGCGCAGGACACGGTCAGGATCGGGCTGGTCCAGCCGCTGACCGGATCGGTCGCCTACAACGGCAAGTCCGTGGTGGAAGGCGCCCGGCTCGCCGTCGAGGAAATGAACGCCGCAGGCGGCGTCCTCGGCAAAAAGATCGAACTGATCGTCGAGGACGGCCAGTGTACGCCGGCCAACTCGGTCAACGCCGTCGAAAAGCTGGTGCAGAAGGACAAGGTCGTCACGCTGGTCGGCGCCTTCTGCAGCTCCGCCACCGCGGCGATCATGCCGGTGGCCCAGAAGTACAAGCTGCCGCTGATCACCGGCGTGTCGTCGAAGGCCAGCCTGACGGAGCAGGGCAACCCCTACTTCTTCCGCGCCGCCGAGACGGACGCGCTGATGGCGGAGGCCTTCGCCAAGATCCTCGCCAACGACCTGAAGCTGACCAAGGTCGCCTACATCGGCGTCAACGACGACTGGGGCCGCGGCGGGGTTGAGGAATTCTCCCGCGACCTGACGGCGCTGGGCGTCAAGACGGTGCTGACCGAGTATTTTGACCACGGCGCCACCGACTTCTTCACGCTGCTGACCAAGCTGCGCGCCGCCAAGCCGGACGGCGTGTTCGTCGCCGCGGAGACACAGGACGGCTCCATCCTGGTCAAGCAGATCCGCGAGATGGGGCTGGACACCAAGGTGTTCGGCGTCGGCTCCTGGGCCACCGCGGACTTCATCAACCTGACCGGCGAGGCCGCGGAGGGCATCCACGCCGCCGTCCCCTACGCCTCCAGCATGGACACCCCGCGCAACCAGACCTTCGTCCAGAAATACCAGGCGAAGTACGGCATCAAGCCCGGCAAGTACGGCGCCGCCGGCTACAACGCGCTGAACATCGCCGGGCAGGCCATCGCGCGGGCCGGCGGCACCGACGCCGAGGCCATCCGGGCGTCGCTCGCCAAGACCAGCTACGAGGCGCCGAACGGCGTCTACAAGTTCACCGACAAGGGCCAGGCCTACGGCTTCGACGCGGTGCTGGTGCGGATCGAGAAGGGCGAACCGAAGGTGATCGCCTCCACCCCGGTGGACGCGCCGCACTGACCGGCGAACGCCGCCAGGGCCATCGCATTTGGCCAAATAGCCCTCTCCCCTCTGGGGAGAGGGTGGCCCGGAGGGCCGGTGAGGGGGATGTGCAAGACGATACGTCCGGCAAAAGCACAACCCCCTCACCCTAACCCTCTCCCCAGAGGGGAGAGGGGACTTCAAATGCGATTGCCTTCGGCGCGCCCCGGTGATGGTCCCAACGGCACCGTTTGTGCGGGCCTGCTTTTGCGAGAACGTCATGGATCTCTTTCCGCAGTTCCTGGCCAACGGGCTGGTGATGGGCGTGTTCTACGCGCTCTCCGCCCTCGGCCTGACGCTGATCTTCGGCCTGATGCGCGTGGTCAACTTCGCCCATGGCGAATTCTACATGCTGGGCGGGGTCAGCGGCTGGTTCGTCACCAATTACCTGGGTCTCGACTTCTTCAGCGGCCTGATCGTGGTCGCCGCCTTCATGGCCGCCGTCGGCTGGCTGGTCGACCGCTTCCTGATCGAGCGGGTGCGCGGCCAGGGTGAGGAGCCGGGCATCCTGCTGACCATCGGCCTGTCGATCTTCCTGGTCAACGGCACGCTCCTGCTGGTCGGCCCGGCGCCCATGAAGGTGGCCGGCGCGGTGGCCGAAGGGCCGCTGTTCTTCGGCCCGATCGCGGTGACCAAGCTGCGCCTGCTGGCCGTGGGAGTGGGCATCGCGCTGATCGTCGGCGCCCATCTGCTGATCCGCCGGACCCGGCTGGGGGCCGCCATGCGCGCCACCTTCCAGGATCCGATGGCCGCCAGCCTCGCCGGCATCCGCACCGGCCACGTCTACGCCGCCACCTTCGCGCTGGGCTGCACGCTGGCCGCGCTGTCGGGGATGCTGCTGGCCTCCATCTACTCCGCCCAGGCGTCGGTCGGCGGGCTCATCAGCCTGAAGAGCTTCGTCGTGGTGATCCTCGGCGGCATGGGCAGCTTCGCCGGCGCCATTGCCGGGGGACTGCTGCTGGGCGTCGCCGAGGCGATGTGGGGCGGCTACGTCTCCATGGGCATGGTGGACGTCATCGGCTTCGTCCTGGTCATCCTGATCCTGCTGTTCCGGCCCCAGGGCCTGTTCTCGATCCGCACGGAAAGGGCCTGACATGACCCTGGAACGCAACATCCTCCTGGCCTTTCTGGCGGGGGCGGCGCTTCTGCCCTTCGCGGTGTCGGACCAGTACATCCTGCACCTCGCCATCATGGCGCTGTTCTACGCGGTGCTGGCGAGCAGCCTCAATCTGGTGGTCGGCTATGTCGGCGAGTTCTCGCTGGGCCACACCGCCTTCCTGGGCACCGGCGCCTACACGGCGGCGCTGCTGTCCACCCAGGCGGGGATGCCGATGTGGGTGACGATCCCGCTGGCCGGGCTGGTCTCCGCCGTCTTCGGCTTCGCCATCGGGGCGATCACGCTGCGTCTGCAAGGCCCCTATTTCGTGATCGTCACCCTGTCCTTCGCCGAGGTGCTGCGCATCGTCGCCAACAACTGGATCGCGGTGACCAACGGCCCGATGGGTCTGGCGGGCGTCGGCCAAAATCTCTTCGGAAACGTGGCCGTCACCGACAAGGCGGGCTTCTTCCTGATCGTGCTGGGCATCGCCGCGGTGGCGCTCTACCTCTCCTACCGCTTCGTCTATTCCAACGCCGGGCGGGCGGCGGTGGCGGTGCGCGAGAACCGCTACGTCGCGCAGTCCATCGGCGTCGATCCCTTCGGCACGGCCATGCAGGCCTTCGTCCTGGGCGCCTTCCTGGCCGGCTTGGCCGGGGGCTTCTACGCCCACTACATCTCCTTCGTCGGGCCGGAGGTGTTCCGCTTCGCCTTCATGGCGACGATGATCATCATGGTGCTGCTGGGCGGCAAGGGCACGCTGATCGGCCCGCTGGCCGGCGCCGTGATCGTGACGGTGCTGGAGGAATATCTGCGCGAGGTGCAGGAACTCCGCCTCACCCTGTTCGGGCTGATCGTCATGGCCATCGTCCTGTTCCTGCCCAACGGCCTGATGGGCTTCATCGCCCTGCGCCGCGAGCAGCAGGCCGCCAAGCCGACCCTCAACGCCGCGAAGGAGCGCACCGTATGACGGCGACCCCCGAGCCGGCCACCGAGCCGACCGCGAACCGGCAGCCGCTGCTGCGCGCCGACGACCTGACCATGACCTTCGGCGGCATCACCGCGGTCAAGGACTTCAGCTTCCACATCGAGCCCGGCGAGATCGTCGGCCTGATCGGCCCCAACGGCGCCGGCAAGACCACCTGCTTCAACATGCTGACCGGCTTCTACGCGCCGAGCAACGGACGGGTGCGCTTCAAGGGGCAGGACATCACCAACCGCAAGCCCCACGCCATCGCCCGGCTCGGCCTCGTCCGCAGCTTCCAGAAGACCAACGTCATGAAGCGGCTGACGGTCTTCGAGAATGTGCTGACCGGCCATTACATGGCGAGCCGGCAATCCCTCCTCGCCACCTTCTTCCCCGGCGAGGCGGTGCGCCGCGCCGAGCGCGAGGCGCGGGAGAGCGCCGCCGCCATCGTCGAGACAATGGGTCTGGCCCAGCGCATGAACGCCCCGGCGCACCTGCTGTCCTGCGGCGAGCTGCGCCTGCTGGAGGTCGCGGTGGCGCTGGCCGCCAAGCCCAGCCTGCTGATGCTCGACGAGCCCGCCGCCGGGCTGAACAGCCACGAGGCCGGGACCTTCGGCGCGGTGCTGAAGACGCTGATCGGGCGCAGCATCGACGCGCTGCTGATCGTGGAGCACAACATGGATCTGGTCATGTCGGTGTCCGACCGGATCGTCGTCCTCAACTTCGGCCGCAAGCTGGCCGAGGGCCGGCCGGCCGAAATCATTGAGAACCGGCAGGTCGCCGAAGCCTATCTCGGAAAGGCCGCCGCATGACGCTGCTCTCCGAATCCCCCTCGCCCTCCGCCATCGCGCAGGCCGCCGACGCGCCGGTCCTCGCCGTGGAGGGCTTGCACGTCGCCTACGGCTCCACCGCCGCGTTGCACGGCGTGTCGCTGGACGTGCGGGCCGGCGAGACGGTCGCCCTGATCGGTGCCAACGGTGCGGGCAAGAGCACCATCCTGCGGGCCATCTCCGGTCTGCTGAAGGCGCGCTCCGGCACCATCACCTGGAACGGCAAGTCCATCGCCAACCTGCCCGCCGACCGGATCGTCGCCGCCGGCATCGCCCACTGCCCGGAGGAACGGCACGTCTGGCCGAACATGACGGTGCAGGAGAACATCGCGCTCGGCGCCTATCTCTGCCGCTCGCGCGAGGAGGTGCAGCGGCGCATCGGCATGGCCTTCCACCGCTTCCCCCGCCTGCGCGAGCGGTCGCGCCAGATGGCCGGCACGCTCAGCGGCGGCGAACAGCAGATGCTCGCCATCGCCCGCGCGCTGATGTCGGAGCCGCGGCTGCTGATGCTGGACGAGCCCAGCCTCGGCCTCAGCCCGAAGATGGCCGACGAGGTGTTCGACGTGGTGCGCTCCGTCAACGCCCACGGCGTGACCGTCCTGCTGGTCGAGCAGAACATCCACAACGCGCTGGGCGTCGCCAGCCGCGCCTATGTGGTCAAGACGGGCCGCATCACCGCCAGCCGCCCCTCGGCGGAGTTGCGCGGCGATCCCGACCTGCTGCGCGCCTATCTGGGCGGTTGAGGCCGCCACACGGCGAATGGCCGTGTCACGAATAATTAAACGAACGACCGAACAATTCTCGGTCGCCGTCCTTCAGGAGGCAAGAGTGCGAACCAACATGCGAATTGGCATCGTCGGCGGCGGCATCGGCGGCGTCGCGCTGGCCGGCAGCCTGCTCCAGCGCGGCTTCGAGGTCCGCCTGTTCGAGCGGGCACCGGGCTTCGGCGAGATCGGCGCCGGCATCCAGATGACGCCGAACGCGGTGAAGGTCATCAAGTCGCTGGGGCTTCTCGACAAGATGCTGGCTGCCGGCTTCCTGCCGCAGTCGCTGGTCGGGCGCAACTGGCGCAGCGGGCGGGAGACCTTCCGCACGCCGCTGATCGAGACCTGCCCGGTGCTCTACGACGCGCCCTTCATCCACATCCACCGCGCCGACCTGCACGCCATCCTGGCCTCGCTGGTCCCGGACAGCGTCGCCAATTTCGGGGTGAGCTGCACCGGCGTCCGCCAGGACAAGAACTCGGCGGTCGCCAGCTTCAGCGACGGCAGCGAGTACGAGGCCGACCTGATCGTCGGCGCCGACGGCGTGCGCTCCGTCGTGCGCGCCGGCCTGTTCGGACCGGAGGCGCCGCGCTTCACCGGCCACATGTGCTACCGCGCCGTGGTGCCGACCGGCGGGGTCGTGGACTACGTCAGCCCCGACGCCTCCTTCTGGTTCGGGCCGCACAGCCACGTCGTGACCTACTACGTGCGCGGCGGCAAGGCCGTGAACATCGTGGCGGTCGCCGAAACCAAGGAGTGGGTGGAGGAGTCCTGGAACGCTCCCAGCAGCAAGGAGGAGATGCTCGGCGCCTTCCGCGGCTGGCACCGCAACGTGGAGACGCTCTTCAGCAAGGTGGACCAGGTCTACAAATGGGGCCTGTTCGACCGCGACCCGATGACGAGCTGGTCGAAGGGCCGCATCACGCTGATGGGCGACGCGGCGCACCCCATGCTGCCCTTCCTCTCGCAGGGGGCCGCCATGGCGATCGAGGACGCCTATGTGCTGGCCGAATCCCTGAAGGGGCACGGCGGCGACGTGGCCTCGGCGCTGCGCGACTACGAGGCGGAGCGGCTTCCCCGCACCAGCCGCGTCCAGCTGGAGGCGCGGGAGCGCGGGCGGACCTACCACCTGCCCTCCCCGCTGGCCCAGGCGAAGCGCGACTTCATGTACTGGCTCCGCGGCCTGTTCAACCCGCAGGCCACCGGCATCCAGGCCAACTGGGTCTACCAGTACGACGCCCGCGCCTTCCGCCCGAACCTCTCCGACAAGCCGCGCCTCGTGGCGTGATGCCTCCTCCCTAACCCTCCCCGCCAAGCAGGGGAGGGCCGGGGTGGGGGCCAGCCGCCGCAAGACCTCTCCAAGGACCGACCATGACCAACAAGACCTACCGCATCGGCCAGATCGTCCCCAGCTCCAACACGACCATGGAGACGGAAATCCCGGCGATGCTGACCGCCCACGCGCTGGCGCACGGCACCCGCTTCACCTTTCATTCCAGCCGCATGCGCATGAAGACGGTGAAGAAGGAGGAACTCGCCGCCATGGACGCCGAGTCCGACCGCTGCGCGCTGGAGCTGTCGGACGCCCGCGTCGACGTGCTGGGCTACGCCTGTCTCGTCGCCATCATGAGCATGGGCAAGGGCTACCACCGCGTCTCGCAGGAGCGGCTGCACGGGCGCACCGCGGAGAACGGCGGGACGGCCCCGGTCATCACCAGCGCCGGCGCGCTCGTCGACGGGCTGCATGTGGTGGGCGCCAAGCGCATCGCCCTGGTCGCCCCCTACATGAAGCCGCTGGCCCAGCTCGTCGTCGATTACATCGAGCATGAGGGCGTGCAGGTCGTCGACTGGCGCGCGCTGGAGATCCCCGACAATCTGGAGGTCGGACGCCACGACCCGTCCCGCCTGCCGGGAATCGTCGCGGGCATGGACACCACCGGGGTGGACGCCGTCGTGCTGTCGGCCTGCGTCCAGATGCCGTCGCTGCCCGCCATCGCGCAGGTCGAGGCGATGACCGGCAAGCCGGTGCTGAGCGCCGCCGTCGCCACCACCTACGCCAAGCTGAAGGCGCTGGGCCTGCCGACGCGCGTTCCCGGGGCCGGCGCCCTGCTCTCCGGCGCCTACTGAGCGGGGGAAACCATGACCAGCAGCACCTACCGCTACGGCGCGAACGTCCGCGCCAACGGCATCCGCCAGCATTACCTGCGCTACGGCGGCCAGGGGCGTCCGGTGGTGATTGTGCCGGGCATCACCAGCCCCGCCGTCACCTGGGGCTTCGTGGCGGAGCGCTTCGGGCGCAACTTTGACACCTACGTGCTCGACGTGCGCGGGCGCGGCCTGTCGGAGGCGTCGGACGCGCTCGATTACGGGCTGGACGCCATGGCCGCCGACGTGACGGCCTTCGCCGAGGCGTTGGGCCTGCGCGACTACGCGCTGGTCGGCCACTCCATGGGCGCCCGCATCGGCCTGCGCGCGGTCAGCCGCCATGGCGCCGCCCCGGCGCGGCTGGTCATGGTCGATCCGCCGGTCTCCGGACCGGGCCGCCGTCCCTACCCGGCGCAGTTGCCCTGGTACGTGGATTCCATCCGCCTCATGCGCGAGGGCGCCGACCTGGAGGCGATGCGGCCCTTCTGCCCGACCTGGACGGAGGAGCAGCTCCGGCTGCGCGCCGAATGGCTGCACACCTGCGACGAGCGGGCCATCGTCACCGCCTTCAACGACTTCCAGACCGACGATATCCACGCGGATTTCCCGCGCATCCCCTGCCCGGCCCTGCTGATCGCCGCCGGGCGCGGCGACGTGATCCGGCCCGAGGAGGAAGCGGAAATCCGCAAGCTCCAGCCCGAGCTGGCCGTCACCCGCGTCGAGGGGGCCGGCCACATGATCCCCTGGGACGACGAAGAGGGCTTCTACCGCGCCTTCGGCACCTTCCTCGGCACCGCCGTCTGACCGCCATTCAGGAAAGGGACACGCATCATGCCCGTCAGTGACGCCGATATGGTCCGCGCCTGGACCCATGTTCTGACCCTGTCGAAGCTGAAGCCGCAGGAGGTGGTCACCGTCCTGACCAGCGACAGCACCCATCCGCAGACCCTGCGCACCGCCCTGATCGCCGCCTCCACCCTGGGCGCGCGGGTCAACCGGCTGGATCTGCCGCCGGTCAACGCGGAGCACGCCCACAGCCGCGACAGCCTCGCTTATCTCGGCACCACCCCGCTGACTGGCAACCGCGCCGCCATGGCCGCGCTGAAGGAAAGCGATCTGGTGCTGGACCTGATGACGCTCCTCTTCTCGCCGGAGCAGATGGAGATCCTGGAGAGCGGCACCAAGATCCTGCTCGCCGTCGAACCGCCGGAGGTGCTGGTCCGCCTGCTGCCCAGCCTGGAGGACAAGGCGACGGTGGGCGAGGCGACGGCGCTGCTGAAGGCCGCGAAGGAGATGCACGTCACCTCGCGGGCCGGCACCGACCTGCGCCTGCCCATCGGGGAATTCCCGACGGTGCAGGAATACGGCTTCGTCGACGAGCCGGGCCGCTGGGACCATTGGCCGAGCGGCTTCGGCTTCACCTTCCCCAACGAGGGGCAGGCGAGCGGGCGGATCGTGCTCGACAAGGGCGACATCCTCCTGCCGATGAAGTCCTACCTGACCTCGCAGATCGAGATGACGGTGGAGAAGGGCTACGTCACCGCCATCACCGGCGGTTTGGACGCCGACCTGCTGAACGACTATATGGACGCCTTCGCCGACCCGGAGGCCTACGCCATCTCCCACATCGGCTGGGGCACGCAGAAGCGGGCACGCTGGTCGACGCTCGGTCTCTACGACCGGGAGCAGACGCTGGGCATGGACGCGCGGGCCTTCGCCGGGAACTTCCTGTTCTCGCTCGGCCCCAACAACGAGGCGGGCGGGTCGCGCACCACCGCCTGCCACATCGACATCCCCATGCGGAACTGCACCGTCAGCCTGGACGGGCGCGCGGTCGTCCGCGAGGGCAAGCTGCTCGCCGGAAAGGAATTGGCGCAATGAGTGTTGCGGAACAGGCCGTCTACGAGCGTCAGGGCTTCGGCCGGTCGCTGGGCATCCAGGGCCGGATCGGGCTGCTGATCGTCGATTTCGTCAACGGCTTCGCCGACCCGGCGGTGTTCGGTGGCGGCAACATCGCGCCGGCCATCGCCCGCACGGCGCAGGTGCTGGAGAAGGCCCGCGCCATGGGCTGGGCGGTCGCCCACAGCCGGATCGTCTACGCCGACGATGGGTCTGACGGGAACGTCTTCTCCATCAAGGTGCCGGGCATGCAGACCCTGACGGAGCATGCGCCCATCAGCGCCATCGTGCCGGAGCTGACCCCGGTGCCGGGGGAGCTGGTGGTGCGCAAGACGGTGCCCTCGGCCTTTTTCGGGACCGGGCTGGCGCCGTGGTTGACACAGCGCGGCGTCGAGACTCTTTTGATCGCCGGAGCGACGACGAGCGGCTGCGTGCGGGCCAGCGTGGTGGACGCCATGTGCCACGGCTTCCGTCCGGTCGTCATGGCCGATTGCGTGGGCGATCGCGCCCTGGCGCCGCACGAGGCCAACCTGTTCGACATCGGCCAGAAATACGGCGACGTGGTTCCGGCGGAGCGCGTTCTCGCCTTGTGAGACGCGGTCATGGTTGAAAAGAGGATCGGGCGTTGCACCATGTTAGACTTTCCATCCGAAGCGTGCCGCCGGGAGTGAGATGAGCCGACCGATGAGCAAAGTCCAGGACAGCGCGCCCGTCGCCGACACCGCGCCGGAGAGCGGCCCGGCGCGGGGCCGCCCCGCGCGCGGCCGCCGCGCCGGCCCGGGCCGTCCGGAGGGCACCAGCAACGTGCGCGACCAGATCCTGGACGCGGCGGAACTGGAGTTCGCCAACCTCGGCTACGCCGGCACCAGCCTGCGCAACGTCGCCGACCGGGCCGAGGTGACCCAGGCCCTCATCAGCTACTATTTCGGGTCCAAGCACGGGCTGTTCGAGGAGGTCTTCCTGCGCCGCGGCCGGAAGATCGCCGACGAGCGCATGGAGCGGCTGGAGGCGCTGCGCCGCGGCCCCGCACCGCCGCCGGTGCGCGACATCGTCTACGCCTTCCTGATGCCGGCGCTGGCCATGCGCGAGACGGAGGGGGGCCGCACCTTCATGCGGCTTCAGGCCCGGCTGCACACCGAGCCGCCGGAGATTTCCTACAAGCTGCGCAACGAGGCCTACGACGCCTCCACGCGCATCTTCGCCGCCGCGCTGAAGGAGGCGCTGCCGCATCTGTCGGAGCGGGACGTCTACTGGCGGATGACGCTGATGATCGGCGCCTATCTCTACGCCTTCTCCGACACCCACCGGCTGGAGGAGCTGGCGCCGGGCATCTGCAACCCCGGCGACCCGGACGAGATCATCACGGAGATCAGCAGCTTCGTCAGCGCCGGCATGCTTGCCCCGGTGCCGGACCCCGTGCGGGCGCCGGGACGGGGCAAGAGGGGGTAAAAAGCGATCGGGGTAAGTGGTTCCATCGAGCCCCCACCCAACCCTCCCCCGCTTTGCAGGGGAGGGCTTAACTCCTCCCTCTGCGGAGCGGGGGGAGGTCGGGAGGGGGGCACCGCCGCAACCACTCACCCCACCCCGCCCGTCGACCCCCGCGCCACGCAGGTCCCCGACAGCACCACTTTGCGCGTCGCCCGTTCCGGGTCGTCGAGCCGCTCGAACAGCAGCGTCATGGCGGCCCGCCCGATCTCGTGGACCGGCTGTTCGATCACCGTCAGGCCGGGGCCGACCAGCTCCGTCCAGGGCTCGTTGTCGAAGCCGGTCACCGCCAGATCGCCGGGGATCGTCAGCCCCAGCGTCCGCGTGGCCTTGACCACGCCCATCAGCAGCAGGCTGTTGCTGACCATCACCGCGTCCGGCATGGCGCCGGAGCGCTGGGCTGCCGCCAGCCAGCGGGCGATCTCCGCCTCCGCCGCCTCCGCCGTCGGCGGGACGAAGCGCGCCTCGGCGTGCAGACCGTGGGCGGCCAGCGCCGCCTGATAGCCGGCGTGGCGCTCCACCGCCGTGGTGCTGGTGTTGCCGAACAGGCCGGCGATGCGGCGGTAGCCCTGGCCATGCAGGTGATCGACCAGCAGGGCGGCGGCCTGCGGGTTGTCGAGAACCACCGAATCGAAGCGCCCGGCCGGCGCGCTGCGGTCGATCAGCACCACCGGGAAATCCAGGTCGGTCCGGTCGAGCTGGGCCAGCGTCGCGCGGGTCGGCGCGAAGATCAGGCCGGTCACCCGCTCCTCCTGCATCAGCCGCAGGTACATGGCCTCCCGCTCCGGGTTCTCGTCGGTGTTGCACAGGATCACCCGCATGCCGGCCTGGAAGGCGGCGTCCTCCACCGCGCGGCTGACCGCGGTGAAGAAGGGGTTGCGGATGTCCGAGACGATCAGCCCGATGGTCTGGGAATGCTGCGACCGCAGCCGCCGCGCCGACAGGTTCGGGCGGTAGCCGGTGGCCAGCACCGCATCCTCCACCCGCGCGCGCAGCGCGTCGCTGACCGGGCCGTTGCTCAGCACCCGCGACACCGTGGCGACCGAGACGCCGGCCTCGCGGGCGACATCCTTGATTCCGACCGCCTTGATTCCGGTGGCTTTGGCGCTGTCGCTCATGATGATCCGGTCACCGATCCGTCTTGAAACTGTTTTTGAAATCGTTTCCATCCCTTAGGGCCAATCCACCGCCCCATACGGCACAGTCTGCCCGAAGGAGTCCGCGGATTCAATGCAAACTCCGTTGACAGAACCAGATGTAATCGTTTTCAATAACAGCGCTGCAAGGACGACGCCCAAGAACGCCCGGCACCACACCGAACGGAGGAGACGGACCCGCCATGGCCCCCGACGCCAACACCGCCATCATGCCCACCGATCTGCTGCGGCCCGATCTGCTTCGGCTGAACGCCAGTCCCGCCGGCAAGGAGGAGGCGATCCGCGAGGCCGCCCAGCTCCTGATCGCCGCCGGCTGCATCGATCCGGCCTACGCCGCCAGCATGCTGCGCCGGGAAGCGGTGGCGAACACCTTCCTCGGCCATGGCGTCGCCATCCCCCACGGCATGGTCGAGGACCGCGGCATGGTCCGCCGCAGCGGCATCGCCGTCCTCCAGGTGCCAGGCGGCATCGAATGGAATCCCGGCCAGACGGCCCATCTGGTGGTCGCCATCGCCGCCCAGTCCGACGCCCACATCGCCGTGCTGCGCCGCCTGACCCGGCTGATGCAGGACGAGGCGCGGCTGACCGCCCTGTTCACCGTCACCGACCCCGCCATCCTCGCCGCCGCCCTCGGCGAGGACGCGCCGTTGACCACCCCCACCACGCCGGGCAGCGATCTGACGGAGCGGTTCGACTGGGTGGTCGATTACCCCACCGGCCTGCACGCCCGCCCGGCCACCGCTTGGGTGGAGACGGCGCGCGCCTCGGCCGCCCGCATCCAGGTCCGCCACGGCGATCTGGTGGCCGACGCCAAGGCGCTGGTGGCGCTGCTCCAGCTCGGCCTGCGCGCCGGCGACAGCGTGGTCGTCTCGGCGGAGGGCGAGGACGCCGTGGCGGCGCTGGCCCGCATGAAGGCGACCATCACCCGCCTGACCGCGCGGGAGAAGGCAGACGCCGCCGCCGCCGCGCAGAAGGCCCGCGCCCCCGCCCGCGGCTGGACGCCGCCAACCCCGCTGCCCGCCGTTCCGGGGATCGCCGCCAGCCCCGGCCTCGCCATCGGCCCGGTGCATGTGCTGCCGCGCGCCGCGGTGTCCGTTCCCGACGAGCCGGTCCCGCTGATCGAGGGCGGCGACCGCCTCCACGAGGCGCTGAGCCTGACCCGCCAGACCCTGAAGGCGCTGGCCGACGACACCGCCCGGCGGCTCGGGCCGTCCGAAGCGGCCATCTTCACCGCCCATGCGGAGATCCTGAACGACACCGATCTGGTGACGCTGGCCTGCCAGCTCATGGTCGAGGGGCACGGCGTCGCCTGGTCCTGGCATCAGGCGGTGGAGCGCACCGCCGCCGGGCTGGCCGCGCTCGCCAACCCCGTGCTGGCGGCCCGCGCCGCCGATCTGCGCGACGTCGGCCAGCGCGTCCTGGCGCGGATCGACCCGGCGCTGCGCACCGGCGGCGCGCCGGACCTGCCGGACACCCCCTGCATCCTGATCGCCGAGGACCTGTCGCCCTCCGACACGGCGGCGCTGGACATGGCGCGGGTGATCGGGCTGGCGACGGCGCAGGGCGGCCCGACCTCCCACACCGCCATCCTGGCGCGCACGCTGGGGCTTCCCGCGATGGTGGCGGGCGGCGCGGCGCTGATGGAGCTGGCGAACGGCACACCAGCCATCCTCGACGGCCAGACCGGACGCCTGCACCTGTCCCCCGCCGAGGCCGACACCGCCGATGCCCGCGCCTGGATCGCGCGGGAAGAGGCCCGCAAGGCCGAGGAGGAGGCCCGGCGCGGCCTGCCCGCCCGCACCCGCGACGGCCACGCGATGGAGATCGGTGCCAACGTCAACCGGCCCGATCAGGTGGCCGTCGCCCTGTCGCAAGGGGCGGAGAGCGTCGGTCTGATGCGCACCGAGTTCCTGTTCCTGGAGCGCGGCGACGCCCCGAGCGAGGACGAGCAGTACGAGACCTACCGCGGCATGCTGACCGCCCTGGAGGGCCGTCCGTTGATCGTCCGCGCGCTGGACATCGGCGGCGACAAGCAGGTGCCGCACCTCCAGCTTCCCCACGAGGAGAATCCCTTCCTCGGCGTGCGCGGCGCCCGCCTGCTGCTGCGCAGGCCCGAGCTTCTGGAGACTCAGCTCCGCGCGCTCTACCGCGCCGCCAAGGACGGCGGGGCCAAGGACGGCGGTGCCCTGTCGATCATGTTCCCGATGATCACGGCGCTGGGTGAGGTTCAGGCCCTGCGCGCCGCCTGCGAGCGCATCCGGGCGGAGCTGGACGCCCCGGCCGTGCCGCTGGGCATCATGGTCGAGGTTCCGGCGGCGGCCATCCAGGCCGACGTCCTGGCCCGCCACGTCGATTTCTTCTCCATCGGCACCAACGACCTGACGCAGTACGCGCTGGCCATCGACCGCCAGCACCCCGAACTGGCGGCGGAGGCCGACAGCCTGCACCCCGCCGTCCTACGGCTGATCCGCCTGACGGTGGAAGGGGCGGAGCGGCACGGCCGCTGGGTCGGCGTCTGCGGCGGCATCGCCGGCGACCCGTTCGGCGCGGCCCTGCTGACCGGGCTCGGCGTGCGCGAGCTGTCGATGACGCCGCGCGACATCCCCGCGGTGAAGGACCGGCTGCGCGGCAGCGACCTGTCCGCCCTGAAGGACGCCGCGCAACGGGCGCTGGACTGCGAGACCGCCGACGCGGTGCGCGCGCTCGACGGAGATGCCTCATGAGCACGTTCGAAGAGGACATCCGGCCGGTCGTCACCGTCACGCTGAACCCGGCCATCGACCAGACCATCACGGTGGAGGCGCTGCGCCCCGGCCATGTCCACCGGGCGAGCGCCGTGCGGCGCAACGCCGGCGGCAAGGGGGTGAACGTGGCGAGCTGCCTCGCCGACTGGGGCACGCCGGTGGTCGCCACCGGCCTGCTGGGCAGCGGCAACGCCGCGGCCTTCGAGGCGCTGTTCGCCGCCAAGGGCATCGCCGACCGCTTCGTCCGGCTGCCCGGCGAGACGCGCGTCAACGTGAAGATCGCCGACCGCGCCGCCGCCGACACCACCGACCTCAATCTGCCCGGCCTGACCGCCGACGCCGACGCGCTCGACCGCGTCCGCCGCACCCTGCGCGAGCTGGTGCTTCCCGGCACGCCGGTCCTGCTGGCGGGAAGCCTGCCGGACGGGCTGCCGGCGGACAGCTACGCGACGCTGACGGCGGACCTGCGCGCCCAGGGCGCCCGCGTCGTGCTGGACAGCAGCGGCCCGCCACTGGCGGCGGCGCTGGCCGCCCCGGACCTGCCCTTCTGCATCAAGCCCAACCGGCACGAGCTGGAAGCCTGGGCCGGCGCGCCCCTGCCCGCCACCGCCGACCTTCTGGAGGCGGCGCGCGGCCTGCACCGCAACGGCGTGGCGGTCGTGGTGGTCTCGCTGGGGGTGGACGGCGCGCTGTTCGTGGCCGACGGCCCGGCGCTGCACGCCCGGCTGCCGGCGGTCAACGCGCTGAGCACGGTGGGGGCCGGCGACGCCATGGTGGCGGGGCTGATCGCCGCCTTCGGCGCGGACGCGCCGCTGGAGGGCGTCGCCCGCCTGTCGGTGGCCTTCGCCACGGCGAAGCTCGGCTGCTTCGGACCCAACCTGCCGGCGGCGGACACGGTCCGCGCGCTTGCCGGACAGGTCGAGATATCAACGCTTTAATGAACGGGGAGCGGGCGACCGCTCGGGAGGAAACCATGGCGAACATGCTGGCCGTGATCGCGGCGGGCGATCTCAGCACCCAGGCCGTCCTGGCCGCCGAAGCGCTGCGCAAAGCCGCGGCGGCGCTCGGCCACACCATCCAGGTGGAGGTGCGCTCCAGCCTCGGCGTGCGCAACACGCTGCCCACCGGGGCGGCGCAGGGCGCGCAAGGCGTCATTCTCGTCGGCTCCGGTGATCTGGGCGAGGAGCGCTTCGCCGGGCTGAAGCGCAGCGCCGCGGCGCTCGACGCCGTGCTGCGCGACGCGCGGGCCGTGCTGGAGCAGGCGTTGGCGACCGCCCCGGCCCAAGCTTCGGCGCAAACGGGGACGAAGAAGATCGTCGCCATCACCTCCTGCCCCACCGGCATCGCCCACACCTTCATGGCGGCGGAGGGCATCCAGCAGGCCGCCCAGGCGCTGGGCCACGCCGTGCGGGTGGAGACCCAGGGCTCGGTCGGCGCGCGCGACACGTTGACCGAGCAGGAAATCCGCGAGGCCGACGTCGTGCTGATCGCCGCCGACACGCAGGTCGACCTCGCCCGCTTCGCCGGCAAGCGCGTCTTCAAGAGCGGCACCAAGCCCGCCATCAACGACGGGCGGGCCCTGGTCGAACGCGCGCTGGCCGAGGCGCAGCCCCACGGCGCCGCCCCGGCGCCGGCCGGCGGCGTCGCGGTGGGCAAGGCGGAGCCGGCGGCGGCGCAGCGCAGCGGCCCCTACAAGCATCTGATGACCGGCGTGTCCTTCATGCTGCCCTTCGTGGTGACCGGCGGCCTGCTGATCGCCATCGCCTTCGCGCTCGGCGGCATCTACGTGTTTGAGGACAGCCAGCAGGGCACGCTGGGCAACGCGCTGTTCCAGATCGGGGCCAAGGGCGCCTTCGCGCTGATGGTCCCGGCGCTGGCCGGCTACATCGCCTTCTCCATCGCCGACCGGCCGGGCATCACGCCGGGCATGGTCGGCGGCATCCTGGCCGCCAACCTCGGCGCCGGCTTCCTCGGCGGCATCGTCGCGGGCTTCATCGCCGGCTACGCCACCAGCTTCCTCAACCGCAACATCAAGCTGCACAAGAATCTGGAGGGGCTGAAGCCGGTGCTGATCCTGCCGCTGCTCGGCTCGCTGATCACCGGCCTCGCCATGATCTACGTGGTCGGCGCCCCGGTGGCGGAGGCCCTGGCGACGCTGAGCGCCTGGCTGAAGGGCATGCAGGGCAGCAGCGCGATCCTGCTCGGCCTGCTGATCGGCGCCATGATGGCCTTCGACATGGGCGGGCCGGTCAACAAGGCCGCCTACGCCTTCTCCACCGGCCTGATCGCGTCCCAGGTCTACACCCCGATGGCCGCCGCCATGGCCGCCGGCATGGTGCCGCCGCTCGGCATCGCGCTCGCCACCAAGCTGTTCGCCAACCGCTTCACCCGGGAGGAGCGGGAGGCCGGCAACGCCGCGGGCATCCTGGGCATCGCCTTCATCACCGAGGGCGCCATCCCCTTCGCCGCCCGCGACCCGCTGCGCGTCATCCCGGCGCTGGTGCTCGGCGCGGCGCTGACCGGCGCCATCTCCATGGGCATCGGGGCGGAGCTGAAGGTGCCGCACGGCGGCATCTTCGTCCTGCCCATCCCCAACGCCGTAACCCATCTGGCGGGCTACGTCGTGGCGCTGGTCGCCGGGACGGTCACCACGGCGGTGGCGCTGCGCGTCCTGAAGCGTCCGGTCAGTAGCGTGGTGACGGCGTAACAGCGCTGCGAATACATCGTCGAGATGAAAACGTTTACATAACCCCTGGACAGAACGCCTCGCCGACCCTATCTTTGTTTTGCTGCCTCGGCAGCACGCTCTATAGGGCGTTTCCTCCCTAGACTCAGGCCACGCACGATTCCCGTGCGTGGCTTTTTTTCTATCCGGGGCCGGTCCCAAATCTCTCCCTTGCCCGGAGCGGGCGAACCTGAGAAGCCGGAGACGAAACGCACGAGGACCCGAATGCCCCGCAACAGACCGATGATCCTTGCAGCGCTGGCCGCCACCGCGGCCCTGGCCGCCGGATGCACCGATGTGAAGGAAAGCCTTCCGTCCCGGACCGCCACCGAACAGCTCCTGATCTCCAGCGCCGCCGACAACGCCGCCAATCGCCTGCGGCTGGAACTGCCGGCGGACAAGCGCGCCTTCCTCGACACCGGCAATTTCGACGGCACCGACGCCAAATACGCCGCCAGCGCGATCAAGGAATCGCTGCTGCGTCAGGGCATCCGCCTCGTTCCCGACCGGGCCGCCGCCGACACGATCATCGAGATCCGGCTGGGCGCGCTGTCGGTGAACCAGAGCAAGACGGTGCTGGGCATTCCCCCGATCACCCTGCCCGGCACGATCACCCTGCCGGAGGCGTCGGTCTACAGCTCCACCGAGAACCAGGCGGTCGCGAAATTCTCCGCCTTCGCCTACGACAACCGGAGCGGCGCCCTGGTCGCCTCGACGGAGCCGGCCTATGGTCTGTCGGGGGAACAGAGCTACCGCGCGATGACGCTGTTCTCCTGGCGCACCTCGCCCCCCTACCCCGAAGAGACCAACTGACGCGGGGCTCCCCGCACGAAATCCTTGCGCCCGACCAAAGCCTTCGCCGCATTTCCTGGCGCGGCTGGAAATGGGCGCGTAACATGCCGCGGCCCCGCGGGGCGCGGCACCAAGCGCAAAGGCGACGGCATCTTGGACGACCAAAGGGCGGAGCGGGACGGCGGCGGCGCCCGGCGATCGGAGCGGCTGCTGCTCGCCCAGAAGACCGCGCTGGAGCGGGCGATCGGCGGCGGCGGACTCGACGAGGCGCTGGCCCTGCTGGTCCGGGCGGGCGCCGAACTGCTCGGCGCGCGGGCGGCCATATTCCTGGTCAACGAGGGCGGCCTCACCCTGCGCTTCGGCGTGGCGGCGGGCCTGCCCGACGCCTACACCCGGGCGGTGGACGGGTTCGAGATCGGGCCGCAAGCCCCCTCCTGCGGGCTAGCCGCCCACAGCGGGGAGCGGGTGGTGGTCGAGAATGTGGCGCTGGACCCGCGCTGGGCGCCCTACCACGCGCTGACGCGGGAGCATGGCATCGCCGCCTGCTGGTCCACGCCGATCCGCGCGGTCAACGGGACGGTGCTCGGCGCCTTCACCATCTACCACGCCACCCCCTGCGCACCCGGCCCGCTGGACCTGGAATCGGTGGATCTCCTGACCCACACCGCCGCCCTGCTGATCGAGCGGGACCGGACGGAGCGGGAGCGTCAAGCCAGCGAAGCGCTGCTGTCCTCGGTTCTGGAGCATCTGCCGGTCGGTGTCGCCGTCTACGACACGCAGGGCCGCACCACCCGCAACAACCGGCTGATGCGCGACTACACCAACGGCTCGCTGCCGTCCGCCGACGACCAGGAAGCGCAGCGTTGGCGCGCCTTCCACTCCGACGGATGCCCGGTCGAGCGCAGCGCGTTTCCGGGCGCGCGCGCCTTGAAGGGCGAGATCGTGGTGCCCGGCATGGACTTCCTGCACCGCGCCGCCGACGGAACGGAGCATTGGACGCGCGTGTCGGCCGCCCCGCTGCGCGACGGCGACGGTCGGATCAGCGGTGTGGTCGCCGTGGTCAGCGACATCGACGCGGAAAAGCGGGCGGCGCAGGGCTTGGCCACGGCGCTGGACGAGGCCCGGCGCAGCGAGCTGGTGGCGCACGAGATGAGCCACCGCATCATGAACAGCTTCCAGCTTCTGCACGGGCTGGTGTCGATGCAGACCGCCACGGTCACCGACCCGGCGGCGCGCAAGGCGGTGGAGCAGGCCTTCTCGCGAATCCAGGCGATGGCGCTGGTGCAGCGCCGCCTGTTCGAGGCGACGCGCAACGACCTCGCCACGCTCGACGCGGCCGATTATCTGCAACGGCTGGGGGAAAGCCTGACCGGCGCCTTCATCGATTCGGGCCGCTGCACCCTGGTCATCGACGCCGCGCACGGAATCCCGATGCCCGCCGCGCAGGCCTCGTCCATGGGGCTGATCGTGACGGAGTTGGTGCTGAACGCCCTGAAGCACGCCTTCGGCGCGCAACAGCAGGGGACGGTGACGGTCCGCTTCGAAGCCTGCGGAAACGACCGCCGGCTGACGGTAACCGACGACGGAACCGGTCTGCCGGACAGCGCCGGCACCATGAAACCCGCCGGGTCGGGGCAGGGCATGGGCATGACGCTGGTGCACGGTCTGGTGCGCCAGCTCGGCGGAAAGCTGGAGATCGACCGCCCCGATCAGGGCGGCCGCCCCGGAACCCGCTTTGTTCTGACTTTTCCAGCCTGACCTTTCCAACGGTCGGGCGTCGAAGCCACCGGATTCCGGGATGGCGCGGCGTCCTGAACCTTAGGCGACGGCTTCCATCGGCTTTTCGACCTTGCCGCCGAACCCGTTCTCCAGCGCCCAAATGGCGGCCTGGGTGCGGTTGGAGGCGTTGATCTTGCGCAGCAGGCTCTTCAGGTGAACCTTCACCGTCGCTTCGGTGATGTTCAGATGATTGGCGATCATCTTGTTGCTGTCACCCTGCAGCAGGCGCTCCAGGATCTGCGTCTCGCGCTGCGACAGGCCCTTGGCCGCGGTCGGGCCGTTGGCGCTGGTGTTGGCGCCGGCCTTGCCGGTGATGAGGAGGGCGGCGAGGTGGGTCGGGAAGACCTTTTCGCCGATCATCACCAGACGCAGCGATTGCGCCAGCGCGGCCGGGGAGATGTCCTTCATCAGGAAAGCGTCGGCGCCGGCCTGGATGGCGTTGGCCATTTCCTGGGCGTCGAGGTGGCTGGCCAGAAGGACGAGCCGCGCGGTCGGATACTGCTCCCGCAGGACGGTCACGGCCTGGACCGTGCCGTTGGCGGAAGCCGGGTCCATCATGATCAGCTCGGGCGTGTCGCCCTCCATCATGCCCGGCGGCGGTACGTCGCTGAAACTGGCGGCCTCTTTCGTGATGCGGAACTCCCCTTCCGAGAAGAGGGCCTTCATGCCTTCGCGGAAAAGTTTGTTGGCGTCGATCAGAAAGATGGAGACCGATTGCATCGTCCAGTCACTCTCGAAGGTGATTGAGATGAGCAACCCTACCCTATCGTTGGCGGGCCGGCTACCCGTCCGTTAGTAGAATATTAACCAATGAAGTCCGAGGCGCGTCCTCCCATCGGGCATATGCCCACCCCGGAAAGCCGGTCCAGGACGCTCCCGGATGCCCGGGAACTCCGAAAAACCATGCCTGAACAGGCCACTACCCATTTTGCGCGGGAATCGGACGCCGTCTCGTTAATATCACGGCAACCATAATCGGCCATTGGTACAGTCATCGTAATTCATCGCTTGGATGGGTGCCCGACATGCCGATGGTGTCCATGTGGCAGAAGATCAGTCCATGTCACTTCGTGATGCAGGACTGTCACCGCCGGATCGAAATCCGTTACCACGCCACCGGCTCGCAGAGCGGTTGGGGCGTCTACGCCGACGGGACGCTGGTGCAGCAGCGCGCCGCCTTCACCGAAGCGCGCGGCATTGCCATGGGTCTGGCGACCGGTTCCTGAACCGGGCCTTGCCCGCCTGATGTCACAGCGCGGACATCAGGCGGTTAACCGGCTCTTGAGACTGTTCCGCGCAGGATGGCCTTCGTCGCAGGAGGCCGTCATGACGTTCCGACCACTTCCCCTTGTTTGGCGCCGGCTCGCGCTCTGCGCTCTTCTCGGCCTCATGGGGATCGCCTTCTGGGCCGCGCTGCAACCGCAGTTGGCGCCCAGCGGCCTTTACGGCTTCGACAAGCTGGTGCACGCCGGGGCCTTCGGGCTCCTCACCCTGCTCGGCATCCTGGCCAGCGCCAGTCGGCGCGCCGCCGCGCTTGCGGTGCTGGCGGTCTTCGCGCTCGGCGCCGCCATCGAGGTGGCGCAATCCTTCGTCCCGGGACGCGAGGCCAGCCTGTCCGATCTGGCCGGGGACGCCGTGGGAATCGCCCTGGGAATCATGAGCGTCCGGCTGGGACATCGTGCCATCCAACGCGCGCGCCGCGCGCGCCGCGCGCGCCATGGAATAGTCACGCAGCCCGCGGCGTTTGCGTCCTTACCGGAGTGAGGGGACGCAACGTCCGGAGCGGCAATCCCGAGCAGCCTCCTCCGTTTTTTGGTTTTGTTCGTCTACCGAACTATGCTATGCCGAAAGGCAGGACATCTGGAGTAACGCTTATGGACTGGCATAACGAAAAGGCTAAGACCGGCGCCCGCGCCCTGGAATCCGCGTTCGGCGTGATGCTGACGGTCTGCGAGGCCACCGACGGCTGGTGGAACTGGCACGCGGAACATGAGGGGCTGAGCTGGACTCCCGACGCCCGCTGGTTCGCCACCCGCCGCGAGGCGCAGGACGCGGCGGAGGAGTGGTCCTCCACCCTGGCGCCGCAGCATCTGGGCTTCCTCCACCGCGCGGCCTGACGCCGTTAAGCGATGCGATCGGGGCGGTGCCGTTGACCCGCCCCGCGTCCGCTTCCACAATGGCCACCGTGCCAAGGCGACGGGAAGCGGCTGCGATCATCCCTTGGGACTGTCGATCAGGCCCAGGACGGTGACGAAATGCAGCACGAGACGCCTCCCCTTCCCGGACTTTCGCTTCAGAAAGCCTTCCTGCCGCCCGAGGCCGCTCTGGTGGCGGTCGGGACCGGTGCCGGGCGTTGGACGGACGCCGCCGTCTCCGGCCGGAGATGCTTCGCCCTGCCGTCCTCCCCACCGGGACTCGACGCGTGGTGCGGTCCGGTTGGGCCGCGCCACATCGATTGGCTGATTCTGGACGGCTGCGGCGACGCCCTGGCCTTGCTGGACGGTGCTTCCGACCTGCTGCGCCTGCGCCGCATCGACTTCCTTCAGTTCGACGAGTCGGAGGCCGGCAGCCAGTTGGTCACGCTGTACGCGCGCCTGCAAGCCGACGGCTATTCGCTGTTCCGCTTCACCGACCGCAATTTGGAATTCCGCGGCACGCCGCCGGAGGACGGGCGCGGCGGCACGCACATGGCGGTCGCTCCCCGGCACTGGAACCGGCTGTTCGCGCGCAGCCAGGGCATGTTCCGCTACAAGGACCTGTTTCCCCGCCATGGAATCCTGCCACGCGGCATCATCCATGTCGGCGCCCATGAGGGCGAGGAACACGCCAACTATAAGGAAGCCGGCGCCGACCGCGTCCTGTTCATCGAGGCCGATCCAGCAACCTTCGCCACGCTCCAGGCGCGTTTCGCCGGCCACGGCGATGTCATCTGTCTGAACGCCGCGGTGTCCGACCGGGCCGGGCGGGCGCGCTTTTCCCGCATGTCGAGCCGCCAGTCCAGTTCCCTGCTGGAGCCGACCGGCCATCTGGCCGTCTATCCCCACATCACCGTCGACGAGGTCATCGAGGTGGAGACCCGGACTCTGCCGGACCTGCTGGCGTCCAACGGCCTCACGCCGGAAGGTTTCAACGTGCTGGCGATCGACGCGCAGGGGTCGGAATGCCGCATTCTCAACGGCTGCGGCGATCTGCTGGCTGGATTCGACGCGGTGGTGACCGAGGTCAGCTACGCGGAGCTGTACGAGGGCTCCGGCCTTGCCGCCGATGTGGACGACATCCTGTTCGCCCACGGCTTCGACCGCGTCGCCGAGATCAGCTCCTACCATCACAGCTGGGGCGACGCCCTGTATGTGCGCCGGCCCGGCTGACGCCGGTCAGGGAAGCAGGACCGGCCCGTTCCAGGGATCGAAGGGCACCAGCCGCGCCCGTTCGCGGTCGGGACGCAGGGCGGCGCGCAGCGCCGGGTTCAGCAGCGCCGCCGTCACCGAGAAGGAGCTGTTGGACACGGCGACATGGTCGGCCCGCGACAGAATCCAGTGGTCGGTGAAGAACTCCGCCCCCGGCAACGGCGCCCCCAGATCGCCGGCGAGGACGGGGCGGTAGCGGGCGAAACGGTCCGCCAACTCCGGCGCGTCGGTGGCGAGATAGAGCACCGGCCGGTCCAGCACCGTCCACACCCCGGCGAGCCAGTCGAGATACCAGCCCTCCGGCGCGATCCAGAACCGGTCGTTCCGACCGAAATCGCCGCGGCGCAGATGGATCGCCACCAGGGTCCGCCCGCGCGCCCGCAGCCCGTCCAGCGCCGCCGTTGCCCGCTCCGCCACCGCCCCGACCGGCGTGAAGAGGGCGCGGAACCGCTCGCGGTGCGGCGCCAGGGGTGCGGTGTCGCCGCAGAAATAACCGACCACGTCGTGACCGCCCGCACCCGCCAGCGCCCGCCCGTCCAGCAGCGCCGGAACGCCGCAATCCTCCTCATGCAGGCTGGGCAGCGGCGGGCCGGGAAGCGGATCGTCCAGCCCGTAGAGAGGACGACCGATCCAGTCCGGCGTTTCCAGCTCCATCCCGTTGCACTCCGCGCAGATGCGCAGATACCCATATTGCAGGAGCTGGTTGCCGAAGCGTCCCGCATGACCGAGCGTGGACACCGACAGCCGCCGCTTGCCCGACGGTTGGCGCGGCGGCGGGGCGTCGCCCATGGCCCGGCGCAGCAGCAGCATCGCCCGGCGGGAGAAGCCGGTGCCGAGGCCCGGTGCGGCGGCGATCACCCGGTCGTAGAGGGCCAGCGCCTCGCCATCGGCCCCCTGCGCCTCGCGGACCGCGCCGGCCAGCAGCAGGCCGGGGGGCAGGCCGGGGGCGAGCCGCAGCGCCCGACGCGCGCAGCGGCCGGCCCACGCCGCATCCCCACGCCGCAGCGCGGCGCGGCCGAGCGCCACCCAGGAGTCCCCATCGTCCGGGCGCGCGGCCAGCGCCCGTTGCAGCAGTGCCGCCGCCCGCTCCGTCAATCCAGCGCGCTCGCACAACCGGCCATGTTCGGCCAGCACCGCCGCATCGCCGGGACGCAGCCGGCCGGCGCGGTCCAGCGCCCGCCCGGCCGTCTCCAGGGCGTGCACCGCGTCGAACGCCGCGCCCAAAGCGAGGTGCAACTCCGTCGAGGCGGGGTCGAGCGACAGGCCGCGCCGCGCCGCCGCCAGCGCCGCGCGCGGCTTCTCGGCGATCTGCTGGGCGGCGGCGAGCCGGACCAGAAGCCCGGTGTCGGCGGGCGCGGCCAGCGCCGCGCGCCGGCCCGCCGTGACCGCCGCGCCGCCCCGCCCAAGCTCGTTGTGGAGCAGACACAGGCTCGCCCAACAACCGCCCTGCGCGGGGTCCAGGGCCAGCGCCGGACGAAGCGCCGCGATGGCCCGTTCCGTCTGGCCGAGCACCTGCCGTGCCTCCGCCTCGGCCATGCGGGCGCGCAACAGCGCCGGGTCGAGCCGGGCGGAGAGCCCGGCCAGCCAAGCGGCCTCCTGCAACCGTCCAAGCCCCTTGGCGGCCATCGCCGCGTCGAAGGTGGCCGACAGGTTTTGCGGATCGAGAGCCAGCACCCGTTCGTAAAGCGCCGCGGCGGAGGCCAGGGCGCCGGAATCGAAGGCGGTCTCGGCCAGGACGCGGAGCGCCGGGGCCAGCCGCTCCGCCGCCTCCCCATGATCCGGCTGCCGGCGCAGCGTGGCGAGCCAGCTTGCCGCTGCCGCCACAGTCTGCCCGAGCGCGTCCTGAACCTTGCCGCGGTTGAGGTGATAAGTCGGCGATGCTGGATCGCCGGCAACGGCGGCGTCGAGATGGGGAAGCGCCGCGGCGACCCGCCCGGTCTGGGCGAGCAGCAGCCCCATCAAATGGCTGGCGTCGGGATGACCGGGGACCGCCTCCAGGATCCGGCCATAGAGGGTCTCCGCCTCCGCCACGCGCCCGGCGATGTGATGGTCGAGCGCGATGGACAGGGCTTCGGAGACGGTGGCCATGGGCCGGGGCAATCCGCGTGGGGCCGCTTCGGGATGGCGCCACAGTGGCCGGGCCACCCCCGGACTGTCAACCGCCGGACTGTCAACCGCCGGGCTTGGCCTTCGCGGCCGGGAACACCCTCGCGCGCAGGAAGTCCACCAGCGCCCGCACCTTCGGCGAGGGGTGCTTGCTCGCCGGCCACAGCACATGGAAAACGCTGGTGCGCCCCACGTGATCGGCCAGGACCGACTCCAGCCTGCCATCGGCCAACAGATCGCGGATGGCGAAGTCCGGAAGGTAGGCGATCCCCAGCCCCTGCAGCGCGAAGCACACGCGCGTTTCGATGTTGTTGCAGATCATCGAGGTCGGCAGTTGCAGTTCGGGCTCGCCAGGCGCCTGCCGAAGCGCCCAGGTTTCCAGCTTGCCACTGTTGGGAAAGCGGTAGTGCAGGCAGGCGTGCTGCCGCAGATCGGCCGGTGTCCGCGGCGTGCCCCGCCGCGCCAGATAATCCGGCGAGGCGACCAGCAACAAACGGAAGTTCCCCAGCCGGCGCGCCGACAGCCGTGAATCGGCCGGCTCGCCCGTGCGCACCACGGCATCGAAGCCCTCCTCGATCACATCGACCATGCGGTCGGTGAAGTCCAGGTCCAGCTCGATCTCGGGGTAGGCGCGCATGAATTCGCCGAGCGCCGGCAGGACCAGCGAGCTGACCAGCGGCAGGCTGACGCGCAGGCGCCCGCGCGGCACGGCGGCGGCCTGCGACAGCTCCAGCTCCGCCGCCTCGATCTCGGCCAGGATGCGGCGGCTGCGCTCCAGGAACAGCGTGCCCTCGGCGGTCAGCGTGACGCTGCGCGTGCTGCGGTGGAACAGGCGCACGCCCAGCTTCTCCTCCAGCCGCGCGACACTCTTGCCGACGGCCGAGGCCGACACGCCGAGCAGCCGGCCGGCGGCGACGAAGCTGCGCGTCTCGGCAACCTGCACGAACACCACGAAGCCGTTCAGACTGTCCATCCGGCGCCTCCATTGCGGACATTCAGCTCCGCATAATCAGGAACTGTGCCCGTCTTTTTCTTTAATAGCAGGTTTTTTATCGTCACGGCATCGCCCATTGATTCGAGCCGCGTGCCATGACCCATCCACCCATTGCCCTCCGCCAAGGCGTTCCACCGGCGACCCTCCGTGAGCGCGTCCACAGCGTCGTCCAGCGGGCGCTCGACGAGCAGCGGCTTGTCGGCGCCGTCGTCCTGGTGGCGCAGGACGGTGCGCTGCTCCACCGGCAGGCCGCCGGCTTCGCCGACCGCGAAAGCGCGCGGCCGATGGCCGTGGAGACGGTCTTCCGTCTGGCCTCGGTCAGCAAGCCCATCGTCTCCGCCGCGGCGCTGGCGCTGGTGGCGCAAGGCCGGCTCGATCTCGACGCGGACATCACGCGCTGGCTGCCCCGGTTCCAGCCCCGGCTGGCCGACGGCCGACCGGCGCGCATCACGGCGCGGCAGCTGCTCAGCCACACGGCCGGTCTCGGCTACCGCTTCTTCGAAGCCGACGCCGACGGCCCCTATGCGCAGGCCGGCGTGTCGGACGGCATGGACGCCTCCGGCATCACCCTGGACGAGAACCTGCGCCGCCTCGCCGGCGTGCCGCTGCTTTACGAACCGGGGACGGGCTGGGGCTATTCATTGGCGACCGACGTGCTGGGCGCGCTGGTCGCGCGGGTCCACGGCACGACGCTGGACGAGGCGGTGCGCCATCTGGTGACCGGCCCGCTGGGCATGGCGGACACCGGTTTCATCGCCCGCGATCCCCGGCGCGTGGCGACCGCCTATGTGAGCGATGCACCGCAGCCGCATCGGCTGGCCGAGGGCGAGACGGTCTCCCCCTTCGAGGGCGCCGTCGGCATCGCCTACAGCCCTGCGCGCATCTTCGATCCGCAGGCCTTTCCTTCGGGCGGCGCGGGCATGGCGGGGACGGCGGAGGATCTTCTGCGCCTGCTGGAGACCCTGCGCCAAGGCGGCGGCGCGCTCCTCCCCGGCGCGCTGATCGCGGAGATGGCCCGGGACCAGACGGGCGGCCGGGACCTGCCCAACGCGCCCGGCTTCGGCTTCGGGCTGGGCTTCTCGGTCCTGCGCGACCCGGCCTCGGCCGCCTCGCCCGAATCGGAAGGCACCTGGCGCTGGGGCGGCGCCTACGGCCATTCCTGGTTCGTGGACCGGGCGCGGGGACTCAGCGTCGTCGCCTTCACCAACACGCTCTACGAGGGCATGTCCGGCCGCTTCGTCACCGACTTGCGCGATGCGGTCTATGGCGCCCTGGAGGCACGGCCATGAGGAGGACGCCCCCGCGCATGAGCGCCGCCGCTTCGGACCGTTTGCCCCTGGCCTCGCTGCTGGCGCTCGCCATGGCGGCCTTCATCACCATCCTCACCGAAGCGCTGCCCGCCGGACTGCTGCCGCAGATGGCCCAAGGGCTGGGTGTGACCGAGGCCTGGGTCGGCCAGACCGTGACGATCTACGCCGCCGGTTCGCTGGCGGCGGCCATCCCGCTGACCGCCGCCACGCAGGGGGTGCGCCGCCGCCCGCTGCTGCTGGCGGCCATCGCCGGCTTCGTCGTCGCCAACACCGTCACGACCCTGTCCGGCAGCTTCGCCCTGACCATGGTGGCGCGCTTCCTGGCGGGCGTGTCGGCCGGCCTGATGTGGGCGCTGCTGGCGGGCTATGCCGCGCGCATGGTGCCCGACCACCAGAAGGGCCGGGCCATCGCCGTCGCGATGGTCGGCGCGCCGTTGGCTCTGTCGCTCGGCGTACCGACCGGCACCTTCCTGGGCAATCTGGTGGACTGGAGGGTCTGCTTCGGACTCATGAGCGCGCTGGCGCTGGCGCTCATGCTGTGGGTGCGCGTCGTGGTGCCGGACTTCGCCGGGCAGGCGGCGGGCCGTCGGCTGTCGCCCGGGCGCGTGTTCACCCTGGCCGGCGTGCGCCCGGTGCTGTTCGTGGTTCTGGCCTTCGTGCTGGCGCACAACATCCTCTACACCTACATCGCGCCGTTCCTGGCGGCGGCGGGCATGGAAGGGCGGACGGATCTGGCGCTGCTGCTGTTCGGCGTCGCGTCGCTGCTGGGCATCTGGATCGTCGGCGCGCTGATCGACGGCCATCTGCGGGCGCTGACGCTGGCCAGCACCGTCCTGTTCGGTCTGTCCGCGCTGGTGCTCGGCGTGGCTGGCGATGCCCCGGCCGTGGTCCTTGCGGCGGTGGCCGCCTGGGGCCTGGCGTTCGGCGGTGCGGGGACGCTGTTCCAGACGGCCCTGGCCAGGACGGCGGGCGACGCGGCGGATGTCGCCCAGTCCATGCTGGTCACCGCCTGGAACACGGCCATTGCCGGCGGCGGCCTCCTCGGCGGCGTGCTGCTCGAACGGCTGGGCGTCGGCGCCTTCGCGCCGGCCGTCCTGGTGCTGCTGGCGGCGACGCTGCTGGCGGTGTGGGGAGCGAGGCGGCACGGCTTTCCCGACCCAGCCGACACGGCCGGAGCGTGAAAGGGCGCCGCCGTCGCCGTCAGTCCCTGCGATCCAGCCGGCGCAGATGCAGCATGTAGAGCCGGGAGAAGCGCGTCACCAGATCGTGGAAGGGCAGCGGCTTCACCGGGGTGAAGGGCAAGGCCAGCTCCGGCGCGCCCGTCCCCGTAGCGTGGCGCGCCAGTTCGCGGCCAACCGCGGTGCCCAGCGCCATGCCGCGCCCGTTGTAGCCGACCGCCCCGGTCACGCCGGGCGCCAGCTCGTGGAAGTGGGGCCGGAAATCGGCGGTCATCGCCAGATGCCCGCTCCAGCTCCGCGCGATGGCCGGGTTGCCGATCTGGGGGAAGACGCGGCGGATGCGTTCCCGCGTGCGCTCCCGCGCCCGCCGCTCGGCGTCGGCCGACCGCACCAGCGTGCAGCCGGAGACCAGCCGGTTGTCGGCGGTCCAGCGGAAGAAATGCAGGTCGCCGCGGGTGTCGCTGCACGCCATGTCGGAGGGCAGCACGCTGGCGCGCAAGGCGGCGGGCAGCGGCTCCGTCACCATCTGGAAGTTCAGCACCGGCACGACGGAGCGGCGCAGCCCCGGCCACAGATCGTCGGTGTAGGCGTTGGTCGCCACCACGACGCGGTCGGCGGTCACGCCGCCGCGCGGCGTGGTCAACGTCCAGCCGGTGCCGGCGCGCGCGATGGACACCACCGGCGTGTCGCTGTGGATCGCCACGCCCAGCCCGAGGGCGGCCCGCGCCATCTCGCGGGCCAGCGACAGCGGGTTCACATGGCCACCGGTCGGGGCGACCATGGCGCCGTGCCAGAAGCGCGTTCCCAACGCCCGTTCCGTCTGCGCCGCGTCGAGCAGCGCGACCTCCGCCCCCAGCGCCCGCCATTGCGCGACCCGTTGCTCGGCCGCCGCCATGCGGCCGGGCCGGTGGGCCGGCTGGATCCAGCCCTTCTGCACGCCGTCGCAGCGCATCTGGTAGCGCTCGATCAGGTCGAAGACCAGCGCCGCCGACCCGCCGACCATGCGGGCCAGCGCCGATCCCTTGGCCTCGCCGTAGGCCGCCGTCAGGTTGGCGGGGTCGAGGCGCGACAGCGTCGGGATGATTTGGCCGTTGTTGCGGCCCGACCCACCGAAGCCCGGCTCGCGCGCCTCCAGCACCGCCACGCACACACCCTGCTCGGCCAGATGGATCGCCGTGGACAGGCCGGTGATGCCCGCCCCGACCACCGCCACATCCACCCGGACCGATCCGTCCAGCGGGCCGGTCTCCGGGCCGGCGACGGCGCTCGCCGCCCAGTGGGAGTCCGGCGGCGGCGCGTCCAGCAACGGTTTGAGAAGCGCGCTCATCGCGTCCCCTCCTCCACCAGCAGCGTCTTGGCCAGCGCCACCCAATAGCTGGCGCCGATGGCCAGGTTGGCGTCGTTGAAGTCGTAGCCCGGGTTGTGCAGCAGGCAGCCACCGTCGGTCGGCCCGTTGCCCAGCCAGACGTAGCAGCCCGGCCGCTCCTTCAGCATGAAGGCGAAATCCTCGGCGCCCATGGAGGGCATCGGGTCGTGATCGATGTTCTCCTCGCCGACCAGCATGGCGGCGACGCGGGCGCACAGCGCGGTCTCGGCGGCGCTGTTGACCGTTGCCGGGTAGCGCCGCTCGTAGCGCACGCCGGCGGTGCAGCCGAAGGCGGCGGCGGTGTGCTCGGCCAGCGCGCGCAGCCGTGCCTCGACCACGTCCTGCACCCCCTCCTTGAAGGCGCGGACGGTGCCGCGCAGCGTGACCTCCGCCGGGATGACGTTCCAGGTGTCGCCGCCGGTGATCCAGGTGGTGGAGACCACGGCGCTGTCCAGCGGGTGCAGGCTGCGCCCCGGAATGGTCTGGAGGGTGGTCAGCAGATGGCCGGCGGCGGTCATCGGGTCGTGGCCGAGATGCGGCATGGCGGCGTGGCTGCCCTTGCCGTGGATGGTCACCTCGAAGATGTCGTAGCTGCCCATCATCGGCCCCGGCCGCAGCGCGATCTGCCCGAGCGGCAGGCCCGGCCAGTTGTGCATGCCGTAGACGCCCTCCACCGGAAACCGCTCGAACAGCCCCTCCGCGACCATCTCGCGGGCGCCGCCCTCGTTCTCCTCGGCCGGTTGGAAGATGACGTGCAGCGTCCCGGCGAAGTCGGGATCGTCGGCCAGGACCTTGGTGGCTCCCAGCAGCATGGTGGTGTGGCCGTCGTGGCCGCAGGCGTGCATCCGCCCCGGATTGACCGAGCGGTGGGCGAAGTCGTTGGTCTCGTGGATGTGCAGCGCGTCCATGTCGGCGCGCAGCGCGATGGCCCGACCGCCGGGGCGGCGGCCCTTCAGCGTGCCGACCACGCCGGTGCGCCCCAGCCCCGTCGCCACCTCCAGCCCGAAGGCGCGCAGCTTGTCCGCGACGAAGGCCGCGGTCTCGTGCTCCTCGAAGGCGGTTTCGGGATGGGCGTGCAGATGGTGCCGCCACTGCCGCATCTCCGGGGCCAGGGCCTCGGCGGCGGGATGCAGGCGGACGTTCGCGGGGATGGTCATTCCGGGGACTCCTGGGGTCCGCCCGCCGGCAGGCTGTAGCGGAAGTCGCAGTGGCTGGCGCCCTGCATGATGGTCTGGGTGCGGGTGAAGCGGACGTCGGGGCGGTAGCCGCACATGAACTCGCCGTCCCGGTTGCAGGACAGGATGTCGCCGATCTCCTCCACGCCCATGGCGCGGTAGCTTTCGGCGTAGCGGCAGCGGGTGACGTTGAAGCCCAGCCGGTCGGGCGCGCTCTCGATCACCTCCAGCCGCAGGGCGTCCCCGGCGGTCCACAGGGCCAGCCGCTCGTGGAAGGTGGCGAGGTCGGCGGTGCCGCGGGTGGCGCGGTCCTCCGCCGCCATGGCGGCGCCGGCCTCGCGGGCCATCACCTCGATGGCGCGGGCGAGCACGGCCCGCGCCCGCTCCCGCCCGATCTCGGGCAGGAGCTGGTCGTAGAGCGCCTTGGCGAAGGCCGCCTCGATGCGCCGCCGCTCCAGGATGGGCAGGGGGGCAGACGCGGGAGTTGGGGCGGGAGCGGCGTTTTCGGTGTCGGTGGTCATCGCTGCGATCCTTTTTCCGTCAGCCACCGAGATAGGCCGCCCGCACGCGCGGGTCGGCGGCCAGATCGGCGGCGCTGCCCGAGAGTGTCACCCTTCCCGCCTCCATGACATAGGCGTGATCGGCGACGCGCAGCGCGGCGCGGGCGTTCTGCTCCACCAGAAGGATCGAGGTGCCCTCGCCGCGGATCTGGACCAGCAGGTCGAAGATCTGCTTCACCACCATCGGCGCGAGGCCGAGCGACGGCTCGTCGAGCAGCAGCAGGCGCGGCTTCGACATCAGGGCACGGGCGATGCACAGCATCTGCTGCTCGCCGCCCGACAGCGACCCCGCCTTCTGGGTCAGCCGCTCGCGCAGGCGGGGGAACAGCTCCAGCATCCGCTCCATGCGGGCGGCGCGGTCGTGGCGCAGCGTCCGCCCGCCCAGCAGCAGGTTCTCCCGCACCGTCATGGTGCCGAAAATCTGCCGCCCCTCCGGCGCCTGGGCGAGGCCGCGGCGCACCACCTCGTGGCTGGGGCTGTCGGTCATGTCCTGGCCGTCGAAGACGGTGGCGCCGCCGCTGGTGCGGTAAATGCCCGAAAGCGCGCGCATCAGCGTGGTCTTGCCGACGCCGTTGGCGCCCAGCACGGCGACGATGGCCCCCTCCGCCACGTCGAGCGAGACGCCGCGCAGGATCTCCTGCGGCCCCATGCGCACCGTCAGGTCGCGGACTTCAAGAATGCGGCGAGTGGTGGCTTGGGCTCCGTCAAGCGGCATCGTCTTCCACTCCCAGATAGGCTTCGAGGACGGCGGGGTCGCGCTGCACCGCCTCCGGCGTGCCGTCGGCGATCTTACGGCCCGAGGCAAGCACGATGACGCGGCTGCAGCTTCCCATCACCAGCCCCATGTCGTGCTCCACCAGCAGAACGGTGACGCCGCCGGCGTGCAGGCGGCGGATGAAGTCGGCCAGCTCCGCCGTCTCGGTGTCGTTCAGGCCCGCCGCCGGCTCGTCGAGGATCAGCAGGCGGGGCGACGTCGCCAGGGCGCGGGCGATCTCCAGATACTTGCGCTTGCCGTAGGACAGGTTGGCGGCGATGTCCCCGGCTTGGGCGGTCAGGCCGACGCGCTCCAGCGCCTCCCAGCTCCGCTCGCTGACCGCGCGGCTGTGGGCGCCGCCGTTGACCAGCGCCCGCCAGGGCGACTGGCCGAAGGCGCCGACCGCCCCGACCGACACGTTGTCGAACACCGTCATGTTGGGAAAGACGCGCAGGTTCTGGAAGGTGCGGCCCATGCCCATGCGGGCGATCTGCCAGGGCTTGCGGCCCGTGACGTCCTGCCCGTCGAAGGTCACCGTGCCGTCCGACGGCGGGGTGAAGCCGGTGATCAGGTTGAACAGGGTGGTCTTGCCGGCGCCGTTGGGGCCGATCAGCCCGACCAGCTCGCCCTTGGCGATGGTGGCGCTGACGTCGCTGACCGCCAGCAGGCCGCCGAAGCGCCGGGTCAGCCCCTGGATGGAGAGAAGCGTGTTGCTCATGATCCGCCTCACTTCCAGCCGACGGGCGTGCCGCCGGCGATGGTGGCCCAGCCGCGGGAGAAGGAGCGGCGGACGAAGCCCAGCGCGGTGCCTTCGGCCAGCATGCCCTTGGGCAGCAGCAGGATGGACAGGAACATGGTCGCCCCGACGGCGATCATGCGGTAATCGCCGATGTCGCGCAGCGCTTCCGGCAGGACGATCATGAACAGGGCGCCGACGACCGCGCCGGGAAGGCTGCCCAGCCCGCCGACCACCACCATCGCCAGGATCAGGATCGATTCCATGAAGCGGAAGTTGTCCGGCGCGATGTAGGCGGAGGTGTGGGCCAGCAGCGCCCCGGCGATGCCGGCGAAGAAGGTGGCGACGACGAAGGACTCGATCTTCAGCCGCTCCACGTTGATGCCCATGCTGTCGGCGCACTGGTCGTCCTCGCGCAGAGCCCGCAGCGCGTTGCCGTAGTAGGAGTGGGTCAGCCGGTGCAGCACCCAGACGCAGGCGACGGCGATGACCGCGACCGCCAGATAGCGGCTGAGCAGCGTGTCGGCCTGCCAGCCGAACAGCGAGATCGGCGGGATGCCGCGGATGCCCATCGGGCCGCGGGTCACGTCCACCCAGTTCAGCAGGACCACGTAGATCATCTCGCCTATGCCGAGCGTGGCGACGGCGAAGTAGATGCTGACCAGCCGCATGGTCGGCAGCGCCACCAGGAAGCCGAACAGCGCGGCGATCAGCCCCGCCGCCGGCAGCGTGACGACGAAGGGCAGGCCGAGCCTGGTCGACAGCAGAGCCGCGGCGTAGGCGCCGATGCCGTAGAAGGCGGCGTGGCCGATCGACAGCAGCCCGGCGGTGCCGGTCACATGGTTCAGGCTGGCCGACAGGATGACGAAGATCATCGTCGTGATGGCGATCTGGGCGAGATAGCTGGACCCGGTGCCGACGATCGCAGCGGGTACGGCGCCGAAGGCGACCGCCAGCAGAAGAAGGGTCCAGGCGAACCGCCGGCCTCGCCCGGAAAACGCGGCGGGCGGCGCGAGGGTGGCCGGCATCAGCCGGGCGTCAGGCACGTTCACGTCCATGTCCGAACAATCCTTGCGGGAAGAAGACCAGCGTGATGACCAGAAGGCTGTAGGTGATCAGGTCCTTCCAGCCGCTCGACAGGAACTCGGTCGCGATGCTCTCCGACACGCCGAGCAGCAGGGCGCAGGCGACCGCCCCCGGAATGCTCGACAGGCCGCCCATGACCATGGCGACGAAGGCCTTGACGCCCGGCGCGAAGCCCATGTGCGGCGAGATCGCGCCGTCGTAGAGCCCGACCAGGATTCCGGCCGTGGCGCCCAGCATCGAACCGACCGCGAAGGTGGTGACGATGGTGCGGTCGGTGTTGATGCCGACGTAGCGGGCGCCGAGCTGGTTGTTGGACACCGCACGGATGCCGAGGCCGGTCTGGGTGCGGTAGAGCAGGAACTGCAGCGCGCCCAGCATGACGGCGGAGGTGGCGAAGATGACCAGGCTGCCGCTGGCGACCATGACCGGCCCGATGGCGACCGGCTGCTGCAGCAGGTAGCCGGACGGGATGCCCTGCATGTCGCCGCCGAAGATGTGCATCATGATCTCGCGCGTCACGATCGACACGGCGAGCGAGGAGAGCAGCGTCGCCTCGCGCATGGCGCGGGACTTCTGGCTGGCCTCGTCGGTGAAGCGGCGGAAGGGGCGGAAGGCGATGCGCTCCAGCCCGACGCCGGACACCGCGCCCACCGCCAGAACCAGCGGCACCACCGCCAGCAGCGGCGGGGCCATCGCGGTGATGACCATCAGCCCGACGAAGGCGCCGATGGTGTAGACCTCGCCATGGGCGAAGTTGACGACGTTCAAAACACCGAAGATCAGCGTGAAGCCGATCGCCATCAGGGCGTAGACGCACCCGATGGACAGGCCGTTGATGACCTGCTGAAGGAAGAAGACATCGAAGACCATGGCGTGCTCCAGGCTTCGGGGAGCGCGCCCGCCGGTCCCGGCGGAGCGCGCACCACGGCGTGTGTCCCGAAAAGCGGATCGTGTGGAAAGCCCTGGGGCGTCCCTAGACGGTACCGGTCAGGGGCCGGTCACGACCTGGAAGCGGCCGTCCTTCACCATCATCTTGGCCAGCGCCTTCGCCGGCTCGCGGGTGACGGGGTCGAAGCTGGTGGCGCCGGTCACGCCGGGATAGCCGGTGGTGGCGGCCAGCGCGTCGCGCAGGCTCTCGCGCGTCACCGACGGACCGGCCTTGGCGACGGCGTCCAGCATGATGCCGACCGCGTCGTAGGCCTGGGCGGCGAACATGCCGGGCTCCGCCTTGAAGCGCGCCGCATATTCCTTCACGAAGGTCTGCACCGCCGGGTCGGGGTTGTCGGGCGTGAAGGTGGTGGCGAGGTGCAGCCCCTCCACCGATTCACGCCCCAGTTCGATCAGCTTGGGCGAGTAGAGGGAGCTGGTGCCGTAGAGCGGGATCTTGATGCCGAGCTGCTCGCGCTGCTGGGCGAAGGCGGCCCCCTCCTCGTAGAACATCGCGAGGTAGATCACGTCGGGCTTCTGCCGGGCGACCTTGGTCAGGATGGAGCGGAAATCGCGGTTGCCGGGGTTGAACGCCTCGGTGGCGGTGATCTTGCCGCCCTTGGCCTTGAAACCGCTGACGAAGCCGTCGAGCGCCGAGATGCCCCAGTCGTTCTGGATGTAGATCACCGCCGCCGTCGTCTTGCCCGCCGCGATGATCCAGTCGGCGTTGTAGGGGCCTTCGAAGGCCTGGGTGGTGATGTTGCGGAACTGCCAGGGGCTGAGCTTGGTGAAATCCGGGTGCGAGGCGGTCTGGGAGAGCTGGGGCATCTTCTCCGCCGCGTAGATCTCGCCCGCCGCCATCGACACGGTGGAGGAGAAGTCGCCGATCACCCCGACGATCTTGGTATTGTCGAGGAACTTGTGCGCGATGTTGCGCGCCTCCTTGGGATCGTCCTTGCTGTCCTCGAAAGTGATGGCGACCTTGGCGCCGGCCAGCTTGCCCGAGGCGTTGAACTCCTCCAGCTTGATCTGGGCGGCGTTGCGGAACATCTCGCCGTACTGGCTGCGGTCGCCGCTTAGCGGCGCCTGATAGCCGATGACGATCTCGCGGTCGGCGGCCTGGGCAGTGGTGGCGCCGGCGGTGGCGGCCAGCATGGCGCCCACAACGGCTCCCAGTGCGGCGCCGAAAACAGCATGCTTTTTCATGGTTCGGTTCCCCTGTCGGCGAGGCTGGACGGTCAGTTCGTGGCGGCGGGCGCGGCGGCGCCCGGCGTGATCGTCAGGTGGCAGCAGGTGCTGCGGCCCGGCTTCCAGGTGTCGACCTCGATCTCGAAGCCGGCGGTCTCGAAGGTCCCCTTGTCGACCGCGCCGGCGAGTTCGCAGAGCGTCTCCACCGTCTCAGCCGGCAGGTTGGCCTCCAGCCAGGCTTCCTTCAGCGGACAGGTGTGGAAGCGGATCTCCAGCACCTCGTCGGTGCAGCGCACGACCTCGGGACCGAACTGGGCCTCGGCGTCGGGGATGAATTTCAGGAAGGAGTCCCGCAGGCCGGCGAGATCGGCCGGGGCGTGCGGCGCGAAATTGTGGGCGATGGCCGCACCCCGGCGATAGATGGTGCGCGCCATGATCTCCCGGGCCTTCTCCTCGCCGATCTCCTTGCGCATCTCGTCGAAGGCCGCCTCATAGACCATCGCGCGGCTCTTCATCGCGTTGCGCAGAAGTGTGCGAAACTCGTCCATCGGTGAATGCTCCTGTTTTTTTGCCAAGTGTCTTGCGGTGGCGATTTTTGTTTTTTGAAAGCGCTTGTTCTTGCGTCAGAGGGACGGGCCGCCCTGAAGGAAGGCCTCGATCCGCGCCTCGTCGGCGGCGGTATCGAAACCGGCCCGCGCCATCCAGGCGTCGTCGTGATAGGTGTTGCGGTAGCGCTCGCCGGAATCGCAGATCAGCGTCACCAGCGACCCGGCCCGTCCGGCGTCGCGCATCCGTCCGGCGATCCAGCACAGCCCGAAGAAGTTGGTCCCGGTGGACCCGCCGACCATCCGGCCCAGCCGCCGCGACAGCACCCGCATCGCCGCCAGCGACGCCACGTCGGGCACCTTGATCATCTGGTCGACGACCTCGGGGATGAAGGACGGCTCGACGCGGGGGCGCCCGATGCCCTCGATGCGCGACCCGCGCTCGCAGGTGAGTGCTGCGTCGCGGTTGACGAAGCTCTCGTAGAAGACCGAATGCTCGGCGTCGGGCACGCACAGCCGGGTCGGCAGATGGCGGTAGCGGATGTGGCGCCCGATGGTGGCGGCGGTGCCGCCGGTGCCGGCGCTCATCACGATCCAGTCGGGCACCGGGTGGCGCTCGCTGCGCATCTGGCCGAAGATCGACTGGGCGATGTTGTCGGTGCGCCAGTCGGTGGCGCGCTCGGCGTAGGTGAACTGGTCGAGATAGACGCCGCCCAGCCGCACCGCCAGCGCCGCCGCCTCGGCGTAGATCGCCTTGGAGGAGTCGACGAAGTGGCAGCGCCCGCCGTGGAGTTCGATGGCGGCGACCTTCTCGTCCGAGGTGCCGCGCGGCATCACCGCGTGGAAGGGCAGGCCGAGCAGACGGGCGAAATAGGCTTCCGACACCGCGGTGGATCCCGACGACGCCTCAATCACCGGCGTGCCCTCGCCGATCCGCCCGTTGCAGATGGCGAACAGCAGCAGCGACCGCGCGACGCGGTGCTTCAGGCTGCCGGTGGGGTGGGTCGATTCGTCCTTCAGATAGACGTCGATCCCGGACAGCTCCGGAACGTCCAGCTTCAGCAGCGGCGTGTCGGGCGACCGCGCCGCCTCGGTCTCCAGCAGCTCGATCGCGCGCCGGGTCCAGTCGCGGCAGGCAACCTCGGGCAGCGGGGTGTAATCGAGGCGGATCGGCTGACGGATCGAACCGGCGCCGGGAGAAAACGGCACGGTCTGCGCGGAAGCGGTCATGTCACCCTCAAAGCGCGATGACGGCGTCGATCTCGACCGACGCGCCGAGCGGCAGCGCCGACACCTCGACGGTCGAGCGGGCGGGGAACGGCGCCTGGAAGAAGCCGGCATAGACCTCGTTCACCGCCTTGAACTGGGTGAGGTCGGTCACGTAGACGGTCATCTTCACCGCCTTCGCCAGGCTGGTGCCGGCGGCCTCGGCGATCGCCGCGATGTTGGTCAGGCTGCGCGCCGCCTGGGTAGGCGCGTCCGGGCCGGCGAAGGTCCCGGTGGCCGGGTCGATCGGCAGCTGGCCGGAGACGAACAGCAGCCCCCCGGCGACGCGGGCCTGGGCGTAGGGGCCGATGGCGGCCGGGGCTTTGTCCGTGGCGATGGTGTCGGTCATCATCCTGATCTTTCCTGTTCTGGCCCTGTGGTGGCGGCCGCCTGCTCAAAGGCTGGACTGCTCAAAGGCCGGGCGGTCTGCCCGCGATGGCGGCATGCGGGTGCATGCAAAATCCTCAAAACGAAAAAGCTTTTCTCCTGGCGGGCCAAATGAGCAAAATCATCCGTCCCAACCGCGAAGGCCCCGAGCAACCCCGATGACCATCGACGCCACCGACCGGAAGATCCTGGCCGCCCTCCAGGCCGACGCGACCCTGTCGCTCGCCGACCTCGGCAAGCAGGTTGGCCTGTCCGCCACCCCCTGCTGGCGCCGCGTGCAACGCCTTGAACAGGAAGGTTATGTCCGCCGCCGTGTGGCGTTGCTGGACCGGGCCAAGCTGAACGTCGACGTGACCGTCTTCGTGGCCGTCCGAACCAGCAAACACTCGGCGGAATGGCTGGAGGAGTTCCGCCGCGTGGTGGCCGACATACCGGAGGTTGTCGATCTCTACCGCTTGAGCGGCGAAATCGATTATCTGCTGCGGGTGGTCATTCCGGACATCAAGGCCTACGACGCTTTCTATCGAAAGCTCATCGAGCGCATCGAGCTTCAGGATGTCTCGTCGATGTTCGCCATGGAGGAAATGAAGTCGACAACGGAAGTCCCTCTTTCTTACGTAAAAACCCAGAGCAGCTAGGTTTTTACTTGTTGGTTTTCTTTTTAGACTCACGCTTCGGCAATTTTCGCGAAGCCCCTGTAGTGATTCTCAATATCGCATGGTTCACATGAGAATTTTTTACTTTTTTGGCTGAGAAGGCGCTTCGCTGTAGAAAAAATTTTCATGCTAAGAGCATGTCATAGAAATTCATTTTTCGTGGCTGCCGGTGTGCGAAAGGATCGGGCGTTTGGCCTCTATAACCCTCTCCCCCCCTGGGGAGAGGGTGGCCCGGAGGGCCGGTGAGGGGGATGTGCTTGGTGGTGGGCCCGGCAAAAGCACAACCCCCTCACCCTAACCCTCTCCCCAGGGGGGAGAGGGGACTTCAAATGCTGTCACCCTACGCCCAGCCCCCGTTGCCTATTGCCTGCGCAAAGCGGCCGGTCTATATGCGTCACGTCTCACTCAATGAGACGCAGAAACCGCCAGGGCAGGCGAACCTTGAAAACGCGCAGCACGCAGTCTCCCGACACCACCACCACCGACGACGCGGCCAAGCCGAAGGCCGCCGCGACCGACCGGACCTTCGCCATCCTGGAGCTGGTCGCGTCGGCCTCCGGCCCGCTGGCCGTGAAGACCATCGGGACGACGCTCGGCCTGCCCAAGCCGACCGCCCACCGCCTCGTCAACGGCCTGATCGATAAGGGGCTTCTGGCGCGGGATCTGGAAACGCGCGACGTCATCATCGGCGTCGAGGCGGCGCGGCTGGCGGTCGGTATCCTGCGCGCCTCGCTGTCCCGCGCGCCGGTGCGTTCCGTGCTGCGCGCGGTCAGCGCCGAGCTGGGGGAAACCTGCAATGTTGGCGTCCTCGACGGCGGCGACGTCGTCTATCTCGACCGCGTCGAGGTCGAGCACTGGCCCCTGCGGCTCCAGTTCGGCGTGGGCTCGCGCGTGCCGATGCACTGCACGGCCATGGGCAAGCTGTTCCTCGCCACCCTGCCGGACGCCATGCGCAGCCGCCTTCTCGCCTCCGGCCCCTTCTCCGCGCAGACCGCCCACACCCTCACCGATCCGGCGGCGCTGACCGCCGAGCTGGAGCGCATCGCCGCGCGCGGCTACTCGCTCGACGACGAGGAGTATGTGGTGGGCGTGTTCTGCGTGGCGGTGCCGATCCTGTCCTCCACGGGCCGGACGGTGGCGGCCATCGCCGTGCAGGCCCCCAAGGTCCGGCTGTCGCACGACCGCGTCGAGCAGGTCCTGCCCGTCCTGCGCCGCGGCGCCGAGGCCCTGTCCGCGCAGTTCGGATAGCCTCCCCACCCCCATCGTTCTTCAAAATCGGACGTTTCATCGCCCGAGCCGCAGGATGCCGGCTGGGCATGCCCCCGTATGCATGGATAATTGGGTACACGAACTTTTTGGGCTTGCGCGACCCAGGGTCCTGTGAGTTAATGATACAAATCGTATCGCTGAATGAGACCAAGAGGCCGAGCGATACGCTTCCAGTCACGGGGAGGAACGATGACGCGGAAGATCGCCTTGGGCTCCGCTCCGTTGCGGGAGCCCCGCGAACCGACAACCGAAGACGCCGCCGACACCAACTCCGGTGATCGCCGGCCCCTCGCCGACCGCGTGCTGGCCTTGCTGGACGCGGTGGCCGGAGCGGGACAGCCGATGGCCGTCAAGGACATCGCCGAGAAGCTGGCCCTGCCGAAGCCGACCGCACACCGGCTGATCGCCATGCTGGAGGAGCGCGGCTTCCTCGCCCGCCCGATCGACGGCCGGCTGGTGACCGTCGGCCCGAAGCTGCGCACCCTGGCGCTCAACACGCTGCGCAGCTCCCTGGCCCAGGCGCCGTCGCACGCCCGGCTGCGGGCGCTCAGCCTGGAGTTGGGGGAGACCTGCAACATCGGCGTGCTGGAAGGCGGCGACGTCGTCTATCTCGACCGCGTCGAGGTGGAAAACTGGCCGCTGCGGTTGGAGTTCGGCGTCGGCTCGCGGGTGCCGCTGCACTGCACGGCGATGGGCAAGCTGTTCCTCGCCTTCCTGCCGGAACTGCCGCGGCGGCGCCTGCTGGATTGCCTGCCGCTGCCCCGGATGGCGGCGGCGACGCTGTGCGACCCCGCGCTGTTCCGCGCCGAGTTGGACAGCATCGCCGCCTGCGGCCATTCCCTGGACGACGAGGAATACATGCCGGGCGTCTTCTGCGCGGCGGTGCCGATCCGCGACGGCGCGGGACGGATGGTCGCCGCCCTGGCGGTGCAGGCGCCGAAGGTCCGGCTGTCGCGGGAATCGGTGGCCGATCGCCTGCCGGTCCTGCACCGCGCCGCAAGCGACATGGCCCGCGCGCTGGGCATCGACGCCGCCCCGGCCGAGCCGGCCCTCACACCCTAAGGAAGACGGACGCCATGGCAAGGACGCTTGAGACGACCGCCGCCGGATGCCCGGCCCGGCTGATGGCGCGCAGCGCCGCCCTGGAGCCGGTTCCCACCGCGGTGGTCGCCGCGGGATCGCCGGTCGCATTGGAAAGCGCGCGGCGCGCCACCGCCCTCGGCCTCATCGAGCCGGTGCTGGTCGGCGATCCGGCGGCCATCGCCGACAGCGCCCGCCGGATCGGCTGGACGCTCCACGGCGCCTGCGTGGTTTCGGCCAGGGACGACGCGGCGGCGGCGCGGATCGCGGTGGCGCTCGCCCGCTCGGGCGACGTCGGCGCGCTCATGAAGGGGCACATCCACACCGACACGCTGATGCTCGCAGCCCTCGACCCGAAAAACGGGCTGCGCACCGGGCGCCGCTTCACCCACGCCTTCCACATGACGCTGCCGGGGTCGGGCCGCGAGCTGGTCATCACCGACGCGGCGATCAACGTGGCGCCGTCGCTGAACACCCAATTGGACATCATCCGCAACGCCGTGGAACTGTGGCGGCTGGTCGGCGGCAACGCCCCGCGCGTGGCCCTGCTCTCCTGCACCGAGGAGGTGACCGAACGGGTGCCCTCCAGCATGGACGCCGACCGGCTGACCCGCCTGTGCCAGCAGGAGGTGCCGGGCGCGACGGTGTTCGGGCCGCTGGCGCTCGACCTCGCGGTGTCGGCCGAGGCGGCGCGGATCAAAAACCTGACCCACCCCTGCGCCGGAGCCGCCGACATCCTGGTGGTGCCGAACATCGAGACCGGCAACGCCCTGTTCAAGGCGCTGGTGCATTTCCTGGACGCGGTCGCCGCGGGCATCGTGCTGGGTGCTGCGGTGCCGATCGTCCTCACCTCGCGCGCCGACCCGCCGGCGGCCCGCATCGCCGCCGCCGCCATCGCCCAGATCGTCGCCGGGCGCCGCCGCTCCGTCACGCCGGGCGCGCCCTACCCCAGCACAGCAACCAAGGGAGGCGCCGCACCCGGCCTGCACGCCTGACGGTCAAAAAACAAACCCCGCCAAAAAATAAACCCTGGGAGGGAATGCAAATGCTCCGCAACGCCTTGACGCTCACCGCGGCGGTGGCCGCGCTGCTGACACCCGTCCTTTCATCCGACCCGGCGCGCGCCGACGACTACCCGTCACGCCCCATCGAGGTCATCGCGACCTTTGGGGCCGGCGGCGGCGCCGACCTGATGGCGCGCCAGTTCGCCCGCCTCGCCGAACCGCATCTCCACGTCGCCATGCCCGTCGTGAACGTGTCCGGGGCGTCGGGCAACGCCGGCCTGACGCGGGTCCTGACCAACCCGGCCGACGGCTACACGGTCGGCACGCTGATCGCGCTGTCCGTCTCCTCCTGGGCGTCGGGCCTGGGCACGGCGAAGCCGGACAACTTCGTCTATGTGGCGATGATGCAGAACTCGCCGTCGATGCTCTACGTCTCGAAGAACAGCCCCTTCAAGACCTACGAGGACTTCGCCGCCCACGCCAAGGCCAACCCCGGCAAGCTGCGCGTCGCCACCTCCGGCTACGGCACGCAGGACGACATCACGCTGAAGTATCTGGGAAGCCAGGGCGTGCCGGTGACCAACGTCCCCTTCGCCCGCCCGTCGGAGCGCTACGCCTCGCCCATCGGCGGCCACACCGACGCGATCTACGAGGAGCCGGGCGACGTCGCCCAGTTCCTGAAATCCGGCGACCTGCGCCCGATCGTCGTGTTCGACAAGCAGCGCCACCCCTCCTTCCCCGACGTTCCCGCCTCGGCGGAGCTGGGTCTGGACATCGGCGACCTGCCCAACTTCCGCACGCTGGCGGTGCCCGCCAGCACGCCTCCCGAGCGCGTGCAGAAGCTGCACGAGGCGGCCGCCAAGGTGCTGGCGAGCCCGGAATGGAAGACCTTCTGCGCCGACACCTTCACCTGCGTCGACACGCTGGTGACGCCGGACCAGGCCAAGGAGGAGGTCAAGGCCTTCTACGAGACGGTGAAGGGCTATCTGGACCGCTTCGCGACCAAGACCGTCGGCCAGACACCGGGCTGAGTCCGACTCCAAATCCGCCCCACCCGTTTCATCGCTCTTCAGGGAGGGAACCGTGACTCCCCTGTCCCATGGTCTTCGCCGGCTGGCGACGCCCGCGGCCCTGCTCTTCGGGTCGCTTCTTCTCTCGCAACACATCGTGCGCGACAGCACCATGATCGCCGGCCTGCCCGACCCGGTGGGACCGACGGGATGGCCCCGGCTGATGCTGGGCGCGGTCGGGCTGTGCGCCGTGATTTGGATCGCCAGGGAACTCCTGGCGCTGCGGCGCGCGGTCCACCAACCGAAACCGGTCGACGAGGAATACGAAGGCTACGCCTATGGCCGGGCGATGATCGGGCTGGGGCTGGTCATCCTGTACGGCATCGCCCTGCCGCAGCTCGGCTTTCCCATCGCCACGCTGGCCTTTGTCGCCCTGTGGTGCGTCATCGGCGGCATCCGGCGACCGCTCACGCTGGCGCTGGTCACCGGGATCGGCTGCGTCGTGCTGCTCTACGTCTTCGTCCTGCTCGCCCAGATGCCGCTGAACCGCGGCCACGGCGTCTTCGACGACTTCACCGTCGCGCTCTACCGCCTGCTCGGCATCTACTGAGCCGGCCACCGGAAGGATCGTCCCATGGATATCCTCGCCAATCTGGCCGGTGGCTTCGCCGGCGCCCTCGACCCGTACAACTTCGTCCTCCTCGTCTCGGGCCTGATGATCGGGGTGGTGGCCGGCGCGCTGCCGGGCATCTCCTTCGTCAACGCCATGGCCATCGCCCTGCCCTTCACCTACCTGCTGCCGCCGGTCACGGCGATGTCCTTCCTCGGCGGCATCTATGTGGGTGGCGTGTTCGGCGGCTCGATCTCCTCGATCCTCATCAACATCCCCGGCACGCCGGCCTCGCTGCCGAGCTGCTGGGACGGCTACCCGATGACACGCAAGGGCCTGTCGTCGCGCGCCCTGAGCATCGCCATCACCGCCTCGGCCTTCGGCGGGCTGGCCAGCGCGTTGCTGCTGACCTTCGGCGCCCCGCCCTTCGCCAGCTTCGCGCTGAAGTTCGACCAGCCGGAGTTCTTCGCGGCCACCATCCTCGGCCTCGTCAGCGTCATCGCCATCGCCAAGGACGCGCCGCTGATGAGCGCGGTCTCGATGTTCCTCGGCCTGCTGATCGGGACGGTCGGCGTCGATCCGATGTACGGCATGCCCCGCCTGACGCTGGGCGTCCCCGACCTGGAGAGCGGCATCAACTTCACCGTCGTGATGATCGGCCTGTTCGCCATCGGCGAGGTCGTGGACCTGATCTGCAAGCGGGCCGGCGGCGCACGCTCCATCGCCACGAAGCCCGGCAAGCAGATCGGCCTGTCCGACCTGTGGCGGATCAAGTCCTCCATCCTGCGCGGCACCGGCCTCGGCTGCACCATCGGCGTCATCCCCGGCGCCGGGGCCACGGTGGGGTCGGTCATCGCCTACAGCGTGGAGAAGCAGGCGTCGGGCAAGGGCGACCGCTTCGGCACCGGCGTGGAAGAAGGGCTGGCAGCCCCGGAGGCGGCCAAGAACGCCACCACCGGCACCGCGATGATCCCGCTGCTGACCCTGGGCATCCCCGGCAGCGCCGCCACGGCGATCATGCTGGCCGCCATGCTGATCCACGGGCTGAACCCCGGCCCGCTCCTCTTCACCTCGAACGCCACGCTGGTCTACACGATCTTCGCCAGCATGCTGATCGCCAACCTGCTGATGATCGTCGCGGCGATGGGCGTGGCGCGGGTCTTCTCGACGCTGATGCGGGTGCCGCCGGCCATCCTCGGCGCCTTCATCATCGTGCTGAGCGTCGTCGGCGCCTACGGCGTGCGCAACAACCTGTTCGACGTCTATGTCTGCCTCGCCTTCGGCATCGCCGGCTACGTCATGAAGCGCACTGGCTTCCCGCCCGCCCCGCTGGTGGTCGGCGTGATCCTGGGGCCGCTGTGCGAGCGCTACTTCCTCACCTCGCTCGCCAATTACGACGGCAACATGACGGTCTTCTTCACCCGTCCGATCAGCGGCACGATCCTGGCCCTCGCCGCCGCCTTCCTCGTCTGGTCGATGTGGCCGTCGGGCAAGCCGCTGCTCCGCCGGCCGCCCAAAAACCCGACCCACAAGGACCCGCCGCAGCGGGTGCTCAAAGCCTGACCGTCCGAACCAAAGAACGAACCTTCAGGGAGAGAGACAAGCAACCATGGACAACATCATGCTCGACCGAACGCCGGCCAGCGCCGACCAGGAGGCCGTCGCCGCCCTCGTCGCCCGCGCCCGCGCCGCCCAGCGCGCCTTCGCCGACGCGACGCAGGAGCGGGTGGACGACGCCGTCTCCGCCCTCGCCTGGGCCATCTACGAGCCGGGCCGCGCCCGCGCCCTGGCGGAGCTGGCGGTGGCCGACACCGGCCTCGGCAACGTCGCCGACAAGATCACCAAGAACCAGCGCAAGACCTTCGGCACGCTGCGCGACCTGATGCGGGTGCGCACCGTCGGCGTGATCGAGGAGGACACCGCCAAGGGCATCGTCAAGATCGCCAAGCCGCTGGGCGTCGTCGGCGCCGTCACCCCCTCCACCAACCCGGCGGCCACGCCGGTCAACAAGGCGATGATGGCCGTCAAGGGCCGCAACGCCATCATCATCGCCCCCTCCCCCATGGGCTCCGCCGCCACCGGCCGCACGGTCGAGCTGATGCGGGCCGAGCTGGCGCGCATCGGCGCGCCGGAGGATCTGGTGCAGATGATCCCCACCCCCATCACCAAGGGCCTGACCCAGGCGCTGATGGAGGCGGTGGACCTCGTCGTCGTCACCGGCTCGCAGGACAACGTGCGCCGCGCCTATTCCAGCGGCACCCCAGCCATCGGCGTCGGGGCCGGCAACGTCCCGGTCATCGTGGACGAGAGCGCCGATCTGGCCGAGGCGGCGCGCAAGATCTGCGCCTCCAAGACCTTCGACAACTCCACCTCCTGCTCCTCGGAAAACGCGCTCGTCGTCCTCGACTCCGTCTACGACGCGACCATCGCGGCGCTGGAGGAAGCCGGCGCCTACCTCTGCACCCCTGAGGAGCAGGAGCGCGTGCAGTCCCGCCTGTGGGAGAACGGCAAGCTGAACCGCAAGCTGATCGCCAAGGACGCCGCCATCCTGGCCGAGGCGTTCGAGCTGTCGCCCAAGGCACGCGAGGCCCGCTTCTTCCTGGTCGAGGAAACCGGCGTCGGCAAGGCGCATCCCTTCTCCGGCGAGAAGCTGTCGCTGGTGCTGGCGGTCTACCGGGTGCCGGACTTCGACGCGGCGGTCGATCAGGTGCGCAAGATCCTCGACCACCAGGGCCGCGGCCATTCCTGCGGCATCCACACCAAGGACGAGGCGCACGCCAAACGGCTGGCCGACGAGCTGGACGTGGTGCGCGTGCTGGTCAACTTCGCCCACACCTTCGGCAACGGCGGCGGCTTCGACAGCGGGCTGAACTTCACCCTCTCCATGGGCTGCGGGAGCTGGCAGAAGAACTCCATCTCCGAAAACCTGAGCTGGAAGCATTTCGTCAACATCACCCACCTCGTCCGCCCGATCCCGGAGGACAAGCCGAGCGAAGAGGCCCTGTTCGGCCCCTTCTGGTCCCGCCACGGACGCTGACGGAGGCAACGATGAACTTCGAGGAACATGCGGGTAAATCCGTACTCAATCGCGCCGGGGTGAGCGTTCCGCAGGGCCGCCTCTGCGCCAGCGCGCAGGAGGCCGAAGCCGCCGCCCGCGCCATCGGGCCGGTGGTGGTCAAGGCGCAGGTGCCGACCGGCAAGCGCGGCAAGTCGGGCGGCGTCAAGCTGGCCGCCACGCCGGAGGAGGCCTCAGCCGCCGCGCAGGCCATCCTGGGCATGGAGATCGGCGGCTTCCCGGTCGCCCGCGTGCTGGTCGAGGAGCAGGCGGCCATCGCCCGCGAATTCTACGCCGCGGTGCTGAACGACCCGGCCAGCCGCAGCCCGCTCGTGCTGTTCTCCACCGAGGGCGGCATGGACATCGAGGAGGTCGCGGCGACCCGCCCCGAATCCCTGCGCCGCATGGCGGTGGACATCCGCAAGGGCTTCGGCCCGGCGGACGCGCGCCGCCTGCTGCTGGGGCTGGACCTCGGCGAGGCCGCCGTGCCGGTGGCCGGAATGCTCGTCGATCTCTACCGCGTCTACCGCCTGCACGACGCCGAGCTGCTGGAGATCAACCCGCTGGCCCTGCTCGCCAACGGTCGCGTCGTGCCGCTGGACTGCAAGCTGACGGTGGACGATTCCGCCCTCTACCGGCAGGCCGACATCGCCGAACTGGGCGCCAGGGAACCGCTGTCGGCGCTGGAGGAGCGCGGGCGGGCGCTCGACCTCAAATACATCGAGCTTGAGGGCAACGTCGGCGTCCTGGCGAACGGCGCCGGGCTGACCATGACGACCATGGACGTGGTCAGCCACGCCGGCGGTCGCCCGTCCAACTTCCTGGAGATCGGCGGCGAGGCCTACACCAAGGGGACGGAGGCGCTGGACCTCGTGCTGTCCAACCCCGGCGTCAAAAGCCTCGTCGTCAATTTCTGCGGCGCCTTCGCCCGCACCGACGTGATGGCCGGCGGCGTGATCCAGGCCTGGAAGACGCTGAACCCCACCATCCCCGTCTTCTTCTCCATCCACGGCACCGGCGAGGACGAGGCCGTGCGCATGGTGCGGGAGGAGTTGGGGATCGAACCCTACGACCGGATGGAAGACGCCATCTCGGCAGCCGTGGAGGCCGCGCGATGATCGTACGCAAGAGCGACCGGGTCCTGGTGCAGGGCATCACCGGCAAGCAGGGCACCTTCTGGACCGAGCAGATGCAGGCCTACGGCACCACCGTGGTCGGCGGCGTGAACCCGAAGAAGGCCGGGCAGAACCATTGCGGCGTGCCCATCTTCGCCACCGCGAAGGAGGCCATGGCGAACGGCGGCTTCGACGTGTCGGTGATGTTCATCCCACCCGCCGCCGCCAAGGCCGCCGCCATCGACGCCATCGAGGCGGGCGCGAAGACCGTCGTCTGCCTGACCGAGCACATCCCGTCGCACGACGTGATGGAGATGCACGCCGCGGCGGCGGAGCACGGCACCCGCATCATCGGGCCGAACACCGCCGGCATCGTGACGCCGGGCGAGGGCTTCGTCGGCATCATGCCGGCCTTCAACCCGCGCATCTTCCAGCCGGGCCGGGTCGGCGTCATCTCGCGCAGCGGCAGCCTGGGCACGCTGGTCTGCCTGAACCTCGTGCGCGGCGGCCATGGCCAGTCGGCCTTCCTCGGCATCGGCGGCGACCCGATGATCGGCACGACGACCAAGGACGCGCTGGCCGCCCTGATCGACGATCCGGGCACCGACGCCATCGCGCTCGTCGGCGAGATCGGCGGCAGCATGGAGGAGGAAGCGGCGGAGCTGGTGGCGAAGACGGACAAGCCCGTCGTCTCCTTCATCGCCGGCCGCGCCTCACCGCCGGGCAAGAAGATGGGGCACGCCGGCGCCATCGTGACCGGCGACCGCGGCAGCTACGCCTCCAAGCGCGGCGCGCTGGAACGCGCCGGGGCCGTCGTCGTCGATGTGCCCGGCGACCTGCCGGCGGCCCTCGACGCGCTGATGGCCGAGGCCGCGAAACGGTCGGGCGCGCAGCGGCTCGCGGACTGAGCGAGCGGCAGCACTTTCGAAGAACGACACGGCAGCACCGCCCCCTCTCCCGGCCCCCCGCCGGGAGAGAACGGGGGAGGCATTCCGGAAGGGAACGGAACAGGATGGCGAAGATCGACGACGTCGGCGGCCAGCGCGCGCGCGGGTTCGCCTTCACCCAGGGCTTCCAGCGAAGGAGCGGGCCGGCGGCGCCCGAGGACGCGCGCGGCTGGCTCGACCGCTACCAGTCGCCGCGCGAGGACATCGACCCCTCGCCGACCGTCTCCGACACGGTCAAATACACCACCTGCTACATGTGCGCCTGCCGCTGCGGCATCAAAGTGCACATCAAGGACGGCCAGCTCCGCTTCATCGAGGGGAACAAGGACCATCCGGTGAACCACGGCGTGATCTGCGCCAAGGGGTCCGCCGGCATCATGACCCAGAACTCCCCGGCCAAGCTGCGCAAGCCCCTGCTGCGCACCGGGGAGCGCGGCACCGGCGAATTCCGCGAGATCGAGTGGGACGAGGCGCTGACCATCCTGACCGAGCGTCTCGGCAAGATCCGCGACAACGACCCCAGCAAGCTCGCCTTCTTCACCGGGCGCGACCAGAGCCAGTCGCTGACCGGATTCTGGGCGGCGCAGTTCGGCACGCCCAACTTCGCGGCGCATGGCGGCTTCTGCTCGGTCAACATGGCGGCGGCGGGCATGTACACGCTGGGCGGCAGCTTCTGGGAGTTCGGGGAGCCGGACTGGGACCACACCCGCTACCTGCTGCTGTTCGGCGTGGCCGAGGACCATGACAGCAACCCGATCAAGATCGGCCTGTCGAAGATGAAGGCGCGCGGCGCCAAGATCGTCTCCGTCAACCCGATCAAGACCGGCTATTCCGCCATCGCCGACGAATGGGTCGGCATCCGTCCGGGCAGCGACGGTCTGTTCGTCTTCGCCCTGATCCACGAGCTTCTGCGCGCCGACCGCATCGACGCCGAGTATCTGGTCCGTTACACCAACGCCCCCTGGCTGGTCATCCAGGACCCCGGCGCCCCCGACGACGGCCTGTTCGCCCGCGACGCCGACGGCGCCCCGCTGGCCTGGGACGCGGTGGAGCAGCGCGCCGTTCCGGCCACCGCCGCCGATATCCGCCCGGCGCTGGTCGGCGCCGTCACCCTGCCGGACGGGCGGCGGGCCGTGCCCTCCTTCCATCTGCTGGCCGAGCGCTACCTCGACCCGCAGCACGCCCCGGAGGCGGTGGCCGAACGCTGCGGTGTTCCCGCCGACACCATCCGCCGCATTGCCGCCGAGATGGCCCACCTCGCCTTCCAGGAGACGCTGACCATCGAGCAGCCCTGGACCGACTGGGCCGGGCGGCGCCACGAGCGGATGGTCGGGCGACCCATCGCCATGCACGCCATGCGCGGCATCTCCGCCCATTCCAACGGCTTCCACACCTGCCGGGCCATCCACATCCTGCAGGTCCTGCTGGGCACCATCGACGTGCCGGGCGGCTGGCGCTACAAGTCGCCCTACCCCCGCCCCGCCCCGCCCGGCCCCAAACCCGCCGGCAAGCGCGGCGAGACCGGCCCTGGCAAGGCCATCCACGGGATGCCGCTCGGCTACCCGATGGGGCCGGAGGACCTGCTGGTCGGCGAGGACGGGCAGCCGCTGCGCATCGACAAGGCCTTCAGCTGGGACGCGCCGCTGTCGGTGCACGGGCTGATGCACATGGTGGTCGCCAACGCCTGGGAGGGCGACCCGTACCGCGTCGACACGCTGTTCATGTACATGGCCAACATGGCCTGGAACTCGTCGATGAACACGTCCGAGACGATGCGGATGCTGTCCGACAAGGACCCCGACACCGGCGAGTACCGCATCCCCTTCATCGTCTATTGCGATGCCTATGCGTCGGAGATGGTGGCCTACGCCGACCTCGTGCTGGCCGACACCACCTATCTGGAGCGGTGGGACTGCATCTCCCTGCTCGACCGCCCGATCGGCAGCGCGCACGGCCCCGGCGATTCCATCCGCCAGCCGGTGCTGACCCCCGACCGCGACGTGCGGCCCTTCCAGGACGTGCTGATCGAGCTGGGCGCGCGGCTCGGCCTGCCCGCCTTCGTCCGGGAGGACGGCAGCCCGCGCTACCCCGGTGGCTACCCCGACTACATGACCAACCACGAGCGCAAACCCGGCATCGGCCCGCTGGCCGGTTGGCGCGGCGCCGACGGCAAAGCAGCCGGCAAGGGCGCGCCCAACCCGGACCAGCTCGACCGCTACGTCCGCAACGGCTGCTTCTGGCATTTCGAGCTGCCGCCGGAGCAGCATTATTTCAAGCACGCCAACCAAGCCTATCTGGAGACCGCCACCCGCATGGGCTTCCTCGACAAGCCGGAGCCGGTGATCCTCCAGCTCTACGTCGAGCCGCTCCAGAAATTCCGCCTCGCCGCGCGCGGGCACGGCGCGGTGGTGCCGCCCGCCGACAAGCGGCAGCGGGTGGAGACCTACTTCGACCCCCTGCCCTTCTGGTACCCGCCGCTGGAGGAGGAGGGGCTGGACGAGGGCGCCTTCCCGCTGCACGCCGTCACCCAGCGCCCGATGCCCATGTACCATTCCTGGGGATCGCAGAACGCTTGGCTGCGGCAGATCCTGGCGCGCAACAGCCTCTACATCGCGCGCTCCACCGCGGAGGCGCTCGGCCTCGCCGACGGCGACTGGGCCTGGGTGACCAGCCCGACCGGGCGCATCCGGGTGCCGGTCCAATTGATGGATGGCGTGGAGGCCGGGACGGTGTGGACCTGGAATGCCATCGGCAAGCGCTCCGGCGCCTGGAACCTGTCCACCGACGCTCCGGAGGGGACCAAGGGCTTCTTGCTCAACCACCTGATTTCGGAACTGCTGCCGGAGCGCAACGGCTACCGCCATTCCAACGCCGACCCGGTGACCGGACAGGCCGCCTGGTACGACCTGCGCGTCCGCGTCGAGAAGGCGCCACCGAAGGAGCGGGCCGAGACGATGCCGCGCTTCCCCGCCCAGGCCATGCCGCCGGGCGTCGAACCGCCGCCGGCCATCCTGCGCACCGGTGCCGCCTTCCGGTCCGCGTCTCGGGGGGTCCGGTCATGACGAGCCTTCCCAACCGCGAGCCCGGCGCCCCTCGGCTGGGGCTGGTCATCGACCTCGACACCTGCGTCGGCTGCCACGCCTGCGCGGTGGCCTGCAAACAGTGGAACGACGGCGGCCACATGGCGCCGCTGACCGATTACGACGCCTACGGCGCCGGCCCGGACGGGGTGTGGTTCAACCGCATCCACAGCTTCGAAGCGGGAACCGGGGAGAGCGGCTGCGGGTCGCGCACCACCAACTTCCCGCGCTCCTGCCTCCATTGCGAACAGCCGGCCTGCGTGACCGTCTGCCCGACCGGCGCCTCCTACAAGCGGGCCGAGGACGGCATCGTGCTGGTCAACGAGGATTTGTGCATCGGCTGCAAGCTGTGCTCCTGGGCCTGCCCCTACGGCGCGCGGGAGTTCGACCAGGACGTCGGCGTGATGAAGAAATGCACGCTGTGCATCGACCGCATCCACAACGAGACGCTGGCGGAATCGGAGCGGGTGCCGGCCTGCGTCATGGTCTGCCCGACCTCGGCGCGTCATTTCGGCGACCTCGCCGACCCGGCCTCCGCCGTCTCGAAGCTGGTGGCGGAGCGCGGCGGCTACGACCTGATGCCGGAGCTGGGCTACGAGCCGACCAACAAGTATCTGCCGCCCCGGCCCCGCCCCACCCTGACGCTCGACGAGCGCGTCACCGGGGACAGCGCCAACGACGATTTGCCGCTCCACGGCCTGCTGAAATGGGCCGACCGCATCCTGGCGCGCTGAGGGAGGGAGTTCCATGCATCCGGCCTTCTCCATCATCTTCTTCACGAGCGCGGCGGGCGCCGGCTACGGCCTGCTCGCCCTGCTCGGCCTGCTGGCGCCCTTCGGCCTGCTACCGGCGAGCCCGCTGTTCAGCCTCGCCGCCCTCGCCCTCGCCCTGGGGCTGGTGGTCGCCGGGCTGCTCTCCTCGCTGGCCCATCTCGGCCGGCCGGAGCGGGCGTGGCGGGCGCTGTCGCAATGGCGCAGCTCCTGGCTGTCGCGCGAAGGCGTGGCCGCGGTCGCCACCTTCCTGCCGGCGGGCGTCTTCGCCATCGCCTGGTTCTTCCTGGGGGGCGGCGTGGCGGGCGTGGCCGGCTGGATCACCGCGGCGATGGCGGCGGTCACCGTCTACTGCACGGCGATGATCTACGCCTCGCTGAAGCCGATCCGTCAATGGGCCAACCCCTGGGTGCCCCGCACGTACTTGGCGCTGTCGCTGATGACCGGGGCGCTGCTGCTGAACGCGCTGCTGGGTGTGGCGGGACAGGCGGCGGGCTGGTCTTCCCTGCTGGCGCTGGCGTCGGTGGCGCTGGCCTGGGCGGCAAAGGAGGGGCATTGGCGGCACTGCGCCACCGCCCGTCCCATCAGCACGGCGGAGACGGCGACCGGGCTGGGCCACATCGGGCGGGTCCGCCTGCTCGACGCTCCGCACAGCGAGGACAACTACCTGCTCAAGGAAATGGGCTTCCGCGTCGGGCGCCGCCACGCTATCCGCCTGCGCCTCATCACCCGCCTCGCCGCCTTCGCCCTGCCGGCGGCGCTGAGCCTCGGCGCGCTGTTCGCCGGTCCCGGCGCCCTCTCCGGCACGCTGGCGCTGCTGGCCGCCGCCGCCGCCGCCCTGGGGGTGATCGCCGAGCGCTGGCTCTTCTTCGCGGAGGCGAAGCACACGGTGACCCTCTTCTACGGCGCCGGGGAAGCCTGATCTCGCCTCTTCAACCACCCACCACAGGAAAGGAACAGAGATGCCGCATGGCCATACCGATCACGGCTCCGCCCTGGCCTTCCTGATGACCCGCGCCAGGGCGATGGATGCCCGGAGCCTCTACATCTGCGGCTCCCCCTCCTGCCCCCGCGTGGGCTTCCGCTCCGGCTCCGGCGTCGTCTACGAGCCGCTGTCCGCCGGCCTCGCCGGACGCCTGATCGACCGCTTCGCGGTGGACAGCCACGGCCTGAGCCACGGGCTGCTCGTCTGGAGCGGCCGCCATTACCGCTGGTTCGCCATGCCGATGCCGGAAGGGGACGACGGCTACGCCCCCCTGATCGCCGTGCACCGGCCAGCCATCTGTCCCGGCCCCGGCGAGCGGGCCATGCCGCGCGTGATCGCCGGCTGACCGCTCCAACGCCCTACCCCCCAATCCATGCAACGAGGATGCGCACCATGAAAATGACCACCGAGGAAGCGTTCGTGAAGGTCCTTCAGATGCACGGCATCCGGCACGCCTTCGGGATCATCGGATCGGCCATGATGCCGGTCTCCGACCTGTTCCCCAAGGCCGGCATCCGGTTCTGGGACTGCGCGCACGAGACCAACGCCGCGCTGATCTGCGACGGCTACAGCCGCGTCACCGGCGAGATGGCCATGGCCATCGCCCAGAACGGCCCCGGCGTGACCGGCTTCATCACCTCCATCAAGACGGCCTACTGGAACCACACGCCGATGCTGCTGGTGACGCCGCAGGCCGCCAACAAGACCATCGGCCAGGGCGGTTTCCAGGAGGTCGAGCAGATGGCCATGTTCAAGGAGATGGTCTGCTACCAGGAGGAGGTGCGCGACCCCAGCCGCATGGCCGAGGTCCTGAACCGCGTCATCGAAAAGGCGTGGCGCGGCTGCGCCCCGGCGCAGATCAACGTGCCGCGCGACTTCTGGACCCAGGTGATCGACGTCGAGCTGCCGCAGATCGTCCGGCTGGAGCGCCCGGCGGGCGGGCGGCAGGCCATCGCCGAGGCGGCCCGCCTGCTGTCGGAGGCGAAATTCCCGGTCATCCTGAACGGCGCCGGGGTGGTGATCGGCGGGGCCATTCCGGACAGCATCGCGCTTGCGGAACGGCTGGACGCACCGGTCTGCTGCGGCTACCAGCACAACGACGCCTTTCCCGGCAGCCACCCGCTGTCGGTCGGGCCGCTCGGCTACAACGGGTCCAAGGCGGCGATGGAGCTGATCGCCAAGGCCGACGTCGTGCTGGCGCTCGGCACCCGGCTCAACCCCTTCTCCACCCTGCCCGGCTACGGCATCGACTATTGGCCGAAGGGCGCACAAATCATCCAGGTGGACATCAACCCCGACCGCATCGGCCTGACCAAGAAGGTGTCGGTCGGCATCTGCGGCGACGCCAAGCAGGTGGCCCAGCAGATCCTGGCGCAGCTCGCTCCCGGCGCCGGGGACACGGACCGGCTGGAGCGCCGCGCCTTGATCCACCAGACCAAGTCGGCGTGGCTTCAGCTCCTGTCCTCGCTCGACCACGAGGAGGACGATCCCGGAACGAGCTGGAACGCCGAGGCCCGCGAGCGCGAGTCCGACCGCATGTCGCCGCGTCAGGCGTGGCGGGCCATCCAGGCCGCCCTCCCCGCCGACGCCATCCTCTCCACGGACATCGGCAACAACTGCGCCATCGGCAACGCCTACCCCACCTTCGAGGAGGGGCGGAAGTATCTGGCGCCGGGCATGTTCGGCCCCTGCGGCTACGGCTTCCCGTCGATCGTCGGCGCGAAGATCGGCAGCCCGAACACACCGGTGGTCGGCTTCGCCGGTGACGGCGCCTTCGGCATCTCGATGAACGAGATGTCCTCCATCGGGCGCGAAGGATGGCCGGCGATCACCATGGTGATCTTCCGGAACTTCCAATGGGGGGCGGAGAAGCGCAACACGACGCTGTGGTACGACAACAACTTCGTCGGCACGGAGCTGAACCCCAAGCTCAGCTACGCCAAGGTGGCTGAGGGTTGCGGCCTGAAGGGCGTCACCGCGCGCACCCAGGACGAGGTGACCGCCGCCCTGCGCCAGGCCATCGAGGACCAGGGCCGCGGCATCACCACCTTCGTCGAGGTGATCCTGAACCAGGAGCTGGGCGAGCCGTTCCGCCGCGACGCCATGAAGAAGCCGGTGGCGATCGCCGGCATCGACCCGGCGGACATGCGCCCGCAGCAGGCCGTGTAAGCCGAGGCGCTGCGCCGCCGACGCGGTGCTTCCAGAATGGAAGAAGGGGGAGCCGGCCTGCACCGGCTCCCCCTTCTTCGTTGTGCAGGGAGTAAGAGTTTTGCCCCTCCCTAACCCTCCCCCGCTTCGCGGAAGGCCCCCTCTCCCGCGAAGCTCTCGCGCAAACCAAAGGTTTGCGCTGACGTGGCAGGCGGACCTTTGGTCCGCCGGGAGCAAGGGAGGGTTGGGGAGGGGGCAAAACTCTGCGAAAATGGCCCCCAATGGCGTTGCGCATTTCGACTTCGAAAGCTCTTATAAGTTGTATAGAAAGCCATTTTCTTGCAACCTAAAGACGCTTTCGAAATCGAAAGCGGTCACTCCCCCAGCAGATCGTCGATGCGCATCCGCAGATCCCGCAGCAATTCCCGATGCTCCTTCTGCATCGCGTTGCTGACCGCGTCGATGGCCTTCAGCTCCTTCTCGATGCGGTTGATCGAGCGGCCCAGCACGCGCATCGGTTCCGCCGTCCCCGGTGCCTTGGACGCCCGCGCCGCGCGCACCGACTGCACCGTCAGCCCGCCGGTGCGCGCCGACTGCCACAGCCGCCGCACCTCCCCTTCATCGCCGACGAAGGCCAGCTCGACCAGGGCCGAGCGGGACACCGCGTCAGGGTTCTCCCGGTACTCGCGGAGGATGTCGGTGGGCAGGTCCAGCACCTTCAGTCGCTTCGACACCTCGGCCTCCGAACAGCCGAGCACCGCGGCAACCTCCGCCTGAGCGTAGCCGTGGCTGTCGATGAGTTGGGTCAGGCCGCGGGCCAGATCGATGGCGTCCAGATCCACGCGCTGGACGTTCTCGATCAGCGCGATCTCCTCCGCCTTGCCCTTGGTGATGATGGCGGCGATGGTCGGACGGCCGAGCATCTGGTGGGCGCGCAGGCGGCGCTCGCCGGCCACGAGGCGGTAGACGCCCTTCTCCGCCGTCTCCTGCACCAGCACCGGCTGCTGGAGCCCGTGCCGCTCGATGGAGGCGGCCAGCGAGGCGAGCGCCGTCTCGTCGAAGACGGTGCGCGGCTGATTGGGGTCGGTGCGGATGGCAGCGACGTCGGCCTCGATCAGCCGGGGCAGAGCGCCGGTCAGCCCGAACAGCCGGTCGGTCTCCAGGGCGGGGGCGGTGTTCTTCGCTTGCAGCACCGTGGCGGCGGTCTGGCGGGTCAGCTTCTTAGGCGGCATCGGACGACTCCTGCACGCGTCCGGTGGCCTTCAGAAGGGCACCGGCGATGGCGGCGTAGCTTTCCACGCCCGGCGCACCGATGTCGGCGTCGAGCGTGATGACGTTGGCACCGGCGGCCTGCGCGTAGATCGTCGCGCGCGGCACCGGCGGGAAGACCCGGTAATCCTCGCCCCACAGCCGGCCGATGTCCTCCAGCGAAGAGCGATCCTGCGTCTGGCGGGGATTGAGCATGGTCGGCAGCACGCCCAGAATCCGCAGGTTCGGGTTCAGCCGCCGCTGGATCTTCGTCACCGTGTCCAGGAAGGCGTTCACGCCCAGAATGGCGTGCGGCTCCGCCTGGCAGGGGATCAGCACATAGTCCGCCGCGGTCAGCGCGTTGATGGTGACCGCCCCCAGGTTCGGCGCGCAGTCGATCAGAATGAAGTCGTACTCGCCCCGCACCGCGTCCAGCATCTCCGCCATGGCGGTCTGGGCGTTGGTCAGGTTGCCGGGAAGTTCCGTGTCGGCGCTGGCGAGCGCAATGCTCGACGGCACGACATCCAACCCTTCCACGCTGGTCGGGCGTATGACCTCGGCCAGCTTCGCCTTGCCCATCAATGCGTGGTAGAGCACCCTGCCCTGCTCGGTCAGCGCCACCACGTCGGTCTGCGGCACGCCGACATGGACCGTGGCGTTGCCCTGCGGATCGGCGTCCACCAGCAGCACGCGATTCCCGGACCGGGCCAGCATGAAGGCGACGTTGATCGAAGTCGCCGTCTTGGCCGTGCCGCCCTTTTGCAGGCCGACGGCAATGGTCGTGCCGGCGCGCGGCGTCGCGGTCGCCGGCTGCTCCAGGGACAGCAGCAGCAGACGGCCCAGCACGTCGCGGGGCAGGGGCTCGCGCCCCGTCTCCCACTTGCTGAGCCGCTGCTTGTCGTAGCGGCGGCCGGTCAGTTCGTTCACGAACGCGGCCATCTGCGTCTGGGTGAGGCCGCGCCTCTCGCGCAGCAGCTTCAAATCGTCGCCGGTCATTGCCCCCTCGTCGCCCCATTTTGCCGGAGTCGTCTCGGAAGCTATCAAGTCGTCCCAACCCCCGCAATGGGTGTCTACCGGAGATCCGGAGCAGCCGGCACTGGCGGAACATGGCCTCTCCGGTGCATAACTAAGGCATACGGGGCCGGAGGAGGCGCCGGGGCTGTGGGGTTGCGCGAATGGCGGCGAATTGGTCGGTGCGGCAACTGGTGTGTCAGGCGCATGGCTGCGAGTTGGCAGTGTCGTGGCGGACCGATGGACGCTGGACCTGGACCGTCTCGGTGGCCGGGGAGCGCATCGCCGTCGGGATCGCCCAATCGCAGGAAGGCGCCCAGGACGCCGCCGCCAACGCGGCGGAACGCCACGCCCGCGCCGATGGCATCATCCAACTGACGATGTTCTGAACGCCGAAGCACGGATTTCCGCTCAATCGGCGTCGAATTGGGCGTATTGCGCCGCAACATAACCGTCGATACGGGCGTAGCCCATACAATCCCCAGAAAAAGCGCTTAGCCACAGAGAATAATCCAGTGGGATTTTGCGCGAACCCATCAGGGTTTGTGTGATTTTCCCGTGCGTCTCCTATTGTTTGTGGACGATCGCAAAGACCGTAGGCCGCGCGTGAATTGTCTAAAACTTTCCGCGGAGTTCCGACCTTCGACGATGCGACGGCTCTGGCCTCCGGCCAGGGAAGCGGGACGGGCGAGGTTCCACGTTCGCCCCGATTGCGCCCATTCGACCAACCACGCGAGAGGCTCGACGTGACTTCGCTGGGGAAACGCCAGATTCACACCGACGCATTTGGGGGCGATTGCCTGGACGCTTCACCGGCTGTCGAAATCGACCGTATGGACCGCGGCGGCTGGTACACCGTCATGAACGGATTCGACGACGCCAACATCTTCCAGACCTGGGATTTTGGGCGCATCGCCCATCCCGGCCGCGACCTCAGCCACATCGTGCTGCGCCGGGACGGCCAGCCGATCGCCGCGGCGCAATTGCTGGTCCGCCGGGTGCCGGGCATCGGCGGCATCGCGCTGGTCATGTGGGGACCGCTGTGGCGCCCCAAGGGCCGCCCAGCCGATCCGGAAGCGTTCCTGGCCATCATGGAAGCGATGAAGGCCGAATACAGCGTCCGGCGCGGTCTGTTCCTGCGCGTCCTGCCGCGCGTCGAGGACGGGGCGGGGGAGGGCGCCCGCGCGCTGTCCGCCATGGAGGCGCTGGAGATGCGGCACAGCGACGCCAAGGCCCCCTACCGCACCTTCATCATGGACCTGACCCGCGACGAGGCGACGATCCACAAGGACCTGTCCCGCCACTGGCGGCGCGGCCTTGCCAAAGCCGAGGGGGCAGGGCTGGAGATCGTCGAGGGTTCCTCGCCGGAGATCCTCGACGCGATCGACGACCTGTTCATCCAGACGCAGCGCCGCAAGGGCTTCCGTGCCTTCGACAGCCGCACCCTGACCAAGGTCCACCGCGCCCTGCCCGACGGCATGAAGATGCACGCCGTGATGGCCTCCCACAACGGCGAGCCGGTGGCCGGCGTGGTGGTGTCGCTGCTCGGCGACACCGCGCTGATGCAGAACTCGGCCACCGCGGAGGCCGGACTGCCGCTGAATGCAGCCTTCCTCGTCCATTGGAAGGCGATGCAGTGGGTGAAGGCCAACGGCGGGAAGCGCTACGACCTGCACGGCGTCAACGCCCAGGCCAACCCCGGCGTCCACCTGTTCAAGCGCGGATTCGCCGGCAAGGGGGAGGAGGAGCGGGTCTTCATCGGTACCTTCGAAGCGCCCGGCCCGATGCTCAGCCGGCTTCTCGTCGAAGGCGGCCAGACGGTGCGCACGCTGGCCGCGACCTGCACCGCGCAGGCGAGCCAGATGATGGCGATGGCGATGAACAAGGGACCGGCCGAGCGCGCCGACGCGACCACCCCGTCCAACCCGGCGTAAGCCCCGAAAATACGAAACGCCCGGTCCATGGTCTGGACCGGGCGTCGCGTTTGCGCGTCAACGGCCGAGCATTGCTGCGGCTGAGCGTCACTGGGTGCGTGCGATCACCGGCACGCCGTCCAGATCCTTGGGAAGATCGTCGGGGATGCCCGACGCGAAATTGACCGCGATGGCGTAGTCGTCGGACAGCTTCGTGACTTCGGCGCGGGTCATACCGGGGTACCCGCTGAGGATCGCCAGATAACGGTCACGGGCGGCTTCGGCAGCCTCTTTCGGCACGGGCATACTGACCTCCCTTTCGTCATAGGATGCCATAATCATTTATGGATTGTTGGCCCCATAAACAATACCCCAATGCGACCGTTTCCCGCAAATCCCACGCTCAGAGTCGTTGGGCGAGCCCGTGCAGGTCGCCGACCACCGTCACGTCGGGCGGGAAAGGGTTCGGCAGCCCTTCCGACACCACGCCGACGAAGGCCATGCCGGCCTTGCGGGCCGCCTCCAGCTCGGTCAGGGAGTCGCCGATGGCGAGCGACCGCGCCGGGTCGTGCCCGCCCGCCGCGACGATGCGCGCGAAGACCTCCGCCTTCACGTTGGGGGAGCCGGTGATGCTGCGGAAATGCCGCTCCAGCCCCTTGGCGCGCACGGTTCCCATCAGCACCTCGTGCGGCGTGCCGGAAACGAGGTGGCAGGGCGTGCCGTCCAACCGGTCCAGCACCGTCTCCGCACCGGCGATCAGCGCGCAGTCGGGAACGCGCGGATCGACGATTTCGGCGTAGCGACGGGCCAGATCGTCGATCTCCGCCGGGCCGGGGTCGCGCCCGAACATCTCCCGCTCCAGGATCGCCAGCATCTTGAAGCGGCTGAGGCCGCCGTTGCGCCAGATCGTCTGGCGCATCCGCTCCTCCGTCTCCGCATCGTCGATGCCGTAGAGGATGGCGAAGCCGCCGTTCTTGGTGGGCACGGAGTCGATGATGACGCCGTCGAAATCGAAAATCACGACCTCCGGGTCCAGCCGGTCGGGTGTCTGAAGCATTGCGCCGTCTCGCATCGTTGTGGTGGCCCCGCACGGAACAGGGGCGGGTGCCGGAAAAGGCGTCGGGGGATCGTACAGGAAATCCCCCGTGCCTCAACGGTTTGGGCCGAAGAAAGAGCCTTTCGGAAAAGCTGTCTCACAGTGTGGCGCAGGCCACAGCGGGGGAGGGCGGCGGGGCGTAGTGTCTGGTCATCGGACAGGCCGGGCCCCGACGCAGACGGAACCGGCAGCCAACTCCCCCAGACACCGGAAGGAAACACACCATGCGCCGCACCACCCTGATCGCCACCGCCGCCGTCCTGCTCTGCTCCGCCGCCTCCTTTGGCCCGGCCTTCGCCGGCGACCTGATGACCGGCGGCATCCCGCTCGGCAACGCCAGCAACCTGGGGGTCATCTCCAACACCGCCGCGGGCATCCAGAACAAGGCGCAGCAGCAGGTGATGGGCGTCCAGGCAGGCGGCGGGCTGGCCGGGCCCTTCGGCACCGCCTCCAACCTGGGCAACGTCTCCAACCTCGCCGCCGGCGTCGGCAACACCGCCAAGCAGCAGGTCTTCGGCATGCAGGCGGGCGGCGGCGGTGTGAAGACGCCCTTCGCTCTGGGCGGCTTCAACAGCAACGCCGGCACCGTCAGCAACAGCGCGGTCGGCATCGGCAACACCGCCCAGCAGCAGGTCAAGGCCATGCAGTTCGGCGCGCCGGGCGCCCTGTTCAACCAGAACCTCGGCACCGTCTCCAACCTCGCCGCCGGCATCGGCAACAAGGCCCAGCAGCAGGTCACCGGCATCCAGAAGTAAGGCTCGCCCGCTTCGCATCCCTCCCTCCCCGAACCTCGCGGCCGGCAGACCTTTGCCGGCCGTCTTTTTTGCCAACCGTCTTTTTGCGTGGCGCAGGAAACGGGTGGCCCGGCTTCGCGGCATCCGCGACGATCACGGAAGCAGGATCGGGAGGGCATCATGGACGAGGACGCGATGTGGAGCGCGGTGGCGCGCCGGGACCGGGACGGTGACGGGCGCTTCGTCTACGCGGTGCGCACCACCGGCGTCTATTGCCGGCCGTCCTGTCCATCGCGACGGGCCAAGCGGGAAAACGTCGCGTTCCACCCCGACGCCGCGGCGGCGGAGGCGGCGGGCTTCCGCCCCTGCAAGCGCTGCCGCCCCAATACGCCGCCATCCACGCTCACATGATTCCCAGCAGCCGGATCAGCCCCAGCCCGATGACGCCGAGCGCCGCCAGCGACAGCACCACCGCCGCGGTGACGCGCAGACCCGCCCGCGACAGCATCCGCACATCCACCCCGAGCCCCAGCGCGGCCATCGACAGCACCGTCAAGACGCCCGCCGCGGTCTGGCTGGCTGCCAGGGCGGCGTGCGGGATCAGCCCCGCCGCCCGCAGCCCGGCCAGCGCCAGGAAGCCGAGGATGAACCAGGGCACCAGCCGGCGCAGCGGCACGCCGGCCGTCGCGCCTTTTTCTCCCCCTTCCGGCTTCGCCATCAGGGCCAGCGCCACCACCACCGGCCCCAGCATCAGCACGCGCAGCAGCTTCACCAAAGTCCCGACCTGGACGCTCAGGGCGCCGACCGGCGCCGTCGCCGCCAGGATCTGCGGCACCGCGTAGACGGTCAGCCCGGCGAACACGCCGTATTGCATGGGGGTGAGGCCGAGCAGCGGCACCAACAACGGCAGACCCAGCACCACCAGAACGCCGAGCACCGCCGTGAAGGCGATGGCCGCAGCCACGTCGTCGCCGTGCGCGCCGATCACCGGCGCCGTCGCCGCGATGGCCGAGTTGCCGCAGATCGAGTTGCCGCAGGCAACCAGCACCGCCATGCGCGGCGGCAATCCCAGCAGGCGCCCGATGCCGTAGCTGACCGCCAGGGCCAGGGCGACCACCCCGGCGATCCCCGCCACCAAGCCCGGTCCGGCACCCAGGATCGTTTCCGGGTCGATGGAGGCGCCCAGCAGCATCACCGCGACCTCCAGCAGCGTCTTGGCGCTGAAGTCCGTCCCCGCCTTCCAGCGCCGTCCCGGCGCCCAGACGCTGCGCAGGGCCACCCCGAGCAGGATTGCCAGGACCAGCGCCTCCAGCCAAGCCTGCCCGAAAACCCGCACTTCCAGGCTTTGCAGGGCCAGCGCCGCGCCGCTCACGCCGGAGCAGAGCAGAATCCCCGGCAGCAGGGCGCCCAGGGTCCGGTGGAGCGATGGAAGCAGTTCGTTCGGCATGGCGTCCTCGAATTCCGATGCCGGGAAGCTGCGCCCTCTGGACCGTTCGTTCCAACGGATTATAGTGGACGAATCGTTCGGCAAAACCGAACGTTCGAAGGGGCAGGGGGACCAGATGACTCTCGAACAGCTCCGCATCTTCGTGGCGGTCGCGGCGCAGCAGCATGTGACGCGGGCGGCTGCCGCCCTGAATCTGACGCAGTCCGCGGTCAGCGCCGCCGTCTCCAGCCTGGAGGCGCGGCACGCCGTCCGCCTGTTCGACCGGGTGGGCCGACGCATCGAGTTGACGGAGGCCGGACGCCTGTTCCTGAACGAGGCCGTCGCGGTGCTCGCCCGCGCCGAGGCGGCGGAGCGCATGCTGGCCGACCTGTCGGCGCTGAAGCGCGGGCGCATCGCCATCCACGCCAGCCAGACCATCACCGGCTACTGGCTGCCCGAACGGCTCGTGGCGTTCCACCGGCGCTATCCGGACGTCGACGTCGCGGTGAAGGCCGCCAACACCGCCCAGGTCGCCAAGGCCGTGCTGGACGGCGCCGCCGATCTGGGTCTGGTGGAAGGGGAGGTGGCTGACCCGCTGCTCGATCAGGACCTTCTGCCCGGCGACCGTCTGCTGCTGCTGGTGGGGGACGGTCACCCCTGGCGCGGACGGAGCGACCTGCCGGCGGCGGAGCTGCACCACTCCCCCTGGGTCCTGCGCGAAGCCGGGTCAGGCACCCGTTCCGAGTTCGAGGAGGCGCTGCGCGGGCAGGGGAGGGCGCCCGAGGATTTGCCGGTGACGCTGGAGCTGCCCTCGAACGAGGCGGTGCTGTCGGCGGTCATGGCCGGGGCGGGGGCCACCGCCCTGTCGGATCTGGTGGCGCGCGGCGCGCTGGCGGCCGGGCATCTGCACCGCGTGCCCTTCCCGCTGCCCGAGCGCCCCTTCCGCCTGCTGCGCCACCGCGAGCGTGGGTTGAGCCACGCCGCCCGGACCTTTCGCGATCTTTTGCTGAACGAATAGGGCAGGGGAGGGCGGTCAGACCACCTCGTCGAACTCGACCCTGGGAATGTCGATCCAGCTCTCCGGCTCGCCGGCGTCCTTGCGCCAGAAGATCACCGGCAGGTCGGCGTTCAGCACGCGGGCGATCGAGGCGCCGCGCCCCGTCATCAGCTCCTTGTACTCCGCAGCCTCGACGATGCGCACGCCGTAGCCGGGGATGCGGTCGGCCTGAAGCACGGGGCCGAGCGCGTTCTTGAACTTGCGCAGGTCGTTGTCGGAGCCGACCCGCTTGCGCAGCGGCTCCAGCGCCATCCAGAAGGCGGTGCCGTGGCCCAGATGGGCCCGGGCGATCTCGTAGAGCCGCTTCTCGATGGGCTTCAGCGCAAAGTAGTCTTCCGAATAGGTCAGCAGGTTGTTGCCCAGCGCCGCCCGCACCACCCAGTTCGACAGGACCAGGGTGAGGCCGCGCACCTGCCGCTCGCCGTCCTTCTTGCCGCGGCGGTAGAGCAGCTTGTAGTCGGAGATCCAGGAGAAGGCGCCGCTCTCGCCCTCGCCGCCGGCCTCCAGGTTGGTCTTGATCTGGGTGCCCTGCAGCCGCTCCAGCGCCCCTTCGATCTTGTCGTAGGCGCTGCCCCCGGCGGTCTTGCCGACGATACGCTGGAGGTCGCTGGTGGTGAAGTGCAGCTTGCCGACCTCCGGGCCCATCTTGCCCTCGGCCATCTTCTCGCGCAGCAGCGAGACGGCGTAGATCAGCACCGACTTATCCCAGATCGTCGCAACGCCGACGTCGCGCGGGGCGCGCACCTCGATCTTCACCTTGCCGTCGTCGTAGGTGGGAAGGCTTTCCACCTTGTCCTTCGACAGGCCGAACAGCGAATAGGCCATCAGGGCCCGGTCGTTGTTCACGTCGCCGCGCAGCGGCGAATCCAGCCGCAGCGCCAGCTGGACCGGGCGGTCCAGCAGTTCGGCGTTCTCCTGGTCGGTTTTGTGGTCGTCCATGCACCCAATCTCCCCGGCCGCGCCGCTGGCGGTTACGGTATTGATTCCCGATACGCCCCGCATGTTCCACAACGCAGGCGCAAACGTCGCCATTCTGCCGAAAGATTCCTCACTGGCCGGAAACGACGCTGTGACCCTGCGGACGAATGTCGCCGTTCTGCCAGTTCCCCCGGACGCTGTGCCCCGCTGGAGGGTTTCCCGGCCGAAAGCGTCCGCGTTCTGACGGTCCAGACTCCCGACAAGCCGCGAAATGGCGCTGAAAGACTTGGATTCCCTGACTCTTTCCAGAATCCCGAGGGTCCAAAGGGCCTCGCGGAGGGAGCACATTGGCAGAACGGCGACACTCGGTTGCGCGAGTCGGAGTCCGATTCCCGACCGATTCCCGGAGTCACCGGGGGGCCACAGCCCAGATTATTCGGCAGAACGGCGACATCCGGCGGACTCCGACGCTCCGCCGCTTCCCTCCGTGCGCCGGAATCTTTCGGCAGAACGGCGACGTTTTCCGCCCGGTTTCTCGGCAGAACGGCGACACCCAGACGTGGTCCGCCACCCCTCCAGGGGGCTCAACGCCTTGATTCCACTGACTCCACCACCCCGCCTCGGCGCAACCGGAGCGATTCCGACGCACGCATTTGAATCGTGGACAGCCTGTTGGGGCCACGACAACATCTTGCGTAACGGGCTCACCAAAGCCCGAACCGATAGCTTTTGGACCAGAGTTTTGGGCCAGGGTTTTGGGCCAGAATTTTCAGCTGGCGGCTCCGAACAGCCGCGACACGCCGAAGGAGGCGACGATGACGTAGCGGAGGACGCGACCTCCGGAAACACAAAGGGCACAGGTTTGGCGACCTGTGCCCTCGTGCACACCGAAGTGTCGAAAACCGATGGAAGACCGGGAGAACCGGACCCCGCATCAGCGGTTTGGCGACTTCATGATGCCAGGGTAGGTCCGGAAAACCAAGTGGAATCGCGGATTCCACTGACGCTCCCGCTTTGTCTTCCGCCGGGATTGAAGCGCTGGATCATGGGAAGACAATGACCCCGTACACGACCTTGTACCGGCGATGGATTGCTGCGCCCGGCGTCGGAGCTGCGGAAATCGCGGTGCTCTCCGGCCTCTACGCGCGGGCGGACGCCGCCGGCGTCTGCGCCGGTCTGGTCCAGGACGAGCTGGCGGCCGAACTCGGCAAGAGCCGTCCCTGGCTGTCCGCCGTGCTGACGAAGCTGCAGGCGCCGGACCTGTCCTTGGTGGAAGCCCGCCGTGAACGCGGCTTCCGCGGGATGGTCTATGCGCTGGTGGGCGCCCAGGACACCGACTCTTCCGGTCGGCCCGTTGACACCACCGGTCAGCCGGCTGACGGACTCCTAAGGACTGGGAATCCCCTGAATCCTGATTCTCAAAACTCCTCCTCCTTCCGGGCGGGGGGATCGGTTGGGTCTCCGGGCATCAAGACCCGAGACGCCCTTGCCGAAGATTGGCAGCCGGACGCCGCGGATCTGGCCTGGGCCGCGGAGACCCGGCCGGAGGTCGATCCCGCCACGGTGACCCGCAAGTTCGTGTCCTGGTGCCGCAAGGCCAACGTCCGCAACGGCTACAGCCCGACCGACCCGTCCGGCGCCTGGCGCAAATGGGTGGCCCGCGAACTGATCGCCCCCGCCGCGGCACCAGCCGGCGAAACACCCGAAGGCACCGTCGTCCCCTTTGCAACCGCCTCCCGCCGCCCCTCCAACCGGAGCGACCAGAATGACCGTCAGCCTGCCGAGCTTTCCCGTGAGCCTTTCCGTCAGCGCCGCCCCGCAGACGCCGGACATGGCGTGGCTGCCCGCAACGCCGGCGTCCTCTCTGCCCTGCGCGATCGTCTCGCTCGCCCGGCTTGAGCGCGCCGACCTGCGCTTCGAGATCGCGGATCGCGCGCCGGAGGAGATCGGGGCGCTGGCCGAGCGGGTCGAGGCTGCCCTTGAGGGCGCCTGCCCGGCGATCGGTGTGGAGAATGTGCTGACCGGCATCGAGAAGCTGGCGGCGCGCTTCGGCCTGGAGCTTCCGGACGCCGATGTGCTGGAGGCCGATATTATCGAGATGGCCGGCTGGCCCGCCGAGGAGTGGATCGCCGGTTTCCGTGGCGTCTGGTCCTCTTTCCGGTCTGGTTACCGGCGCTTCCCCACGGTCGGCGATTTCCGGGCTGCCGCCGGTCAGGCATCGGTGACCGGTGGGATGGCGGCTCTGCGCCGGCTGGCCATGGCCCTGCGCCAGGAACAGCAGCTCCGTGCCCGCGAGATTGCTCATCGCCGTCATCAGAAGAAGAAGGAGGCGGAAACTGCCCGCCGTCAGCAGGCCGCCGCCCTGGCCGCTCCTCCAGTCGCCCTGGCGGCGCCGACGGTAACGACGCGCCCGGCACCGGTTTCCACTCCGGTCTCCGTCACGCCGGACGATGCGCAAGTGGTCCTGGCTCCCGCACAGCCTCTGCCTCAGATGAGGATGGTCGTTCCCAAGGTCCTGATAAGGGATCGATCGGCCAATGATCCTCATACCACGGTATGTCAAGGACATGACCACGTATCTTTCAGTAAGAGGCCGCGTATGAAAAGTTCAATCAGAGAAGACAAGTATGCCAATGACTGTGGAACGCGCCATGGAGGTGGAGCGAAGGCTTGGCAGACCCTTCATTATTCCGACAGGGTAACGCCTATATAATCAGTCTCATCCCAACGTTTAAGATTCCGGTGGCGAAGCACGAAAGGGCGGAGCAAGATGCGATAATCTGTTCGCGCCGCGAACCTTTCGGGTTGTCCATCCATGCCGCTGAAGACGGTGTCCCGTCAGCAACCGATGACTCTGCGCGGGTACCTGCTCAGGCTTGTGCTCGTGACGCTGGTGCCGATGCTCCTGCTCGGCGGCATGCTCATCGGCTGGCTGGTGCAGCAGCAGCGGGACGCCGTCGAGAACAACATGTCCGACACGGCGGAGGCGCTGGCCCTGATCGTCGACCGGGAGTTGGAAGCGACCATCGAGGCGCTGCGGGCGCTGGCCCGCACGGACGCTCTGGCGGCCAACGATCCCGCCGGTTTCTATGAGCGGGCGACGCTGGCGCTGACTCAGCACCCCTCCTGGACGAACATCGCGCTGATCGACCCGTCGGGGCGGCAGATCGCCAACACGGCGGTCCGGCTCGGCGTCCCGCTGCCGGATGCGCCACAGCGCGACGCGCTGCAACGGGTGACCGCGACCCGCCAGCCGGCGGTGTCCGATCTGGTCACCGCGACGGCGGCGGTGCGCCCGACGATCGCCGTCATGGTGCCGGTGCTGCGCGACGGCAGCCTGCGCTACGTCCTGTCGGCGGTGGTCGATCCGCGGACCTGGAGCGATCTGCTGGAGGGTTTTGAGACCCGGTCCGGCCTGATCGCCGCGATCATCGACGGCCAGGACCGGATCGCCGCCCGCTCGCGCGAGCATGCGGAGTATCTGGGACGGGCGGTGCCCGACTGGTTCCTGGCGGCGCGCGGCACCGCGGAGGCCGGCAACTACCGCGGCGCCACGCTGGACGGGGTGGAGATCATCGGCGCCTTCCACCGCTCGCAGCGCGCCGACTGGACCCTGGTCGCCGCGACGCCGACCGAGGCCGTGCTCAATCCCCTGAACCGCACGGTGGTGCTGGCCTTGGGGTTGGGACTGTTTCTGCTGGCCGTGTCTCTGGCGTCGGCGGGGATCTTCGCGCGGCGGCTCGCCCATCCCGTCCGCGCACTGGCCGCCCATGGCGGCAGCCTGATGGAGGGGCGCGCCATCCGCTACGACGGCGGCGTGCCAGTGCGCGAGATCGACGAGTTGCACCGCGTCCTGGCCGAGGCCAGCGCCGCGCTGGTCGGCGCCAGTGAATCCGTGGCCCATGCGGAGGCCCGCTACCGCGCCATCGTCGACACGGCGGTGGACGCCATCGTGGTCATCGACCGGGCCGGCACCCTGCACAGCTTCAACCGCGCCGCCGAACGCATCTTCGGCTACGCCGCGGAGGAGGTGATCGGCCGCAACGTCAGCATGCTGATGCCCGATCCCGACCGCAGCGCCCATGACGGCTATCTGGAGCGCTACCACCGCACGGGGGAGCGGCGGATCATCGGCATCGGGCGCGAGGTGACGGGCCAGCGCAAGGACGGGTCGGTGTTTCCGCTGGAGCTGTCCGTTGCCGAATGGAAGGCCGACGGCGAGGTACGCTTCACCGGCATCGTGCGTGACATCACCGCCCGCCGGACGGCGGCGGAGGCGCTGCTTGCCGCCAAGGAAGCGGCGGAGCAGGCGATGGAGCGCGCCCTGACCGCGGCGGACGAGGCCCGGCGGGAAAAGACCCGCGCCGAGAAGGCGGAGCGGGCGAAGACCCAGTTCCTGGCGGCGGCCAGCCACGACCTGCGCCAGCCCGTGCAATCGCTCTATTTCTTCGCGCAGGTTCTGGGCGACAAGCTGCACGGCCATCCCGGCCATGAGCTGGTGGCCAGCATGGGCCACTCGCTGGACGCGCTGAAGCTCCTGCTTGACGGTCTTCTCGACGTGTCGCGGCTCGACGCCGGGGCGGTGGAGCCCAGCGTCACCGAATGCGCGGTGGGGCCGCTGCTCGACCGGCTGGCCGCGGAATACGGTCCTCAGGCGGAAGGGCAGGGGCTGCGGCTGCGGGTCGTGCCGACCTCGCTGTGGGCGCGCACCGACCCGATGCTGCTGGAGCGCATCCTGCGCAACCTGATCGAGAACGCGCTGCGCTACACCGAGCGGGGCGGCCTCGTGGTCGGTTGCCGGCGCGGCAACGGCGCGCTGCGCATCGAGGTGGCGGACAGCGGCGTCGGTGTGCCGGAGGAGTTGCAGCAGGCGGTCTTCGAGGAGTTCTTCCAGATCGGCAACCAGGAGCGCGACCGCGCCAAGGGGCTGGGTCTCGGTCTCGCCATCGTGAAGCGGCTGGCCGGACTGCTCGGCCACACGGTCGTCCTGCGCTCACGGCCCGGGCGGGGCAGCGTCTTCTCGGTGGAGCTTCCCTCCGTGCGCGCCCGCGCCATCCTGCGCCGCAGCGGGCCGGACCGGGCCAACGACGATGGACAGGGGCTGGTGGTGGTCATCGACGACGAGGCCATCGTGCTGCTTAGCCTGCGCACGTTGTTGGAGCAGTGGGGTTACGAGGTGGTGGCCGCCGTGTCGGCGGAGGAGGCGGTGGATATCCTGCACGGGCTGGGCCGGCTGCCGGACCTCATCATCGCCGATTACCGCCTGCGCGAAGGGCGGACAGGGGTGGAGGCGATCCGCGACATCCACGGTGTCTGCGGCGTGCGCATCCCCGCCGTGGTGCTGACCGGCGACACGGCGCCCGAACGCATCACGGAAATCCGCGGCGCCGGCTTCCGCCTCGTCCACAAGCCGATCACCCCGCACATCCTGCGCGAATTGCTGAAGCCCGCGGCCTGATTCTGAAAGGTCTGGTTGCGAAAGGCCGGTTTTTGACCCTGGCTGCCCGCTGGCCGGGTCTTTAGTTTTTCCGCCTCCTTGGGGAAGAGCCTCCTTGGGCAAGAGGGAGACGGGACATGAACTGGAGCAAGGGCCTGTGGCGGGTCTGGCTGTCTGCCGCCCTGCTGTGGGGGGCGGTTATCGCCGCCTTCGCCGCCGCCGATCTGCACGGGCACCATCCTTTCGCCGGTCTCTATGCCTATTCGGACGCAAGGGACGCCTTCCTGCCGCAGCACTACGCCGCCGACGAGGCGGTGGTGGAGGATGGGGTGAGGCGGGGTGTCGTGGCACGGACGGACTTCCCCGACGGCACCAGCCTCGCCGCCCCGCCGGACCTCGGCGAGGAGCGCGTGCGGCAGATCGCCGAGCGTTTCTGGGCGGAGCGCTGGGCGCGCCGGGCAGAGGTTCTGTGGCCCTGGGGCCTGGGCGCCACCGTGCCACCGCTGGTGCTTCTGCTGTCCGGTGCGCTCATCCTGTGGATCGCCCGCGGCTTCGGCAGGGCGAACGCTGCCCCCGAGACTGCTATGGAAGAGACGGCGGTGCCGGAGAAAGCGGAGGGGGATGCGCCGAAGGCGGCCTTCAACACGCGGTCCGCTGGCGGGCTGCCGCCCTTCATCCGCTCGCTCGGTCCGGACCCCAAGCGCCGCCGTGTGTTGGGGGAGGGTCGGTAAAGGCCACGCAAGTTCAGCCCTGGCGTCGTTCGCGCTGCCGTCCAACATCGCGGTAACCCGCAGTGGCGCGCAAGCATCCCCGACGGTTGGCATTCCAAAAGCACAAAGGAACAGGAGCACCGGCATCGGGTTGATGGTGGCGGAGATGCGTCCACAGGGCGTGGATGTTCTCCAAAACTGCGCGTTTGTCCCGTCCGTCCAGGCGTTCGGGCCGTTCACCATCATGGCGGCGTGTGGCGCAAGGCGCTGCCAGCGGGCCAGACCAAGAGGAGACCTGGGTGTCGAAGCCGACCAAGACGGACAAGATCCTGACCGGAATTCCAGAATTCGACCTGGTCCTGAGAGGGGGGCTGCCGCGCGCGCGGCTTCATCTTCTGGAAGGCGCGCCGGGAACCGGCAAGACGACCATCGCGCTGCAATTCCTGCTGAAGGGCCTGCGCGACGGCAAGCGCGGCCTGTACGTGACCCTGTCGGAAACCGAGACGGAGCTGCGCGCCTCGGCCGCCAGCCACGGCTGGTCGCTCGACGGCATCGGCATTTTCGAACTCGTCCCGCTGGAGGCGCAGCTCGACCGGCAGCAGAGCGTGCTCTACCCGTCCGAGGTCGAACTGGGCGAAACCATGCGCCTGATCACCGAGCGGATCGAGGCTGAGAAGCCGGATCTCGTGGTGATCGATTCGCTGTCGGAGCTGCGCCTGCTCGCCCAGGACCAGCTCCGCTACCGGCGGCAGATCCTGGCGCTGAAGCAGTTCCTGCAAGGGCGCCACTGCACCACGCTGGCGCTGGACGACCTGACCAGCCAGACCGGTTCCATGGAACTGCACAGCCTGATGCACGGCGTGGTCAGCCTGGAGCAGATCGAGCGTTCCTATGGCGCGGCGCGGCGGCGCCTGCGGATCGCCAAGATGCGCGGCTCCGAATATCAGAGCGGCTGGCACGATTTCGCCATCACGCCCGGCAATGTGCTGATCTTCCCGAGCCTGATCGCCGACGAGCACAAGACGGAATTCCAGCCGACCGCCGTGTCGAGCAGTCTGAGCGGGCTGGACGAGCTGATGGGCGGCGGACTGACGCGCGGAACGACGACGATGCTCGTTGGTCCCTCGGGCGTCGGCAAATCGTCCATCGCCCTGCAATATGTCGCGGCGGCGGTGCGCCGTGGCGAGTATGCCGCGTATTTCTCCTTCGACGAATCCTTCGAAACCCTGGCCTTGCGCAGCACCGCGCTCGGCATCGACATCGAGGAGGCGGTGAGCAGGGGCGAGCTGGGCTGGGAGCGTGCAAACCCGTCGCGCCTGTCGCCGGGCCAGTTCGTCTGGCAGGTCCGCCGCCAAGTGGAGGACCAGAAGGCCCGCGTCGTGGTGATCGACAGCCTCAATTCGTACCTCAGCACCATGCCGGAGGAAAAAGCCCTCATCCTGCAGATGCACGAGCTGCTGACCTATCTGAACAACCAAGGGGTCGTGACCATCCTCATCCTGGCCCAGCAGGGCATTGTCGGCGACATCCAAAATCCCGTGGATCTGTCCTTCATGAGCGACACGGTGGTCCTGCTGCGCTTCTTCGAAGCGGCGGGGCAGGTGCGCAAGGCGATCTCGGTGGTCAAGAAGCGCACCGGCGTCCATGAGTTGGCGATCCGCGAATTCCGGCTGTTTCCCGACGGCATGCAGGTCGGTCCGCAGCTTCTGGAGTTCCAAGGAGTACTCACCGGCGTGCCCAGCTATGACGGGTCGGCGGACCCGTTGTTGCGCGGGCGGAGCGAGACGGGCTGACCGAAGCGCATGGACGCCCCGATCCTTGTGCTCGCCCCGTATGGCCGCGACGCGGAGATTATCCGCCTCGTGCTGGATGAGGTCGGCATGACCACGCAATTCTGCGCCGATCTGCCGGCCCTGTGCGACGGCCTGACGAGGGACGTCACGGCCCTGATCCTCTCCGAAGGCGCGTTGCTGAGGTCAGGGATGGAGCCTCTGGTCGCCTGTTTGGAGGCCCAGCCGCCCTGGTCGGATCTGCCGGTCCTTGTGCTGACCGCGCGCGGCAACCGGTCGGCCAGCAAGGCGCGGTGGGCGCAGTTCCAGCGGCTCGGCAACGTCACGCTGCTGGACCCGCCCCTGCACGCCGAAGCGCTGCAAAGCGCGGCGCAGTCCGCGGCGCGGACCCGCCTGCGCCAATATCGCATGCGGACGCTTCTGGCCGACATCGAGCGGGCCAACGACGAGTTGGAAGGCCGGGTGGCGGAGCGCACCCGGTCCCTGCAAACCGAGATGCGGGAGCGCCAGAAGGCGGAGGAGGCGTTGCAGCAGGCCCAGAAGATGGAGGCGGTCGGCCAGCTCACCGGCGGGATCGCCCACGACTTCAACAACCTGTTGCAGGTCATGCTCGGCAACTTGCATCTGCTGCGGGGCGCGCTGTCCGCCGACGAACCGCTGCTGCGGCACGTCGCCATGTCCATCACGGCGGGCGACCGCGCCGCGGCGCTCACCCGGCACCTTCTGGCCTTCGCCCGGCGCCAGCCGCTGACGCCGCGCAGCCTGGACCTGAACGCCCTGGCCACCGCGATGAGCGGCCTGATCCAACAATCCGTCGGTGAGTCGATCCGAGTGGAAACGGTGCTGGCCGACGGGCTCTGGCGGACCTGGGCGGATGCCAACCAAGTCGAAAGCGCCCTGCTCAACCTCGCCATCAACGCCCGCGACGCCATGCCGGACGGCGGGCTTCTGCGCGTCGAGACAAGCAACACCGTTCTGGACGAGACCATCTCGGACGCGCAAGGGGACATCCTCCCCGGCCGCTATGTCCTGCTCCGCATCACCGATACCGGAAGCGGCATGCCGCCGGACGTGCTGGAGCGGGCGTTCGAACCCTTTTTCACGACGAAGCCGATCGGCCAGGGCACCGGCCTCGGGCTGAGCCAGCTCTATGGCTTCGCCCGTCAATCGGGCGGGCACGCGGCCATCCGGTCGCAGCCCAGCCAGGGCACCACCGTCAGCCTGTACCTGCCGCAGCATGACGGAGTGGACGGCGCCGACAGCTCGGTCCCCGCTGTGGACGCGCCGTCGCAGGACCCGTCCCGCAACGATGAAACCATCCTGGTGGTCGAGGACGAGGCCCTCGTCCTGATGCTGTGGGTCGAGGCGCTGGAAGGGCAGGGATACCATGTCCTGCAGGCCGCCGAACCCGAGGCGGCGATCCGCATCCTGGAGTCGGACACGGCGATCGATCTTCTGATTACCGACGTCGGGCTGCCCGGAATGACCGGGCGGGATCTGGCCGACGTCGCGCGGGAGATCCGCCCCGGGCTGAGGGTGCTGTTCGTGACCGGCTACGCCCATTACGCCGCCCTCGAAGCGGACAGACTGGGAGCGGGCACGCGGATGCTCAGCAAGCCGGTCGGCGTGGACACGTTGCAGATCACGGTGCGTTGTCTGCTGGACGGGGATTCGGCCTGACGCCGCAGCGGCGGCCAAACCAGGGCAATTGCATCTGACATTCCCTCTCCCCCCTGGGGAGAGGGCTAGGAAGGCAAAGCGCGATTGCGCTGGCGCGTGAACGGCGGCAACTCGACAAGCTCCACGCACATCGCCTACAACCGGTCATCCGTCCTGTGGGTGGAATGGAAACCGGTTTGAACGGGGCAACGTCAGCACGGCCATCGGCCCCCCCTCTCCGTTTCGCGGAGCGGAACGGGGCGAGCGGGCATCGCGAGGAAGGCGGCGCCGCGCTTGCGGTGCGTCCGCGTCCGTCCCGCCGGCCTCCGTCCCGCTGGCGATCCCGGATCGCCGCGACGCTGGCCGCCATTCTTCTGCTGATCCTGGTCCAGGTCCCGGGGCAGGCGGTCGCCATGCTCTCCGCTGGTCTGGCGCAGTCCTTCTGGGCGTCGTCGATGTGCGGACCGGACGGGGCGTCGGACCGGATGCCCGCCGCGCCCGGTCAGCCCAAGCACGATCTGGAGCATTGCCTGGGCTGCCAGCTCGGCTGCGCACCTCCGGCGATGCTCTCCCCAGCGGACGTCGCCGTTCCGCCGCCGCGCCTGTCCGGGGCGCAGCGCGCGCTTCCCTTCCGAACCCGCAAGCTCCGCCGCCGGAGCGTCTTCCGTCCGAACGCCCGTGCTCCGCCGATGATGTGTCCTGCCCATTTCAACTGATCGTCCGACACATCCTTTCTTGCAGGACTCCGTCATCATGAAGAAGCATGCCCTGGTTCTCGCCGCGCTGGTTGCCCTGACCGCCGGCACCGCCCTGGCCCATGGTTTCAAGGCCGGGCCGGTCGACATCGAACATCCCTGGGCGCGCGCCACGGCGCCCTCGGCCCCGAACGGATCGGCCTACATGGTGCTGAGCACCCACGGCCCGGACAGCGACCGCCTGCTGTCGGCCAGCACACCCGTCGCCGACAAGGCGGAGCTGCACACCCATCTGATGGACAACGGCGTCATGAAGATGCGCCAGGTCGACGCCATCGAGGTGTCGCCCGGCTCGCCGACCGCGCTGCAGCCCGGCGGCCTGCACGTCATGCTGTTCGGCCTGAAGCAGCCGCTCGCTCCGGGGAAGGCGTTCCCGCTGACCCTGACCTTCGAGAAGGCCGGGCCGGTGACCGTTCAGGTGGACGTGCAGAGCGCCGGGTCCGCCGCCCCGTCCCATGGTGGTGCTGCCGGGCCGCAGGCCGGCGGCACGCAGCACAAGCACTGACGGGCATGCGCCACGCCGACCCCTTTCCAATGGCCGGCGTGGCCGTAACCGCAGGTCCGTACTGATATACCAGCATCGCATTTGACCGTTCGGCCCCAGGGGCGCAGGGTGTGGCGCACCGGTTCGTGAAAAGGACCGGCGCGCCACAGGAAGGACCGTCCCGCCCATGAGCGCCACCCGATGACCGCCACCGAAAAGGCCCTGTCCACAGCCTCTTCCGGGCGGGCCGGCATCGCCTGGATGCTGCTGACCACGCTTCTGTTCGTGACGCAGGACGCGACCCTGCGCGTTCTGGTGCAGACCTATCCCTTCGCGGAGGTCGCCTGGGCGCGCTTCGCGGTGCATCTGGCCATCGCCTTCGCCGTGGTGGCGGTGCGCTCCCCCGGCCACCTGATCGCCAAACGTCCAGGCATTCAAATTCTCCGCTCCGCCCTGCTGGCGGTGCTGACGCTGTTGGTGGCGGTGTCCTACAAGACGCTGCCCTTCGTGGACGTGGCAGCCATCGCCAACGTGGCCCCGGTCCTGGTCACCGTCCTTTCCGTTCCGCTGCTCAAGGAGAAAGTGGGTTGGCGGCGTGGTCTCGGCGTGCTGGGCTGCTTCATCGGGGCGATGATCATCATCGGTCCGGCCAGCATCGTCTTCCAATGGGCGATCCTGCTGCCGCTGGCCGCCGCGCTGTGCAACGCGCTGTACCAGATCGTCACCCGGCTGCTGCGCGGTGGCGACTCCACCCTGACGACCTTCTTCTACACCAGCATGGCCGGGACGGTGCTCTGCGGGCTGCTGCTGCCCTTCGGCTGGGTGACGCCGGACCTGACGGGGGCGGCGCTGATGATCATGCTCGGCGTGCTGGGGGCGTGCAGCCATTACTGCCTGATCCGCGCCTACACGGTGGCGGACGCGGCGACGGTGGCGCCCTTCGGCTACACGACGCTGATCTGGGCGGTGCTCTACGGCCTGCTGGTCTTCGGGGAGTCGCCCAGCGCTTCGACCCTCGCCGGCGGTCTGGTGATCGTCGCCAGCGGCATCTACATCTTCCACCGCGAGCAGGTGAGGGCGCGCGAGGCGGCGGCGAAAAGCGCGGTTTAGGGGGCCTGAGCGGCCCCTGTTTTTCCGCTAAGTTCCCTATGCCGGAGGCACGTACACAGGACGTTCAGGTACCCGAAATATCACGGGCCGTACGCGTCGAACTGTAACATGCTCCGCGTACCGTACGCCGGCCGGTGAGGGCCGGCGTTTTTTCAACCCACAAGCAACGAGAACAGCAATGAACGGACTGCCCAAGCAGACGTGGCGCTGCCGCGTTGCCGAACTGTTGAACGATCCCGTGGTCCAGGCCGTGTTGCGCCGGGACCGCCTGACCCACGAGCAGGTTCTGGCACAGCTCACCCCTATTGCCGAGCACCTGCGCCGCAACACCTCCCCCGAACGACCCGCAAGGCGGCTTCCGCGCGAAGCCTTCTGAGCTTCCAACGACTTTGCCATGAGAAAAGGCCGCCCGGTGGAACGGGCGGCCTTCTTCTTGTGCGCAGGCTGGATCAGCCGGCGATCTCGAACTTGATTCCCTGGGCCAGCGGCAGCGAGCGGGAGTAGTTTACTGTGGCCGTCTGGCGGCGCATGTAGCCCTTCCAGGCGTCGGACCCGGACTCGCGCCCGCCGCCCGTCTCCTTCTCGCCGCCGAAGGCGCCGCCGATTTCCGCGCCCGACGGGCCGATGTTGACGTTGGCGATGCCGCAGTCGCTGCCCGACGCCGACAGGAAGCTCTCGGCCTCGCGGATGTCGGTGGTGAAGATGCAGGAGGACAGACCCTGCGGCACGGCGTTCTGCAGCGCGATGGCCTCCTCCAGCGTCTCGTAGGTCAGGACGTAGAGGATCGGGGCGAAGGTCTCGTGGCGGACGATGTCGGTCTGGCCCGGCATCTCGACGATGGCCGGCTGCACGTACCAGGCGTCCGGATACCGTTCGGCGAGGGCGCGGCCGCCGCCGGTCATCACGCCGCCGTCGGCCTTCGCCTGCTCCAGCGCGCGCTGCATGCCCTCATAGGCGCCCTTGTCGTTGAGCGGACCGACCAGCACGCCGGATTCCAGCGGATTGCCGATGGGAACCGAGGCGTAGGCGGCCTTGAGGCGCGGCAGCAGCGTGTCGCGCACGTCCTTGTGGACGATCAGGCGGCGCAGCGTGGTGCAGCGCTGGCCGCAGGTGCCCACCGCCGAGAAGACGATGGCGCGCACCGCCATGTCGAGGTCGGCCGACGGCGCCACGATCATGGCGTTGTTGCCGCCCAGCTCCAGGATCGGGCGGGCGAAGCGCTCCGCCACCTTCAGCGCGACCTCGCGGCCCATGCGGGTCGAGCCGGTGGCCGACACGATGGGGACCAGCGGGCTGGCGACCAGCGCCTCGCCGACGTCACGCCCGCCGTTGACGACCTGGAGCAGGTCCGCCGGGGCGTCGCCGAAGCGGGCCACCGCGCGCTCGAAGATGCGCTGGCAGGCGAGCGCGGTCAGCGGGGTCTTCTCCGACGGCTTCCAGATCACCGGGTCGCCGCAGACCAGCGCCAGGGCGGCGTTCCAGGCCCAGACCGCGACCGGGAAGTTGAAGGCGGAGATCACCGCGCAGGGGCCCATCGGGTGCCAAGTCTCGCGCATCGCGTGGCCCGGACGCTCCGACGCGATGGTCAGGCCGTAGAGCTGGCGGGACAGGCCGACCGCGAAGTCGCAGATGTCGATCATCTCCTGGACCTCGCCCAGGCCTTCCTGGACGATCTTGCCCATCTCCAGCGTGACGAGACGGCCGAGATCCTCCTTGGCGTCGCGCAGCTCCTCGCCCAGCAGGCGGACCAGCTCGCCGCGGCGCGGGGCCGGGACGGAGCGCCACGCCTCGAAGGCGCGCTGGGCGCGGGCGGCCACCTCCGGAATCTCCGCCGCCGGGGTGACCGGCGCCACGCCCAGCGCGGCGCCGTCGATGGGCGAGCGGACGGACAGGCCGGCCCCGTCGGCGGGAAGCTCAAGGCCGAGGCGGGAGAGAAGGTCGCGGTGCTGCATGGAAAAGGTCCTCGGTGTAAGGCAACCGGTGGAGAATTAGCGCTGGCGCCCGGCGGCGCGGATGTCGGACAGGCTGCGGTTCGGCGTCAGGGCCTCGGGGTCGAGCTTGACGTGCAGGATGGCCGGCCGGCCGGCGGCGCGGGCGCGCTCGAAGGCCGGGGCAAACTCCTCCGTCCGCTCCACCGTCTCGCCATGGCCGCCATAGGCGCGGGCGAGGGCCGCGAAGTCCGGGTTGGTCAGGGCGGTGCCGGACACGCGGCCCGGATAATCGCGCTCCTGGTGCATGCGGATGGTGCCGTACATGCCGTTGTCGATGACCAGCACGATGAGGTTGGCGCCCTCCTGCACGGCGGTGCCGAACTCCAGCCCGGTCATCTGGAAGCAGCCGTCGCCGGCGAAGCAGACCACGTCCCGCTCCGGGTGGAGCAGCTTGGCCGCGACGGCGGCGGGCAGGCCGTAGCCCATCGAGCCGCAGACCGGCGCCGCCTGCGTGGCGAAGCGGCGGAAGTGCCAGAAGCGGTGGATCCAGGTGGCGTAGTTGCCGGCGCCGTTGGTCAGGATGGCGTCGTCGGGCAGGGTGTCGCGCAGCCAGGACATGACGGCGCCCATCTGGACGTCGCCGGGGATGGAGGCCGGGGGCTCGCTCCATGCGGTGTAGGCGGCGTGCGCGGTCTCGGCCCGACCGGCCCAGGCGGGGGAGACCGGCGCCTCCAGCCCGGCCACGGCGTCGAGGAAGCCCCCCGGCGTGGCGTTGACGGCGAGGTCGGGGTTGTAGACGCGGCCCAACTCCTCCGCCCCCGGATGGACGTGGATCAGCGTCTTGCCGGTCTCCGGGATGCCGAGCAGCCCGTAGCTCTGCGACGGCACCTCGGAGAAGCGGCCGCCGAGCAGCAGGATCACGTCGGCGTCCTTCACCAGGGCGACCAGCTTCGGGTTGATGCCCAGCCCGATGTCGCCCGCGTAGTTCGGGTGCGTGTGGTCGAACAGCATCTGGCGGCGGAAGGTGACCGCCACCGGCAGCGCGAAGGTCTCGGCGAAGACGTGCAGCGAGGCCACCGCGTCCTCGGTCCAGCGCGACCCCCCGGCGATCACCAGCGGGCGCTTCGCCCCGGCGAGCAGACGCCCGACCTCGGCGACCTGGGCGGGGGTGGGGGCGCTGTCCACCGGCTGGGCCGGGCGGGCGGCGACGACGTCCGCCGTTTCCACCAGCATGTCCTCCGGAAGCACCAGCACGACCGGGCCGGGGCGGCCGGCGAGTGCCGTGTGGAAGGCGCGGCTGACCATCTCCGGCACGCGGTCGGCGCTGTCGATCTCGGCCACCCACTTGGCCATGCCGCCGAACATGAGCGTGTAGTCGACCTCCTGGAAGGCGTCGCGCCCGCGCATGCCGCGCTCGATCTGGCCGATGAACAGGATCATCGGGGTGGAGTCCTGCTGCGCCACATGCACACCCGGCGCGGCGTTGGTGGCGCCGGGGCCGCGGGTGACGAAGCAGATGCCCGGCCGGCCGGTCAGCTTGCCCTCGGCCTCCGCCATCATGGCCGCACCGCTCTCGTGGCGGGCGTTGATCGTGCGGATCGCGGAATCGTGCAGCGCGTCCAGCACGGCGAGGTAGCTTTCGCCCGGCACGCAGAACACGCGCTCGACGCCCTGCGCCTCCAGCGCCTCGACGATCAACTGGCCTCCGGTCTTGCCATTGGTCTGCATGGCGCGCTCGTTCCTCGGCTGGGCGTTCAAATCCTCCTCAATCTGGCGGCAGGCCCCGCCCCGCGCAACCGACTTTCTTTCCCCCGGTCATGAGCTATAGTCATGACCCATGGGTCTGCAACGCCGTCTTCTCCCGTCCATGAGCGCTCTCTCCGCCTTCGAGGCGGCGGCGCGCACCGGCAGCTTCACCGCCGCGGCGCAGGAGCTGGCGCTGACCCAGGGCGCCGTCAGCCGGCAGATCAAGGCGCTGGAGGACCAGCTTGGCGTCCCGCTGTTCGTGCGCCGCGACCAGCGCGTGACCCTGACCCCGGCCGGCGAATCCTACGCGGCGGAGGTGCGGGAGGCGCTGCACCGCGTGGGGGCGGCGACGCTGCGGGTCATGACCGCGCCGCAGGGGGGCGTGCTGAAGCTGGCCGTCCTGCCGACCTTCGGCACGCGCTGGCTGGTGCCGCGCCTGCCCGCCTTCCAGGCGGCGCACCCGCAGGTCATCATCCATTTCATGACGAAGATGGAGCCCTTCGACTTCCGGTCGGAGGATCTGGACGCCGCCATCCATTTCGGCGCCGCCGACTGGCCCGGCGCCGTCTGCGAGCGGCTGATGGAGGAGGAGGTCCTGCCGCTCTGCGCCCCGTCCTTCCTGGCCGCCCACCCCATCGGCGCGGCGGCGGACCTCGTGGCGCTGCCCCTGCTGCACACCACCAGCCGCCCGGAGGCGTGGCGGGACTGGTTCGCCGCCCAGGGCATCGAGCGGCACGAGGGCGCCGGCATGTTCTTCGAGCAGTTCTCCACCACTGCCCAGGCGGCGATCACCGGGCTGGGGGTGGCGCTGCTGCCGACCCTGCTGGTGCAGGCGGAGATGCGGGACGGGTCGTTGGTGCCTGCATTGGACCGGCCCTACCGGAATCCGGACCGCGCCTATCACCTCGTCCACCCGCCGTCCCGCGCGCATCACCCGCCGCTGATGGCGTTCCGCGAATGGCTGCTGGGGGCGTGCGCGTCGGCTTCCGCCGGTCGCGGCCGCTGAAGGCTCATGCCAGGGTCAGCGGCTTGTCCACCCGGCGGGAGCGTTCGATACTTTTTCCCCCGGTCCGCTTCGCATCGTTGGGAGAAAGCCGCCTGTGATCGCCTTGCCATCCCTGCGCCGTTTCTTCGAAGCCGGCTCGTTCGAGCGGGGACAGCGCTACGAGCGGGAAGGTCGTGTCGTCACGCTCAACGCGGTTGCCCGCGGGAAGGGCATCGTGTCCCTCACCGCCAGCGTCCGGGGCTCGGAGCGCCGACCCTACGAGCAGGACATCGACGTGACGATCAAGGGCGATGCCGTCCAGCGGGTGGATGGCGAATGCAACTGTCCGGTCGGTTGCAATTGCAAGCACGTCGCCGCCGCCGTGATCGCCTGGGCGCAACGGCATGACATGGCGGCCGGCGGCGCCCGGCAGCTTCCCTCGCACCCTCCGGCCGATCCCGCACCGTCCCCGCCGCCGGGGTGGGCGCCCGGACTGTCGGCCCCGATGCAAGCGCTGCTATCCCGGCTGGACGAGGCGGCGGCGCGCGATGGCGGAGACCGCTACCCCGAGACGGTGCGCAAGCGTCTGCTTTACGTGCTGGGGCTGGAGGAGGGCACGGATGGCGGGCGTTGGCTGACGCTGCGCGTCCTGTCGGTCTCGCTGCGCAAGGACGGCGGCTTCGCCAACGACGCCAAGACCTACGACGGCTACCATTTGGACAGCAAGCCAACGGTGAAGTTCGTCATGCCGTCGGACCGCGCCATTTTGTCCGTCGCGATGCGAACCGGGTCCTATTCTCCCTCCGGTGGTTTTGCGCTGAACGCGGAGTGGGGGACGTGGCTGGTGGAGCGGATGCTGCACACCGGGCGCCTCTACTGGAGCGACTTCCGGACCGGCAGACCCCTGGGCGCCGGACCGGTGCGGCCGGGTTCCCCGCGCTGGGATCATGACGCCGCCGGTCGCCAGCGCTTCGCCATCAGCCTGGATGCGCCTTCGGCCATCGCGCTGCCGACCGTGCCGCTCCTCTACCTCGATCCGGACAGCGGAGAGTGCGGCCCCATCGACACCGCGGTGGCTCCGCACGTCGCCTCCACCTTGCTGGGTGCGCCACCACTGCCGCCGCAGGAGGTTGCCGCCTTTCGTGCGGCGGCGGAGCGCCTTGGCGACCGGCTGCCGGTCCTGCCGGACCCGCCGACCCGCAAGGAAGAGCGGCGCGTGGCGCCCCGGCCGCTGCTGCGCCTGCGGCTCGCCCAGATGCCGTACGGCTATGGTTATGGCTACGGGAGTGGCGCCCGTGGTTGGGCGATGGCGGACGGCATCCCCGTTGCCGAGCTGGCCTTTGATTACGCCGGCACGCGCGTCGCTTCGAACGGGCCGGCGGCGCCGCTGCAATGGCTGGAGGGCAGCGTTCTGGTCAGTGCCAGCCGCCGGCCGAAGGACGAGGCGAAGGCCGTCCGGCGTCTGCGCGAGGCCGGGCTGGTCGCCAACGTGATGCCGCTCAGTGTCGGCGGTCCGCCGGTGCAGAAGGCGCTGTTCGTGGCGTCCGGCGACGCGTTGGAGGAACGATCCGTGTGGCTGGAATTGTGTCACACGGTGCTGCCCGACCTGCGTGCCGAGGGATGGGGTGTGGAGATCGACCCGGATTTTCCGGTCCAGGTCCTGGACGCGCCCACGGATTGGGTCTTCGAGATCGGCGACGGGACGGGGATCGACTGGTTCGGCCTGTCGCTGGGGGTCGAAGTCGGGGGTGAGCGCATCGACCTGCTGCCCGTGCTGCGGTCCGTCATCGAGGCGCTGGGCCGCTTCGATCCCGACGCATTCGCGACCGACGACCCGTTCTTCGACGATCCCGATTGGGATGGCGACGGCGGGGAGGCGGCCCTGCCGCGGGGGCTCGACACGGTGCTGGACATGGTGGCGCCGGACGGGGTGCTGTTCGTCCCGGTGGACGGCACCCGCTTCCTGCCGCTGGAACTGGACCGTCTGCGTCCGCTGATCGGCGTTCTGATGGAATTGTTCGGGCTGCAGCCGGACGGTGCGGGCTTGCGGATCGGACGGGCGCATCTGGGGGACCTCGCCGCGCTGGAGGAGGCCGCCGGCGCCGCCGGCATCCCGTTGCTGGGTGCCGACGCGGTCCGTCGCATGGCACAAGCCCTGCGTGTGTCCGGCGGTGTGCCCGCCATGGAGGTGCCGGAGGGTCTGCGGGCGGCCTTGCGGCCCTACCAGAAGGCCGGGCTGGACTGGCTGCAGTTCCTGGCCGCGCATGGTTTCGGCGGAGTCCTGGCCGACGACATGGGGCTGGGCAAGACGGTGCAGGCGCTGGCCCATCTGCTGGCCGAGAAGGAGGCCGGGCGGCTCGACCGGCCCTGCCTGCTGGTGGCGCCGACCAGCGTGCTTGGCAACTGGCGGGCCGAGGTGCGGCGCTTCGCGCCGGGGCTGCGCACGCTGGTGCTGCACGGGCCGCAGCGCAAGGCGGCGCATGGCGCGCTCGGCGACTTCGATCTGGTGGTGACCTCCTACGCGCTGTTGCCGCGCGACCGCAGGGCGCTGGAGGCGCAGCCTTGGCATCTGGCGATCTTCGACGAGGCGCAGTACCTGAAGAACCCTGCCGCGCAGGCGACCAAGGCGGCCCTGGCGCTGGAGGCGCGGCAGCGGCTGTGCCTGACCGGCACGCCGGTGGAGAACAATCTGGATGAGCTTTGGTCGCTGTGCTCCATCGCCGTCCCACCGCTGCTGGGCGACCGCAACGGCTTCCGCCGCCAGTTCCGCACGCCCATCGAGAAGCACGGCGACGCCGACCGGCAGCGCGTGCTGGCCCGACGGGTCCGCCCCTTCCTGCTGCGCCGGACCAAGGAGGAGGTGGCGTCCGAGCTGCCGGCCAAGACGGAGATCCTGGAGGCGGTGGAGCCTCACGCGGCGCAGCGCGACCTGTACGAGACGATCCGCCTCGCCATGGACAAGCGGGTGCGGGAGGAGGTGGCCCGCAAGGGGTTGGCGCGCAGCCACATCACTCTCCTCGACGCTTTGCTCAAACTGCGGCAAGTGTGCTGCGACCCGCGGCTGGTGAAGCTGGAGAGCGCGCGCAGGCGGGTGGCGAAGGGGGCGGCCTCGGCAAAGCTGGAGCGGCTGCTGGAGATGCTGCCGGCGTTGCTGGAGGACGGGCGGCGCATCCTGCTGTTCTCGCAATTCACCTCCATGCTCGACCTGATCGAGCCGGAGCTGGAACGGCTGGCGATCCCCTTCGTCGCGCTGACCGGCGAGACGCGCGACCGCGAAACCCCGGTGCGGCGCTTCCAGGCCGGCGAGGTGCCGCTGTTCCTGATCAGCCTGAAAGCCGGCGGGACGGGGCTGAACCTGACGGCGGCGGACACGGTGATCCACTACGACCCCTGGTGGAACCCGGCGGTGGAGGCCCAAGCGACCGACCGCGCCCACCGCATCGGCCAGGACAAGCCGGTCTTTGTCTACAAGCTGGTGACCACGGGTACGGTGGAGGAGCGGCTGGTCCAGCTGCAGGAACGCAAACGCCAGCTGGGCGAGGCCGTCTTCGACGAGGCGGGCGGCGCGGAACGTCTGCTCACCGCCGAGGATGTGGACTTCCTGCTGGCGCCCATCGACGCCTGATGCGGCCTCCGTTTCCCGGTTTTCCTGCGCTGTGCATGGACCAGGCTGCGAGGCGGACGCGCCAGCGGCGGCGCAGCAGATCGACGCTGGCGCGTCCGGACATCCGACGCTTGATCGGGCTCAGCTTATCGACCTGCTCCTCCGCCCGCCTTGTCCGGCCTCACGCCGGCGGCGAAGGTTTCGACGGCAGGGATGCCGCAGGACGATGCTTGACCTGGGCAGCCAGATGAACACCAGCCGCGCCGTCCGTATCAATTCCCCCGTCAACCGGTTCTCTGAACAGCCCTTGTTTCATGGCGGCCCACGGAAAGATCGAGTGAACGGTGGAACCACAATGCATAAAGTGCCGGCAGAAACAGCAGCGTCAGCAATGTCGCCACGAACAGCCCGCCCATGATGGTAACCGCCATCGGTCCCCAGAACAATGACCGCGAAAGCGGGATCATCGCCAGAATGGCCGCAAGGGCCGTGAGAACCAGTGGTCGGGCTCGGCGAACGGTGGCCTCCACGACAGCGTGGCGACGACTGCATCCCTCATAAGCGACATACGCTTCAATCTGGTCGACGAGAATCACGGCATTGCGCATAATCATGCCGGCAAGGGCGATCAATCCCAGCAGCGCCACGAAACCGAAAGGTTTGCCCGACAGATTGAGTGACAGTGCCGCACCGATGATCCCCAACGGCGCCGTCCCCCAGACCAGGACCACACGCGGAAAGCTGTGTAGCTGAACCATCAAAATGGTCAGCATGGCCGCCACCATGATGGGAAAGACCGCGAAGATGGACTGGTTGGCCTCGGTCGCCTCCTCGATTGTACCACCCATCTCGATACGCTGGCCGGGCGGCAGCGATGCCCGGACATCGGCCAACGCCGCCCACACCTGCTCGGTCATGTCGGGGGCCTGCAGGCCGTCGACGACGTCGCCACGGACGGTGATCGTGGTTTCCCGATTGCGCCGCCACTGGATGGCTTCCTCATGGCGGTATTCGATGGTCGCCACCTGGGCCAATGGCACGGCTGCACCATTGCGCGTCCGGACGGGCAGTTCGCCGATGCGGCCGAGGTCGAGCCGCTCCGCCTCGACGGCGCGCGCCACCACTTCGACCTTCTCGTAACCGTCGCGGACTGTGGTTACTCGCCGTCCCGACACCAGGGTCTGCAGCGTCGCCGACACGTCGGTCGGGTCGAGGCCCAGCGCACGGAGCCGATCTTGGTCGAGGACCAGCCGCAGCGCCGGTGCCTGTTCGTCCCAGTCAAGATGTGGTTCGACGATGCCGGCGTTGCGACGCATGATGTCGCGCACCCGGTAGGCAAGGTCGCGCACGGCGTGCGGGTCGGGACCGATGACGCGGAACTGCACCGGAAAGCCCACCGGCGGGCCATAGTTGAAGCGATCGATCCGTAAGCGGGCGTCGGGCACGGCGCCGCTGGCCACCGCGGCCTCGAGCTTGCGCTTCAGCCTTTCCCGGGCTTCAAGATTTCCGGCGACGATTACCATCTCGGCAAAGGCGTCGTTGGGCAGTTGAGGGTTGAGCCCCAGCCAGAAGCGGGGTGCGCCGCGGCCGATGTAGGTGGTCGCCGTGGCGACGTCCTCGTCGTCGGCGATCAACGCCCCGGCGCGCCGGGCGGCATCCAGAGTGACGGCAATGGAGGTTCCCTCGGGCATGCGGATCTGCACGAACAGTTCCGGCCGTTCGGAGATGGGGAAGAACTGCTGATGCACCCTGGTGAAGGCGAGGATGGACAACGCGAAGAGAACCAGCGTCGTCAGGACCACGGTCCCCCGTCGGGCCACGCACCAAGTCACAAGCCGGCGCAGGAGCACATAGGCCCTGGAATCGTAGCCGCCTTCGCCGCCATGACGCCGCGACGGCCGCCCGGACAACAGCTTGACACCGAGATAGGGTGTGAAGACGACAGCGACCAGCCAGGAGGCGAGGAGCGCGATGGTGACCACCCAGAAGATGCCGCTGGCATATTCGCCGGTCGAGGAGCGGGCGAAACCCACCGGTAGAAAGCCGGCGGCGGTGACCAGCGTGCCGGTGAGCATGGGCAAGGCGGTCGACGCCCAGGCCGCCGTCGCCGCCGTCACTCGATCGCATCCTTGTTCGATTCGCACCACCATCATCTCGATGGCGATGATGGAATCATCGACCAGCAGCCCCAATGCGATGATGAGGGCACCAAGAGTGATACGGTGCAGATCCAGGTCGATGGCGTACATCGTCAGGAACACGATGCACAACACCAGTGGCACCGACAGCGCCACCACCATTCCGGCTCGCAGCCCGAGAGAGAGGCAGCTCACCACCAGCACGATCGCCAGGGCCTCGATGAAGGAGCGGGTGAACTCGCCGACGGCGTTGCGGGTGACCTTGGCTTGATCCGCCACTTGCTCGATTTCGATCCCCACCGGCATGTCGGCGAGCACCTCGCGCATTGCCGCCTCCAACTCGCCGCCGAGCGCTAGGATGTTGCCCCTCCTGGCCATGACCACGCCGATGGCGAGGGCAGGCTCGCCGCGCTGGCGCACCAGGAAGCGGGGCGGATCCTCAAAGCCGCGGGTGACGGTGGCGACATCCCCAAGCCGGAAAACCCGGCCAGCGGCCTCGACCGGCGTTTCCGCCACGGCATCGGCGCCGTCGAGCGCGCCGGTGACGCGCAGGGGCACCCGCTGCGCCGTCGTCTCGACGCTGCCAGCGGGATGAACCGCGTTCTGCCGTGCCAAGCTGTCGAACAGTGCATGGGGGGCGATGCCCAGCGTGGCGAGCTTGGCTTGGCTGAAGTCGACGTGGATGCGCTCGTCCTGGGTGCCGTAGACGTTGACCTTGACCACGCCCGGTACCCGCAACAGCCTTTGCCGCGCGCTTTCCGCCGCATGCTTGAGCTGGGCGTAATCGGCTCCCTTTCCGGTCAGCGTGTAGAGCATGGAGTCGACGTCGCCATACTCGTCGTCGATGGCGAGGCCTTGCAGTGTCGCCGGCAATTCGCCGCGCACGTCGGCGATCTTCTTGCGCATCTGGTAAAAGAGCTGCGGCAGCTCCGCGGGCGGGGTCTCGTTCTTGAACCACACCTGAATGGCCGTGAACGACGGCTTTGAATAGGTGATGACCTTGGCGAAGTGGGGCAGCTCCTGCAACTTCTTCTCGATGGGGTCGGCCACCTGATCCTGCATCTCGGCGGCGGTCGCCCCGGGCCACACGGCGGTCACCACAGCGACTTTGATGGTGAAGGACGGGTCTTCGGAACGTCCCAGCCCCAGATAGGACACCACCCCGCCGACCCCCAGCATGACCATCAGGAACAGCACCAGACCGGGATGCTCGACCGCCCAGCGCGACAGATTGAACCGGCTGCTCATGGAGTGCTCCGCTGTCCTCGGGAAGAGAAGGTCTGTTCAGACACCGGGCCGGTTGATGACGCGCACCTTCTGTCCCGCATCGAGCTTGTGCACGCCCAGCGCGACCACGCTGTCCCCCTCCTCGACCCCGCCTCGAACATAGACGCTGGTGCCGTCGTAGCGCGCCACGTCGACGGGGCTGAGAGTCAGGCCACCGTCGGCCGCCACCGTCCACACCGCCGAGCCGGCGCCCCGGTCGAACAGCGCGCCGAGGGGCAGCCGCGCCAGCGGCACGGATGGACTGCCGGCTATGGTCACCGTGGCGCTCATGCCGAGAACCACATCGCTGTCGACGTCAAGGACGGTGTAGCGCGCCGCATAGGTGCGGGTGACCGGGTCGGCTGCGGGGCTCAGCTCCCGCAGCCGCAACGCATAGGACTTGCCCGGTTTGGGCCACAGGACCATGGAGGCTTGGCCCTCGGCCAGTTGCCCGATCAGGGATTCGGGCACGGCGATCACCGCCTCGCGGTCGCCATCGTGGGCGAGCTGGATGACCGGCCGCCCGGCCGTCACAACCTCGCCCGGCTCGACCAGAGTGGCGGTGACCACGCCGGTGGCATCGGCCGTCAGCACCGCATGGCCGAGAGCGTTGTGCGTCAGTTCCAAGGCACGCTCGCCGCGGGTGAGCCGGCTGCGCGCCTCCTCGGTGGCGGCGGTGAGCTTGTCGAGGACGGCCTGAGGGACCCAGCCCGCCCCGCGCAGTTGCCGGCCCCGGCGCTGCTCGACCGCGGCTTGATCGAAGGCGACCCGCGCCGCCCGCACCTCGGCTTCGGCCTGCTCCTGCTGGAGCCGCAGGTCCTTGTCGTCGAGGATCGCCAGCATGGCCGCGGTTTCCACATGCTGGCCGACCTCCACGAGGCGGCGGACCACCTTGCCGCCGATCTGGAAGGCGAGGGGACTTTCCACCCGTGCCCTGACTGTCGCGACGAACCCGCGGGGCTCGACCAGCGGCGCGTAATGCACCCGTGCCACCATGACCGGTCGAGCTTGCGCCGACGCGGCCTTGCTCGCCTCGCCGTCGCTGCAGCCGGCCAGGCCCAGCGCTCCGACGACCATGCCGACCGCGATCAGTTGGCGAAACTGCCAGGCGCTGCACAGCGGTGGGGGCATCGGCTCACCTTTCGGAAGGGCTGGATCGAAGGCTCGGAAAGAGGAGCGGGCGGGCTCAAGGCCTCAGAAGATCGGCGACGACGAGGGTGTGCACGGTGCACGGCCGTTCAAGCGCCAGGCACGCCACCATGTCCTTCCACATCGGCAGGGGGCGAAGCCAGTAAGTCCGGTCCTCCATCCGCACCCGGCGATAAGCGGGGGAGTCGAGGGTGGGAACCGGCAGCCGGTGCAGCCCATAGTCGAGCCCGGTGCCCAGCGCCTTCACCAGCGCCTCCTTGGCCGTCCACACACGGAGGAAATCGGCGCCGGTAGCCGCTTCCGCCTGCTCGCCAGGGGCGGTGATCCAGCGGTAGAGCGCCGGCCACTTGTCGGGATACCGCAGGGACTCGATGTCCATGCCGAGGTCGACGGTGCTGACGGCAACGGCCAGGCAACGGCCGCTGTGGCTGAGGCTGACATGGACCCCCGAACCGGACACCAGAGGTTTGCCTCGGGTGTCCTTGTGAAGACTGATCTCGTCCTCGTCGACGCACCGCCGCAGCAGGCGGTTGGCGACCGCGTTGCTGTGTGCCCGCAGGACCGCGGGTGCATCGTGTTCGAGCAGGAAGACGCAGGCGAGACGATCCTGCCGGTCTATCCTGGGAACCTCCCGGAACGGGATGGTCCGCCACTCCCCCCTCATGACGATCAACCCCTGACGTTGGCCCGCTCAACCATCGTCCGGCACTTGATCACCAGCTGGTCGAGAACGGCGGCCGGCGACAACGACAGCACGAAGTCGATGGCACGGCACATGTCGTCCGGTGCGATCATCTGCTCACTGGCCAAGCCGCTCCCGGCAGCCATGTCGGTGTCGACCACGTCAGGGCACAAGGTTGTGACCTTGATGTTCGAGCGCAGCAATTCCTTGGTAAGTGCCAGACCGTAGCCGACGAGGGCGAACTTGCTCGCGCCGTAGCCGCCTACCGGGGCGAACGCCTCGACGCCGGTGATGGAGGAGATGTTGAAGATGTGGGCGCGGTCCGATCGTTCCAGCGCCGGGCGGCACGCGGCGCACAGGTTGTGGACGGCCTTGACGTTGGTCGCCAGCAGGGCATCGAAGTCGTCGAGCGTCATCGCCGACGTGCCGAAGCGGAAGATTCCTGCGGAATTGACCAGCACGTCCAGCCGCCCGTAGGCGGCGATGTGGCCCTCCACCTCGGCCCGCGCCGCGTCGAAGGCGCAGACGTCGACGGCGCTCCAGCGGACGGAGACGCCGTGGGTGTGTCGCAATCCCTCCGCCACGTCCGACAGCTTTGCGCCATCGCGGGCGATCAGCACCAAGTCGTAGCCCTCGGCGGCGAAATAGGCCGCGATCCGTTCGCCAATGCCGCGGCTCGCCCCGGTCACCAGCGCCACTCTGTTTGTCATGTCCGCCTCGCTCATTCTTGTTCTGCGCCGGCGGGAGCCGGCAGGATCAGGCCTGCTCGGGTGCACAGGGAGGAATGCAGCCGATACTGGAGGGAGCGCTCGCGATGCGAGTCATAGGCCTTGTCGTTCAGGGCCCGCAGGAAGAAGTCGGCGCTGCGCCACTGGGCGACGTTGACCAGCCCGAACCGGAAGGGCGCCTGGCCGGTCCGGAACAGCCGGGCGTTGACGAAGCCCGGCTTGGCGATCATGTGGTCTTTGGCCTTGTCCCACATGTCAAGGACGTCGGGGATCTGCTCCTCCGTGATTTCGAAGGGATTGACCAGCCAGACATGCCCTTCCTCCGGATCGGCAAGATCGGCGAGCTGCAGTTCGAGTCGGTACAGCGCGCGTTCGATGCTCACGCCGGGCGCCGAAGGCCCCGCATCGCGCTCACCTTCGGAGTGAACGGCCACCGCACCCGCCCGCCAGCCATAGACGGCGACGAAATCGTAGCAGGCGTCGCGGACATCGCGCTGCATTTCGAACAGCTCGGCGCTGCGGAAGCCGGTCCGGTTGGCCAGAGCCCCGGCGTAAGACCGCCATAGCGCCCGGAAGCGAACGCGATCGGCGCAGGTGACGACATCGATGATGTGGTCCATCTCACTTGGCCTCCGCCAGGGCGGCTGAGGCGACCTGCGTCCGCTTGCTGCTGAGATACAGCGAGAAATCATCCTTGTAAGGTCCGATGATCGCCATGAACTCGGGGGTATCCAGCGCGGCGAAAAAAACCTCGGTGGACTCCCATTCGGCCAAATTGATGAACTTGATGGGGTTGCCGAGGTCCAGGGTGCGGTAGAGGCTGGCGCCGACATAGCCGGGCTTGGTGCGCATGTAGGCGTTGGCGCACCCCCACATGGCGGCGTAGCCGGCCATCTGCGCCTCGTCGAGCCGAATGACGTCCACCAGCACCATGGTGTCCAGGGCCCCACGGCTGCCCTGGTAGCCGCAGCCGTCAGCGAGTTCCGCCTTGAAGGCGGTGAAGACCGCCTTGCGGCTGCGCAGCCGCAAGGCCAGCTCCGGGTTTTCCCTGGCGGCCTGCCGCGCCGCCTGCCAAGCGGCGTCGCTTTCCCACTGGCAGCAGCTCGTGAACTTGTAGTCGCCCTTGGGGTGGATGGATTGGAAGGTGTTCAGCAACTCGCCCGACAGGAAACCGGGTTGCGTTGCCAGGAAGCCGCACACCGCTCGCCACATCGCCTCGGCGTCGTCCAGGCTTTCGGTTTCGATCAGATCGATGACTTGGACCGTGGCGCTCATCCCACCACCTCGGCCTGGATGCTGGGCTTGACCGTTGCGACGACATGGGACAGGCAGATCGCGAAGATGCCCTCGAAAGGTTTGACGATCTGCTTGAAGTCCTTGCCGGAGAACTGGCGCATGAACAGATCTTCACTTCGCCACTCGGCGCGGCTGACGAAGAAATACTCGCTGTTCTTATCGACGGCCCGGAAAAGATAGGCATCGACGAAGCCCTCGCGCGTTTCCATGTGGCGCTTCGAGGTGTCCCACATCTCGGCGTGGCGCTCAGCTTCGTCGGGCGGAATGCGGTAAGGGTTGGTGACGATCAGGTTGCCGGGATCGGGAGCCCAATCCGCACTGCGGCCTTGATTGACGATTTCGTAAAGGTTCTCAGGGGTCGTGTGGACCTTGCCGCAGGCTTCGGGTGAGGACCACGCCTCCATGCTCACGTGGGAGTAGCCATCCCTGTTGAGCTGCTTGTAGACCCGGTGCAGCTTGGCCTCGACAAACCCCGGCTGCGCGGAAGGCGCCGCCCTGGCGGCCGTCCAGGTCCGCGCGATGTCCGCTTGCGGATCGGCCTTGAGAATGTTTATGGAAAAACGCATGGATTTCCTCCAGCATTATTGGTGCCATGGCTTGGCGACGATTATCTGACTGGTGTGGTCGAATCCGCCTTTGATCAGCGACTTGAACTCGTCCTGGGCGAAGGCGTCCGTGAATGCCTCGACACTGCGCCATTGGGCGAGGTTGACGAACTGGAACCGCGCTGCCGGGGACAGGCTTCGGTACAGGCGGAAGCGGACAATGCCGGGACGCGAGACCATGTAGCGGCTGGCGGTGTCGAACTGGTCGAGGAAGCGCAAGGCATCCAGCGCGCCGATCCGGCAGGTTGTGATGAGGAACAGGTCGTCCGGCGAGGCCGGGGTCGTACCGCGGCCCCTCCTGATGAGCCGGCAATCCACAGCCTCGGCGGCAGCCCGTTCCGGGAAACGCCCGAGGTCGAAGTCCACCGCGCCGAAGGAGTGCCCGCCATAGTTGCCGCGATCAATGGCATGTCCCTCGGTGCAGCGGAACCGGAAACCCGGTCGGCCACGCCCATTCCAGCCGCGCGGGCCGGGGGTGGTGTCGTGGTCGAAGAACCGGAACTTGGCGTACACGCGCGCCGCTCCAGCCGAAATCATGCGTCACGCCACAGCGGTCGGCATGCGGTCGAGGATGGCCGCGACCAGATCGTCAGGGGTCTGGAGGATCGAGAACTTCATCCCCTTCAGGCTGATCCCCAGCTCCTTCTCGAGGTCGACGACGATGCAGACCATCTCGGTGGAGTCGATGCCGAACGCCTCCTCCAGGCGGGTATCGCCGGTCAGGCTGGCGGAATCATTGCCGAGATAGGCACGGATGGCGCACACGACTGTGCCGAGAACCATCTCTTTTCTGCTCATTGCTCACACTCCCCTTGCGGTTAACAACAGGCTGCAGGCGGCCCCGCCGGTGGCGCAGCCATTGATGAGGACGCTGTCGATGCGGGCACGCTCCGGCTCGAGGACGACGGGGCCGGTCCGGAGGTCGGCCTTTGGCAGGATCCGCTGCCGGTTGAGCATCAGGCTTGCGTAGGCGATATCGAGCGCTCCCTCGGCGCCGAAGCTGTGCCCATACTTCCGTTTTGGCACGACCTGGGGCGCCTCCGCGCAGACTTGGCGCAGCGCCTCGGCCTCCGCGCGGTCGGCGGCGCTCAGTCCGCAGGCATCGGGCATCACCAGCGTCGGTTCGCGACCGCCGAGCGCGCCGCGCATGGTCCGCACCAGGGCGTCGGGGTCGGAACCGTAGCCGTCGGTCTCGCACGGCGCATTGGCCATGGCGAACGCGCCGATCCGCGCATAGACGCCGGCGCCGCGCCGCGCCGCCCGTTCCACGTCTTCGAGGATCAGGAAGACCGCGCCCTCCGAGACCGTGAATCCCGTCCCATCCGATGCATGGTTTCCAGGCTCGGCGAGGGAAATGCTCTCCAGCGCCGTGCGCACGAAGTCTGTGTTGGTGCTTTCCGTGCCACCCGCGATGGCGACGTCGATCTTGCCGCTTTCGATCATCCGCGCCGCCGCGGCGACGCTGACCAGACTGCTGGCCCGGTCGGCCATATAGGTCTTGCTGAAACCCTTGATGCCGTAATGGATGGTGATCTGTCCCTGGGGTGCCGCCGGGAACCAGCTCGTCGCCTGGAACGGGCTGACCGCCCGCGGACCGTCGCAGTGCAGGTTGCGCAGCTCGGTTTCGGTGAACCGCCAGCCGCCGAAGGCATTGCCGACGAACACGCCGCAACGCTCGCGGTCGATCTTGTCCATCGGCAGGCCGGCATCGTCGATGGCCCGTTGCGCCGCCACCATGGCATAGCGGGTGAAGGCGTCCAGCTTGTTGGCCAGCCGCGGCGGGATGCAGCCGTCGGCGCGCGCCTCGTCGACGCTGCTGCCCCACAGCCGCTCCGACAGCGGCCTGATGGCATTGCCCCCGACGAGCTGCCGGTCCCACAGTTCGGACACGGTGTTGGTATCCGGGAGGACGACGCCGATCCCGGTGATCGCCGCTTTGCGTGTCATTGTTGGAGCCCACCCTGTTGATGGCCGTCGAATCGGGCCAGGATTACGGCGCTGTGAATTCCCGAGAAGCCGCTGGCATCCTTCAGCACGTAATCGATCCTGGCCTTGCGCGCCCCTTCGGTGACGTAGTCGAGGTCGCAATCGGGATCGGGAACCTGATGGTTGATGGTTGGCGGCACCTCCTGGTGCTGGACCGCCAGCACCGAGGCGACCAGTTCGATGGTGTTGGCGGCGGCCAGCGCGTGGCCGACGATCGACTTCAGCGAACAGACAGGGATTTCGTAGGCACGGCGCCCCAAAGTCTTCTTGAGCGCGTTCGTCTCGTTGACGTCGTTCTGGGGGGTCGAACTGCCGTGGGCGTTGACGTGGTCGATCCGCTCGGGCTCCAGCCCGGCATCGGCCAGAGCCAGCTTCATCGCCCGATGCAGGTCCGCGCCTTCCGGGGCCAGGTTGGTCATGTGGTAGGCGTTGCAGGTGGACCCGAAGCCGGCCACCTCGGCCAGGATTGTTGCGCCGCGCGCTTGGGCGTGCTCCAGCGATTCGAGGACGAGAAGCCCGCAGCCCTCGCCCAGCACGAACCCCGCCCGCGTCTTGTCGTAGGGGCGTGACGCCGTTTCGGGCGTGCCGTTGCGGTCGCTGGCGAGCGCACCGACAATGTCGAACGCCGCCAGGGCGATGGGAGTGATCGGCGCCTCGGTGGCGCCAGCGACCATGACGTCGGCGTCACCGCAACGGATCAGGTCACAGGCTTGCCCGATGGCGTCCAGACCGGCGGTGCAACCGGTGGCCAGGGTCTGCACCGGGCCGCGCGCCGAATACTTCCGCGCCACTTCGCTGGCGGCGACGTGAAAGCTGGCGCCCAGCAGCAGGTTGCGGCTGGCCAGTTCGGGATTGAGCGGTCCGGTCGCGCCGCCGGTCAGGCGGAGAAACTCCTCCTCCATGAACTTGGTGCCGGCGATGGCGGTGGCGATGCACACGCCGAAGCGCGACGGGTCATAGCCGGTGTCGAGCAGGCGCGACTGGGTTACCGCTTCCTGGGCGGCGGCCAGCGCGAACAGCGCGTAACGGTCCAGGGCATTGCGCTGCCGGGGGGAGATGTCGAAGTTTTCCGGATTGAAATCCCCAACGACGCCGGCGATGGCGGTATCGAACCGGCTGGTGTCGAAGGTCCCGATGCGCGCCACGCCGCTCTTGCCGGCGAGGCAACTGCGCCAGAACGTCTCGGTGCCGATGCCATTGGGAGAGATCACCCCCAGGCCGGTGATGACGACGCGCCGGCGCCCGTCGTACGGTGGAGGGCTCATGGTTGGGCTCCCATCAATCGTTGATTCAGTAGTTGCCGAGCCCGCCGCAGACGTTCATGGCCTGGGCGGTGACGCCGCGCGCCTTGTCGGACGCCAAGTAGGAGACCATGGCGGCAACCTCGTCGGGTTCGATGTAGCGGTTGATCGGCACGCGGGCCTCGATGCGGGTCTTGGCCTCTTCGGCGGTCACACCCCACAGCGCGGCGTAGTTGACACGCACCTTCTCGGCCATTTCGGTTTCGACGAAGCCGGGGCAGACGGCGTTGACGGTGATGTCCGCCTGGTCGCGTGCCAGTTCCAGCCCCAAGGCCTTGGTAAAACCCACAACACCGTGCTTCGAGGCGCTGTAGGGCGCGCCGTGGACAACGCCTTGCTTGCCGCCGGTGCTGGCAATGTTGATGATGCTGCCGCCCCTGCGGATCGCCTGCGACCGCAAAGCCGTGCGGGTGACGAAGAAGACCGAGTTGAGGTTGGTGTTGATGACGTCCAGCCACAGCTCGTCCGTGATGTCCTTGGTGACGCCGCCGCCACTGCGCCCGGCGCAATTCACCAGCACGTCGATGCCGCCCAACGCCTGTGTCACCGCGGCGAACAACGCTTCGACCTCGGCCGGCCGGACGACGTCGCAGGTCATTCCCAGGACGGAAAGACCTGGGGCCTGAAGCTCGCCGACGGCGTCGTTCAGCCTCATCTGCTCGCGCGCCACCAGGACGCAGTTCATGCCGTCGGCAATCAGCCGCCGGGCAATGGCTTTGCCGATGCCGCGGCTGGCCCCGGTCACCAATGCGTTACGCGCGGGCATGCGTGCATTCCTCCAGCTTGTTCAAAATCGCTTCCATCGTGCCCAGGCTGTTGCGGTTGATGGCCGCCTCGACCTTGTGCTTGGCCTCGTCCCGGGTGCCGTCACGCCAGAAATCGGGCGCCAGCACCACGGAGTGCCAGGAGGTCACCTCCACCCCGCCATCGGTCTGGCGCAGCGTCCAGTGTCCTTGGTGCTCCTTGAGCGGCGGCGGCGGTTCGGGTTGGAAGTATTCGATCCGATCCGGGTGCAGCACCCGGACGCTGCGGATCACTTCCTCCTTGTCTCCGACCTGCACCGTCATCTGGAATTCCTGGTAGTGCGGGTCCTCGTAGAGCATCTTGAGGGCGTTGCAGTGCGGCAGGAGCCATGGCCAGGCGGTGGCGTCGCGCAGGAGCTGGTAGATGGCCCCCTGCGCATGGTCGATGACCATCGACTCGCTGAACTCGTGGCGCCACAGGTCACGCTCCAGCTCGGCCTTGAGCGCCGCCAGTTCGCGCGTGCTGTTGTCCTCCACCGATTTCAGCATGAAGGCTGTCGCCTCTTCCGGGGTGGAGACCCCTTCCACCAGGCCCGCGACCTCGTCCTTGACTTTGAATTCATGGGTCAGGGTGATGGTGCAGCCCCTGTCCCGAGGCGCGAAGCTCCAGGTTCCTTTCATGAAGGCGACCAGTGGCGACGGTTTCGCCTGAACGAAGGAAATGCGCAGCCCCGCCCGGTCGATCTGGCGGCTCGACTGCCAAGAGAACACGCGGTCGTTGGCCTTGGCGATCAGGGCAATGGTCTGGCGGTCGTCGGTTTCATCCAACACTTTGGCGTCGAGGCAGGGCGGCAACACTTGCGGCCATCGGGTAACGTCCAAGGCCAATCCGAACGCTGCTTCCGCGGTGCATTCGACTGCGGTGGAATGATCGGTTCTCATTTCCTCCCAAACCTTTCTGATGCGATGGATGAATGGAGTCAGCGGTTCGCAGACGTGATCCGTTTGACCAAGCCATGCCGCAGCCGGCTGCCAGGGGTGAGTTCGAGAAAAATCAGCTTCAGGCTGGCGCAATCAGCGAGAGACTTGGCGCGCCGAGTGGGAGCGCAAATCGGAAACGTCATTCTCCGCCCATGCCTTCAGGCTGAAGAACAGATGGCAGGGCAAGGTCTGTAAATTTTAGAAATAAAATCCATATTAATATGTTATTTAAATAATACAAGTAGTTTCTACAGAAATAGCCAAAACAATTACTTTAAAAATTGTGTGGATACTGAAAGATGGTTCCGTCGTTATCGCGGGATAAATTATCTGAGTGAATTCCAGCATCAGAGCGCGGGCTGTTTATGGGCGCGGTCTCATTCTGATGACCTCCGTTGTTTTATCCGGATTGTGTGCAGACCGACTTGATTTGTGAACCCGGTTAGATAGCAGTCAACTCATCGTCTGGTTGAGTACATGTACATTAATCGCTTTATCGCAACAAGGTGTATAAAGCATCAGAATCGATACAGATTGTCGCAGAGAAAAACATACATAAATAAACAGAGGTACACTTCAAATTTCTGGTTTATCAAAAGTAGGCGCGCCATTTTTGAAAGAAAAATTCTTTAAGGATAGAAGTGAGTACATGCATTTGTCTGCGGCTGTGACCCGAAAATGCATTATTTCTAAAGTGTCCATTTTGCGCGAGGCGGACCCGCCCATGGCCGCCGGATCGCAAGAAAAGGCCGGCGGCTTTCTTGGATGGTGTGGCGTTCAGGCTGCGGCCCGCCTCGTCAAGGCGAAGCCGTCACGCAGGTTCAGACCGAACAACGCAAGGTTCACAGCCCCCGCCAGCAGTTCGATGATCTGTACGACGACGAAAGCACTTTCGAATTCACCCGCCGCGGCGTGTGCCTGCAGAAACACGGCGCACGGTACGAGGACGAGCATCCCATTGAGGGCGATGAACGGCATGCGCCGGCGTTTCCTGGCGATCCTCGGGTCGGTTGAGCCTCCAGCCATGCGGAAGCCCGTAATTCCGGTGATTGCCATTGCCGGCACGAGCACAAGCAGACCCCAAAGAATCGCCGTTTTGACACTGAGCACCGCATCCTTGGTGCCGAATGTCTCAACTGCGACCGTCGAGGTCCAGAAGGCGGCGATCATCAGCATGCCGGTCACACCGGCAATCGGGTGTAAGGCGCGTATCATGGCGTCTCTCCATTGTCGATTGGGAGGCGCAAGCGGTTGTGGAAGCTCTGCAACAAGCCCGCCGCATGTTCGATCTCCCCCGGGGCGAGACCAGCGACCAGCGTGTTGGCCAGGGCGAGCCAGCGGGCGCTCGCTTCCTCAAACAGGGCAGTGCCGCGTTCTGTAAGTTGAACCAGCTTGGCGCGACGGTGATGTGGGTTGGGGGCGAATCGGAAAATCCCCTCGGCCTCCAGTTCGTCCGCAATTCGCTGCACCGACTGACGCACAAGGCCCATATTGCGTGCGATGCCAGACACCGGCAGGCCGCCGCCGGCCTCGGCCACGGCGCCCATCACCTGCCATCGCGCACTGGTCAGTCCAAGCGGTGCAACCAGAGTATCGCCGGCGGCGATCAGGGCGCCGTTGAGGCGGAAAACCTCCAGGGCAAGACGGCTGGCGGGATGGGTGAACACGGTTTCAGCGGGTGGTTTCATGGGAGTATAGTGTCATGATGACTGCATGCTGTCAATGTGGGGTTGTCAGTCGTGGGCGCCCGAAGCGATCATGGTTGCGTCGTGCCGCTTGATGGCGGTGCCGTGGGTTGCGCGTCGACGCGAAGGAGTTGGCAGATTCTCCGGGATGCGCATGCTGCATCACCGCGTCTTCCTCACTCATCGTCTCGATCATGATTCGCCACCTCATTGCGCTCTCCATTCCACGGCCAGCCGTGCCTGTCGCACCATCAGTCCATAGCGTCTGAAGACAAATAGATATTCGGACGATGGCCGTCGTTGCCTTCTTATTTTGATAAGAAGTGGAAAAATTCCTGAATCAGGATAATTATTTGTCGTGCATTTGATGGTGCTCTTCGTGTTTATTTTCAAGCCTTCGATATGGAGCGCATGAATGCCGTCTGAGTCAGGGCGGCCGCAATAGTCAGCGCGAAGCCAAAGATGAGCGACGACCAGTCTGTGGGCTTGAGCGCGCCCAGATATGCGATCAGCACGAACACCGGTATGTCTAGAAAGTGGGAGAATGACGACAGAAGCTTCTCCCGTGCGTTCGGCGGCCAGCGGCGGGCCCCCGGCACCTTCCCTCCCCTCAGGTGCCGGAAGAACAGTCGGGTGATGGCGTAGCCTTTGATGAATTTCAGCAGGAACAGGATCACCATGCCGGCCAACCAGGGGATATCCAGGAATGCGCTGCCGTAAAATCCGGCGATCATTCCCCCTCCCGACGCGAGCATCAGCAGAACGCCGGGCAGCACAACCAAGTCATAAGCGAGGACGCTCCGCCGGGCTGCCGCCCCGCTCTCCTCCGGCGAGCGAGCCCGACGCCCGATGAGGTCCAACACCCACATGGCGGCCAGGCCAAGCCCAAGCACGACCATTCCCACCATATGGGCAACCTTCAGCACTTCAAGCATGGGCGCACCACCCGTCCGGGCGCCCGGTCTTGACCGCCCTCAGTCCGCCACGCCCATGGGATTGCGCGGCTCTGGTGATGCTGTCCGCGACCACTGCCGTCGAGATGCCTACGGAGTGCAGTGTAGGGAGAGCCAGGGTATCGGCGGCTGCGTGAGGTCTTCTCGGCATCGTTTCATCCTCGGGTTGGGGGGTGCCCTATGCCTCCCAGCCCGGATGCGAACAGGCGGCCGAAGCACCGCCGTGGTATGGCCATTTCCAATGCCAGCATGATCGGAGCGGAGATGGCCCTGCATCCAAAGGGACGGGTCGCGATGGTTAAGCGGCGGTTGGGCATCCAGGGATTCGTGCTCTGGGCGGTTGCGGAACAGGCAGGTGCGTTCCGTTCAAGCGAAGGCTGCAACGCATTGGGACAAGGTGAATTCGGGCGGTATGGACCCTTACTGGCAGATTATGACAACCAGTTTTCATTAATGACAACCGGCTGTCAATGCCTTTTTGACAGCCGGTTGTCATTCGTGCTTATCTGGAACGCGTCCCGTCGGCCGAGAGGAAGCGATGACCCGTCGGAAGGAAAAGCAGCTGGCTGATATCATGGTGTTGGTGTTCCGTCTCAACGGTCGCCTGCTGGAGCAGGGCGACCGGCTGGTCGAGGGGCTGAATCTGACCAGCGCGCGGTGGCAGGTGCTCGGGGCTCTGGCTCTGGCTGACCGGCCACTAACCGCCCCGCAAATCGCCGAAGCTATGGGAATCACCCGTCAGGGGGCACAGAAGCAGTTGAATTTGCTGATGGACGAAGGGTTGTTGGATCGCCGTCCTAACCCATCCCACGAGCGTTCGCCGCTTTACAGACTTACAGCCACTGGGAAGCGTACCTTTGCCGAGGCCGACCGGCGATGTGGCCTGTGGGCCGCCGATCTGGGGGAAGCGCTTTCCGAAGACGCTCTGCATACCACCGAGACCGTACTTGGCGAACTGCTTGCCCGTCTGAACAAACCCCTGCCCACCCATCGGCAGTCCGAACGGACATCCGATGATTGAGTTGGTCCCCGCTTGTTCAGAGAAGCGTGGTTCGCCCAGGATGAAGGACGGACCTGATGACGGGGAAATGGAAGCGGTGTTCGGCGGTGTTCAAGGCGAAGGTGGCGCTGGAGGCGGGAACTGATCGAGCTGGAACATTTCCGGCTGTCGATCGCGTGGCAATGCGGACCGGTTTCGATGGTCGGCCCGGCGACCACGGGCCGATCATGGGCGAGTCCACCGCGAACCTGGAGATGATGCGGCTGATCGACGAGCGGTTCATGGAAACGTGTCTGGTGCCGCAGCCGGCAGGTGACCAGGCATCTGCGCCGGCACGGCCGTGAGGCCAGGCCGCCATCGCACCACAAAGTGAGCGCTTCAGCGGACCGGCCTCGACCTTGGTCATCGTGGCGCGTGGGAATGCTTCGCTCTTCCCAGCGTGACCATACTACAACTTGCGGTTTGCCAGGACGTAGACGACCTTGGCTGTTATCGTATTGTTGGCCAGCCAATTATTGAATATGCCGCCTAAGTTGTCGATCTTCGGCTTATAGGCGTTGGGACCGTTGTTGCACGACGCATAGGTGCCGCTGGGGCCGAGGCCGTAAGTCCCACCGCCTTCTGCCTTGATCTGACAGGGGTGGTCAACCGACCACTGCTTGAAAAGCCATCCTTCGCTGTCCGTGCCAAACTCGAAAACAACACCGGGCTCTGCGTTGGTGATATATTGTGTTACGTAAGAGAATCTTGGAGCAATCCCAACGAAGGATTTTTCCGGCAATCCAAGTCCTGAGTAATTGCTGTTGATGAAATCATTCGCCTGTTGTGCCGGCATGCCACGATACCAAAATTTTGCATTTTTGGCTTCAGCGTCTGCGAATGCTGCATAATTTCTAACCAATTTCATGGCGTTAACGGTGGTGTTCTTGCTGTCGAGAACCAAAATACCCTTTTCGTATATTGGGATGAGAACCTCCATATTGTTCCTTTTCAGGGTGTTGACGATGTCGTTGGAGGTCATGGTGTCGGCTGCGGCGATATTGGGCAACAAAGCCAAGATGATGCAGAATAAAAACCTCTTCATGATTCATCGTTCCTTTCTGAAGTCGCATGGTGGGGCCACTCCGGACCCAGGCACTTGATGCGGTGACCGTGATGGTGTCGACCAATCCCGCATGAGAACGGGCGACCGAAAGCGGATTGCAATCCGCTTCGGACAGCCTCACGCGGGGACAGAGTTCCCGCGGACGGCAGGCGAATGCCATCGGCTTCCGCCGAGAGCCGGCGAATAAGGCGACATGAGTCTAAAGCGAACGAAAGTTCGCATTAGCGGTCGGTCCGCGGCTTTGCCGGGCAAATCCCAAGCATCGCCTTCAGAAAAGGACGCCTGAATTACAATTCTTGTGAACGCAGGCCCGCCTGTTTCTTCATGGCGCGGTGGCGCACCGAATCGTTCAGAAAGTGCAGGCAGAAAGTGCAGGCAAAGGCTTGGCGTCCTTGTTGTGGGCGCGGATGCAGCGGGTCATGGAGAGTATGATGATCGTCCGCTGGGCATGATTGATCGGGTGGTTGCCGTCGCCGAAGAGTGCGGCCAAGCGCACGAACCTCCGTCCCGACGAGGTGCAGATGATCTGGGCCATGGCAGCGGGAGCGATTTTAGAGAATCAATCATGGGCGAAAATCATCGCCCGCAGGGACTCGCGCTGTTGTTCCAACCGTGCCGCAATTGTGCTGAAACAGCGAAAATCGACATCATAAAAACGGATATGCCAAAGACTTAGCAGCTTGGGAGAGATTTCCTCTGCGGCTGCGCCAAGTCTGTGCCGGGTGAGCCGGCTTGACCTGATCCGCCACCAACGGCTTGATTGGCAAAAGGAAAATGGTGCCCAGGGACGGAGTCGAACCGCCGACACGGGGATTTTCAGTCCCCTGCTCTACCAACTGAGCTACCTGGGCGCCGCTGCGTGCGGGGGCGTCTTATAGGAAGAACCGGCGCGCTTGTCCAGCGCAATTCGTCACCCGTTCGGAAGAGATTTTTCCGGGCCAGTCGAGCGGGTTGGGGTTGGCTCTACCCCGAAAGTGGTCATACCAATTTTGACATGGGTCATGGTCCCTCACCCATGGTCGGGGGATAGTTTTCTTGCCGCGCGGACAGGACTGAAGCGCCGCCCGGCTATGACCGATTTTCCGTGCGTGCCTTGGATGCCGGTGTCTGTAAGGGCTTCAACCCGCCCGCATCCGCTGTCCAGGACCGGCCCGAAAGGGCCGGCGGCGCGCCAACCGCAGAGGCGACACGATATGCCCGTCACCACGCTTGCAGACCTCAACGACCTCGTCCTCCGCGTCCGGGAGGCGCAGAAAGTCTACGCCGGCTTCCCGCAGGAGACCGTTGACCGCATTTTCCGCAGCGCCGCCCTGGCCGCGGCCAACGCGCGCATCCCGCTGGCGAAGCTGGCGGTCGCCGAGACCCGCATGGGCGTGATGGAGGACAAGGTCGTCAAGAACCACTTCGCCTCCGAGTACATCTACAACAAGTACAAGGACGAGAAGACCTGTGGCATCCTTGAGGAGGACCCGGAATACGGCATCATGACGATCGCCGAGCCGGTGGGCCTGATCTGCGCCATCGTGCCGACCACCAACCCGACCTCGACCGCCATCTTCAAGGCGCTGATCAGCCTAAAGACGCGCAACGGCATCGTCTTCTCGCCGCACCCCCGCGCCCGCAAGGCGACCTGCGAGGCCGCGCGGATCGTGCTCCAGGCGGCGGTGGAGGCCGGCGCGCCGCCGGACATCATCGGCTGGATCGACGAGCCCTCGGTGGAACTGTCGAACGCGGTGATGCACCACCCCGACATCAACCTGATCCTGGCGACCGGCGGGCCGGGCATGGTCAAGGCGGCCTATTCCTCGGGCAAGCCGGCCATCGGCGTCGGCGCCGGCAACACCCCGGCGGTGATCGACGAGTTCGCCGACATCAAGCGGGCCGTCGCCTCCATCCTGATGTCCAAGACCTTCGACAACGGCGTGGTCTGCGCGTCGGAGCAGTCGGCCATCGTCGTGGACACTGTCTATGACGCGGTGCGCGATCGCTTCGCCCATCATGGCGGCCACATCCTGTCGGCGATGGACGCCGACGCGGTGCGCAAGGTGCTGCTGAAGAACGGCGCGCTGAACGCCGACATCGTCGGCCAGTCGGCCGGCGCCATCGCCGCCATGGCCGGGGTGAGCGTTCCCGCCCACACCAAGGTGCTGATCGCCGAGGTCGAGGCGGTGACCGAGGACGAGCCCTTCGCCCACGAGAAGCTGTCGCCGACCCTGGCGCTCTACCGCGCCCGCGACTTCATGGACGCCTGCGACAAGGCGGCGGCGCTGGTCGCTCTGGGCGGCATCGGCCACACCTCCGCCCTCTACACCGACCAGGACCAGCAGCCGGAGCGCATCCGCCATTTCGGACAGGCGATGAAAACGGCGCGCATCCTGATCAACACGCCGTCGTCGCAGGGCGGCATCGGCGACCTCTACAATTTCCGGCTGGCGCCGTCGCTGACGCTCGGCTGCGGCTCCTGGGGCGGCAACTCGATCTCCGAGAATGTCGGGCCGCAGCACCTCATCAACCGCAAGACCGTGGCGAAGAGGGCCGAGAACATGCTGTGGCACAAGCTGCCGAAATCCATCTACTTCCGCCGCGGCTGCCTGCCTTTCGCGCTGGAGGAGCTGCGCGGGAAGACGCGCTGCCTGATCGTCACCGACCGCTTCCTGTTCGAGAACGGTCACGTTGACGAGACTGTGCGCATCCTCAAGGGGCTGGGCCTCGCCGTGGAGACCTTCTTCGAGGTCGCCGCCGACCCCACCCTGGCGGTGGTGCGCCGCGGGCTGGCGCTCGCCAACGCCTTCCAGCCGGACGTCATCCTGGCGCTGGGCGGCGGCTCGCCGATGGACGCGGCGAAGATCATGTGGGTGATGTACGAGGCGCCGGACGTCGCCTTCGAGGATCTGGCGCTGCGCTTCATGGACATCCGCAAGCGCATCTACACCTTCCCCAAGCTGGGGGTGAAGGCGCAGTTCGTCGCCGTTCCGACCACATCCGGCACCGGGTCGGAGGTCACGCCCTTCGCCGTGGTGACCGACGAGCGCACCGGCATCAAGTATCCGATCGCCGACTATGAACTGACGCCGAACATGGCGATCATCGACGCCAATCTGGTGATGGACATGCCCAGGGGCCTGACCGCCGCCGGGGGCATCGACGCGGTGACCCACGCGCTGGAGGCCTATGTCTCAGTCCTGGCGAACGAGTACACCGACGGGCAGGCGCTGCAGGCGCTGAAGCTGCTGAAGGAGCATCTGCCCTCCGCCTACGCCAACGGCGCCAAGGACCCCAAGGCGCGGGAGCAGGTGCACAGCGCCGCCACGCTGGCCGGTGTTGCCTTCGCCAACGCCTTCCTCGGCGTCTGCCATTCGATGGCGCACAAGCTGGGGGCGGAATTCCACCTGCCGCACGGCGTCGCCAACGCGCTGCTGATCGCCAACGTCATCCGCTACAACGCCGCCGACATCCCGACCAAGCAGACCGCCTTCAGCCAGTACGACCGGCCCAAGGGCGTCGCCCGCTACGCCGAGATCGCCCGACATCTCGGCCTCGGCGGTAGCCGCGACCACGAGCGGGTGGAAACGCTGGTCGAGTGGGTGGAGGAGTTGAAACGGACGCTGGATATTCCGGCCTCGATCCAGGCCGCGGGGGTGCCGGAGGCGGAGTTCCTGGCCCGGCTGGACGCCATCGCCGAAGCCGCCTTCGACGACCAGTGCACCGGCGCCAACCCGCGCTTCCCGCTGGTCGCGGAGATCCGCCAGCTCCTGCTCGACAGCTACTACGGTCGCGTCTACGCCGAAGGGGCGGAGCGGGTGCCGGCGGCGGAGCGCAAGCCGGTGGTACTGATCCGTTCGCGCTGATCCCTCCACTGTGATCGAGGCCTGACGGGCCGCCCGGCTCCGGGGAACCGGATGCCGGGCGGCCCTTTCTTTTGTCCGGAAAAAAAGCCGGTCTGCCGAAGTCTTCACGCCCTGACGCCATGAAACGTCGATTGACTGTGAACCAATTGTCCGAAACGGCGACAGGAGATTTCGGTCATGATTCGAAACTATCAATCCGATTACCGCCATCGCAGCCCGGCGATGCATGCATTCGTCTTCAAAGTCAGGCGCTCGCGGAAGATATGGCAGGGCTTTACCAAGGAGACGGCGCGATGACTTTGTCGGTCTGTGGCACGCTGGACGAGATCCTGCACCCGGCCTCTGCCGATTTCCGCAGCCTGCCGGACCTGATCGGTGGGCTGATGGGCCGGCTGGCCGACCGTGCGCCGCTGCGTGGCGGGGCGCTGTGGCTCCAGGACATGGGCACGCTGGTGCTCGCCCAGGACCGGGCGGGCGGCCGTCTCTGCTGGACGGCGGACGGCGACCCCAACGACGCCGCGGCCGATCCGGAGGCGGTGGTGGTGCCCATCACCTACGCCGACGCGCCGGTCGGCGAGATGCGGCTGGTCCTCGACCGCAAGCCGGACGGCGCCGCGCCCGAGGCTCCCATTCTGCACGATGTCGCCCGCCAGTGCGGCTATCTGGCCAAGCGTTACGAGGTGCGGCGCTGGGCGGAGCGGCGGTTCGGGCGGCCCCTGATGATGGTCGGCATGAGCCCGGCGCTGCGCGAGTTGGACGCCTTCCTGGAGCAGGCCGCCCACAGCGCGCTGCCCGTCCTGCTGACCGGGGAGTTCGGAACGGAGAAGGCGCAGCTCGCCGCGGCGATCCACGGCTGCGGGCCGCGGCGCGACGGCCCCTTCGTGCAGGTCAACGGAGCGGACCCGGCGGGGACGCCGGCCGACTGGTTCGCGCGGGCCGCCGGCGGCACCCTGCTCCTCAGCGGCGTGGACGAGATGACACCGGCCCTGCAAGGGCAGATCGTCCAGCACATGCCGTCCCAGCTCGGCCAATGGCTGGACGCGCCGGGGGGCTGGACGCTGTCCGCCAACGGAGTGTCCAACGGGATGGCCAATGGGACTGGGGGGCCGCGGGTCATTGCCTCGACCACCGTCGACCTGCGGCGGCTGGCGGAGGATGGGCGCTTCTCCCGCCCGCTGCTGGCCGAACTGGATTTCCTGTGCGCCACCGTGCCGCCGCTGCGCGACCGGCCGACGGACATCGAGCCGCTGGTCCTCGCCGCCCTGGAGCGCCATGGCGGGCGCGCCGACGAGACGCGGACCGACGAGTTGATCGCCCTGTGCAAAGCCTACAGCTGGCCGGAGAATCTGTTCGAACTGGAGCGGGTGATCGCCCGGCTGGCGGTGATGACAGGAGGCAGGCCGATCCGCCATGGCGACGTGCGGCGCCACGCCCCCTGGATGGTCGGTGGCGCCATGCCGGCGGAACCGGAGTCCGATATTCATCCGGTTGGCCATCCGAAGGTCGCTCCGCTTTCCCCGCCGGTCCCGGCGCCCGCCGACCACTGGGTGCACTGCGCGCTGACCCGCGACCAGGACGCTTTGGCCCGGCTGCACGGCGGCCTGCGCAAGGCGCTGGTGTTCTTGGGAGAGCGCTTCGCCGACCCGATCACGCTGGATGAGCTGTCCCGGCAGGCCCATGTCAGCCCGTCCCACCTCAGCTATCTGTTCCGGACGGAGCTTCAAACCTCCTTCAAAGGGCTGCTCGGCCGCATCCGTATCCACAAGGCGCAGGAGCTTCTGGCCGCCTGCCGCCGCCTGCCCATCACCGAGGTGGCGATGAGCGTCGGTTACGGCGACCTCAGCCATTTCGAGAAGAGTTTCCGCCGTCTCGTCGGACAGAGCCCGCGGGAGTATCGGCGCAACCTGAGCGGAGCCGCCGCGCACGGATGAACCGGTCACCGGAGGGGGCGGCCGTCAAGCCCCCTGCCGGTGAAACGTCCGAAACCTATGGGAATGCGCGTCGCCATGCGCCCGCGCACCCATCGGTGACGGCATTCCCATGCTTTTCCTGACCGGCTTTCCGGCTGGAATCACAGAAGTGGTGGGATGATGGCACTTTACCGCGCCGGCTTCATTTCCATCGTCAGCCGGAAACCGTGCCGGTCTTGCCCTATTGGCAGACCGGCGCGCAACATGAGGGTCAGCATCAGGTGACCGCATCGGCTGGCGCAGAGCCCCCCGACGGATCGGCGCCTTAAGGCGTTCCAGTGCGCAGGCTTGCGGCGTCAGGGCGTTCAGCGTGCCAGCCAGCCCGGGACGGCATGCGGGATGTCCTTCGGTTCGGTTGGGGACGTGTTCGGGAATGGGCGGAAACGCGCCCGCACCACGCGCCCCGGCCGGCCGCGTGGCGTCGTGGTCCCTGCGGGGCGGTGGATCGTCGGGGAGCTTACAGGGCCGGGTCGCCCTTGCTGTTCATCGCCCGCGCGATCTGGGCGCTGGCCGCGGCCATGGCCTGCTGCGCCGCCTCGTTGGCCGCGGTGACGGCCTTCTGCTGCTGCTCGCTGGCCTGCTGCATCGCCCGACCGCCGGCGCCGGTTCCGCTGGCGGCTTGGAGCGCCTGCGACATCGCCTCGTTCGCTTGGGACATCGCGCTCTGTTCGTCGGCGTTGCCGCCGGGATGCGCGGTCAGGCCGGGGATCGCCTCCACCGCCTGGCCGGCGAGCTGGATGGCCTGCTCGACGGCGGCCAGCGCCTGCTCGGCGGCGGCGTTCACGCTTTTCACCGCGTGGTCGAGCAGCGCGCTGGCGATTTCAGCGGGCGTCTTGGTGTCCGCCTCGAACGGTGCCGTATCGGGTGCCGTGATGGCCGGCGGCGCTGCATTCTCTGCGGGCATGGCCGGAGCCGAGGTGTCCGGCGCCGCCGGAGCGGGCGCCGCGTCAGGGGTCGGGCTGCTGGGGGGCTGGGAAACGCCCATCCTTCGATCTCCTTCGTCCGGTTTGGTTTTGCGGCGCGCGTGCCGCCGGGGCCGTCGGCGGCTCCGTGGCTGGCGCGGATGGTGCGGAGGGCGGCGCGGAAGGGGCCGCCCCGGCTACCGCCTGTTGACGCGAGTCAGGCGTCGGCGTCGGCAGCAGTGCTTGTGGCGGGGGGATCGGGGCGAAAGCAGCGCAGCGAGATCACCCCCGCGGCCCCCATCTGGATTTCCGCCTGAATGCCCTTGCCGAAGACGGGGAAGAGACAGGATGCGCCGTCCTGGCCCATGATGCCCCGCTGCGGCGGCGTCGCCGACAGCAGAGCCTGCGCCCCGGCCAGATAGCCGGCCACCAGAACCCGCACCGCGTCGCCGGTCTCGTCCCGGAAGGCCGTGTCGCGGACGATCTGCAGCGCCCCGTCCGACAGCCGGGCGAAGCCGACCGGCCGGCCGCGCTTCTGCCAGTTGGAAACGGCCCGCGCCACCTCCGCCGGGGCGGCCAGCGGGGGGACCTGCGGGCATTCCAGGAATCCGAAGAGCTGCGGCAGGATGGTGTCCAGCGCCCCGCCGGCCCGTTTCTTCCGGTCGTCCGGCGTCGCGGTCAGGGAGCCCAGCCGGTTCACGTAGATCAGATAGAACTGATAATAATCGGCGAACTCCTGCACGGTGCGCGCCTGCTCCACCGCGAAGGCGGCCGCCTCCTTCTGAAGCTCGGGATTCGCCGTCCCCTGGCTTTCCTTGCGGTAGAGCAGCTCCTGCACCGCCAGCTGCTCGTCGAAGCCCATGAACTGGAAGACCGGAGCCCCGGAGACTCCCAGCCCGGCGAGGAAGGACACGCTGGCGGCGAAGTCGTCCTGGGTCAGAAGATTGTGGTCGGCGAGGATGCGCTTGACCTGGGCCGACACCGTGGCGCTGGTGTCGCCGGATTCGGCGTCGGCCAGCGTGCGCAGGCTGTCCACCCCCAGCGTCATCAACTTCACCGGGCTGACCATCAGCTTCATGGTGGGCAGCAGGGCCAGCCGCGTGGCATGAAGACCCTGCTGGACCTGCTCCACGAGCGTGCTCTCGTCCGGGAAATCGTAGCGCGGGCCGGCGTTGCTGATGGCCCAGTCGAGCCACTCCGACCCGCCATCGATGAAGGCGAGCGCAAGCCGCCCCAGGTCGGTGAGCCCGGCGCGGTTCTGGATCATCTTGTTGGCGACAGAGACGGTCATGGTGGGGACACCTGCGTAAGGGTCAGCTCGACGGGAAGCTATTCAGGACCGTGGAGGCCGCGGTACCGATGCTGGTGAAGTCGTTGGCGGCGCTCGTCATCATTCCCTGGGCCTGGGTCAGGGCGGTGACGTATTTCGGGTCGCCGGTCGCCAGAAGCTGCGCCATCGCGACGCCGATCGCCGTGGTGGCGATGGTCGAGACGTTGCGCAGCGTGTCCGTCGCATCCTGCACGGCCATGGCCGTGGACTGGGCGACCGCCTGATAGGCTTTCCCGGCGCCGCTGGTGGTGACGACCTGCGGGCTCATGGTCGCCGTCTGCGTCTGGTTTATGACGTCAATGATCTGGGCATTGACCTTCGTGGGCTCCGACATGAAGGCTCCTTGCTCGTTGTGGCCTGGACGGCCGGCCGCTGGGGAATGGGCGCGGGGTCAATCACGACCCGCCGCTGACGGTGCTGTTCCCGGCGCCACCGGTGACGGTGCTGTTGCCGGTACCGCCTGTGACTGTGCCGTTTCCGGTACCGCTGGCGACGGTGCTGTTTCCAGTGCCGCCGGCGACCGTGGAGGGCAGGGTGGTGAGTGAGGTCGTCAGCAGCGGCGTCAGCGGCTGCAGCGGCGACGCGTTGCCCCCGGAGGTGGAGGCGCCCGAGGGCGGCGGCGGTGGCGTGGTGGGGAAGGGCACGGACAGCATCTTGGCGCAGGCGGCGGTGACCGCGGCGGAATTGACCATGCCGGCGTTCTGCTGGCGGTGCACGGCGTTGTGCATCGCCATGCCGAGCGTCTCGACCATCACGGCGTCGAGCATGGCGAACGACTGCGCGGGGGACTGTCCCGTCAGAAGCGTGACGATGTCCGACGTCGCGTCGATCACCTGGGTGTTCACGGTGCCTTCATCGCTCATGATTTTGCGGTTCCCTTGGTGATGATCAGCGTGAGGACCTGGGCGAGCGCGGCTTCGGTGATGACCTGGGCGCGCTGCTGGTTGGCGACGGCGTTCTGCATGGCCAGGCCGAGGCTGTCGGCCATGGCGACGTAGGTCATGTCCATCGCCAGGGATGGGGTCAGGCCAAGCGGTATCGCCGTGTTCGCCGCGACCGATCCGGCAAGACTGGAGGAGCCTCCGTCCGGCATTCGCACACTCCTGCCTTCAGGCTCCTGCCACCAGTTTCTGCGGACACGGGCTTATGCGCGACCGGGCGCTTCAACCTGCGGCGAAGGCCGCCCCCGGTGTCCCGGGGGCGGCCCGCCGGCTCTCCTTAGGAGAGGCCCAGGATCTGGGTGGTGACGACGCCGGTCGAGGCCGTGTCGACGGAGTACAGGGTCGACAGGCCCTGCGTGGTCGCCGCCTGCATCACCACGTAGGACTGCTGCTGGTTGTTCGTGGCGTTGTGGGCCGCGTTCGACAGCGCCTGGCTGGTGGCGACGAACAGGTTGCCCATCGCGACGGCCGGGGCGTCGCCCAGGACCTTGGTGTTGACCTGGGAGACCGAGTCCGTGATCTGGTTGTTCAGGGCGGTCGGGAAAGCCATCGTGTTTGCTCCTTACATCAGATGTTGCGTTGGTTTGAGGCCAAAGCGCCGGCGTCGGGCGGCGGACGGCGGTGGATGCCGCGTCCGCCGTCCGATCAGCCGAGGAGCTTCGACGTGGCGGCGCCGGTGGTCGCGGTGTCGATGGAGTAGAGCATCGCGACGCCCGTCGTCGTGGCGGCCTGCGCCGTGACGTACATCTGCTGCTGCGCCAGGGTCGCGTTGTGGGCCGCGTTGGCCAGCGCCTGGGCGGTGGCCTGGTACAGGTTGCCCATGGCGATCGCCGGCGAGCTGCCAACGACCTGGACGTTGCTCTGGGCTACGGAATCGGTGATCTGGCTGTTGACTGCCGTCGGGAAAGCCATCTGACGTTATTCCTTGGCGAATGGTTCGGGATGGATGGCCGGCGGCCTGTTCCGGATGCCCGCGGGCGCCCGGTCCCGGCCGGTCGGCTCATCAGCTCCCCAGGATCGACTTGGTGGCGACGCCGGTGGAGGCGGTGTCGATCGAGTAGAGCGTGGCGACGCCCATGGTCGTGGCGGCCTGCATGGTCACGTAGGACTGCTGCTGGTTGTTGGTGGCGTTGTGGGCCGCGTTGGCCAGCGCCTGGGCCGTGGCCTGGAACAGGTTGCCCATGGCGATCGCCGGAGCGTCGCCCAGGACCTTGGTGTTGGCCTGGGTGACGGAATCGGTGATCTGGTCGTTCACGGCGGTCGGGAAAGCCATTTGTTCGTCCTCTTCGGTTGCCTGCCGCCCGCCCGCGATCCCTCATGGAAGGCGGGGTGGCGCAGGTGGTTTGAAACGTCGATGGGCGCGCGGGTCCGGCTTACGAGCCGAGGCCCTTGACGCCGGTGCTGAGGATGCTCTTCGTCGCCACGCCGGTGGAGGCGGTGTCGATCGAGTAGAGCGTGGCCACGCCCTGGGTGGTGGCGGCCTGCGCGGTCACGTAGGACTGCTGCTGGGCGTTGGTGGCGTTGTGGGCCGCGTTGGCCAGCGCCTGGGCCGTGGCCTGGAACAGGTTGCCCATGGCGATCGCCGGAGCGTCGCCCAGGACCTTGGTGTTGGCCTGGGTGACGGAATCGGTGATCTGGTCGTTCACGGCGGTCGGAAATGCCATTGTCTTTCCTCACTGGTGGGGCCGGTTTCAAAGGCGGCCGCTGTTGGCGTCGATCATTCATGCAGCCCCATGCGACCATGGGATGCGTGAACGGCGGACGGTGCGACTGTAGCGAGGCGGCTTGCCGCGCGATTGGTCTATCCGGCGAAAGAATCCGGCAGACCGCGTGAGTTTTGTGCGCCTGGGTTGCGCTTCGGCGATCAATGCGGGGAAAGCGTGTGGTGTTGGCGCGACCGATTCTTGCGCGGTGGGCGCAACGATGGGCGCAAGGCCGTGCAATTCCGCGTCCCGCCGCCCGTGCCCCCGCGCGGAACGCCGGCACCATCCGGAGGAATCGACGGCGAGGGGAGGGGCGACGGGAACGCGAAGCGGCGTCGCTCTACGGATTGCGGGGGCGGCGAACGAACTCACGCCGCTCTATTCTTGGTCTGGTCTTTGATGATACTGTCGATATGGAATGAAGTCTGGAAGGTGCCGAGCGTGCTCAAGAAAAGTGCAGTATCCGTAGCCGCCAACACTGTTGTTGCAACAAATGAAACCAAACGGGCGTCGCACAGCGCGTTTGATAATGCGCAGGGGCAGCTCTTCGGCATCATCATGACCGCGTTCGGGATTTCCATACTGCATGCCGCCGGATTGATCACCGGGCAGGCGGCGGGGCTGTCCTTCGTCATCGCCTACGCCACGGGGCTGGATTTCGGGCCTGTGTTCTTCGTGGTGAACCTGCCCTTCTACGCGCTGGCGCTGGCGCGCATCGGCTGGCGCTTCACCGCGAAGTCGCTTCTGGCGGTCACCAGCATCTCGGTGCTGACCACGCTGGCGCCCCACGCGATCCGCTACGACGCTCTCCACCCCTATGTGGCGGCGGTTCTGGCGGGCTTCTGCATCGGCATCGGGGTGATCGGCCTGTTCCGCCACGGCTCCAGCGGCGGCGGGGTGGGCATTCTCGCTTTCTACATCCAGGAGAAGACGGGCTTCCGCGCCGGCTGGCTCCAGGCCATGTTCGACGTGGTGATCTTCTCCATGGCGGTCTTCGTGATCGACGGGAAGGCGGTGCTGGCCTCGATGCTGGGGGCGGCGGTGCTGAACGCCTTCGTCGCCTTCAACCACCGGACGGACTGGTACGTGGCCCGCTGAAGGCCGTGGATCCGATAAGGATCGGATAGGAGAGGTGCGGCCCCGCACCTCCCGGCACCTTCATCACCGTTTTGTCGGGTGCGCCTGCCGCTCCTGGCGCCTCATCCGGTCAGGGAAAGCCAAGGTCAAAGCACGGCCGCATCCAGCGTTTCGCGCCAATGCTGAACGCGTTTCTTCAAAGCCGCTCTCTGGGCATAAACCAGCGTTTCCTCCTCCAGACGCTCGAGGATCTCGAAACTCAGGTTGTCCGCTCCATGCTCGTTCCAGATGGCCTGGAGGTCACGGTTGGGGCTGCAGTTCTGTTTGAGCTGAAACCACAAGCGGTTCTGAATGGTGCTCAGATCGGGGGCAGCACCCACCCAGACCTTGCCGGTCGCCACGCACCGCAGTGCGTAGACACCGGCGGACACCTTCCGCTCCTTGTAGGCGGTCACGGCCGCCTTTCTGTCCTGACCAGTTGTCATTGTTCCGCTCACTCCGGCTGCGCGATCTGAACCTCAACGTTCTGGCTTTGGCATTTACACCCGGGTAATATTGCGTTCAAGCTTTTTATCCGGGTATAAATTGCGCGCGTTTGCCCACTCACATGTCATCGGAGAGCCACCGTGAACGATACTCCGACCGAGGGACCGTCCTGCACCGCCTTCATCGGTGACGGGCTGTTTGCTGCCGGAACACCGAAGGATGTGGCGCTTGCCATCAAGCGGGCCGCCACGTCCGGCAGCGATGCCGTCATCCTCGTCTTCGACGACCAAACCGGGCGCCAAATCGACTTCGATCTGAGCGGAAGTGAGGAAGAGGTTGCCGAACGTCTTCGCACCATGAATGACGACGTGTCGCCGCAAAGGCAGAGCATGGGGGCGCCGACGCGCGGCCGGCCCAAGCTCGGAGTCGTCGCGCGGGAGGTGACCTTGCTTCCGCGCCACTGGGAGTGGCTCGCCGCCCAACCGGAGGGCGCGTCAGCGGTGATCCGCCGGTTGATTGATGCCGCCCGCAACCAAAGAAGCGGTGTCGAGCGCGCGCGTCAGGCCCAAGCTGCCGCGGACCGTTTCATGATGTCCATGCTGGGCGATCAGCAGGGGTGGGAGGAGGCCTCACGGTCACTTTATGCCGGCGATGGGAAACGCTTCCACGAGCTGACGGAATCCTGGCCCGCGGACCTGCGGAACCATGCACGCCGATTGGCGGCGCCGGCCTTTATGACAGGGGTTGAGAATGTGGGGAATTCCGGCACCTGACGTTCCGCATCGGAACAGGATTCCCCTCGGGGAAGAGGGAGCGTCAAAGGCGACAGCCTTGGCCGACGCGGCCTGTTGCAATTCTCCTCGGGCTTGGTACCCTGTCCCGCATCGCCAGCCACGCTGGCCGTAAGCGTTCAACGTCAACCAACGCACTCAACGATCCTCGCCGATCGGAGTGCGTTCGCGTGTTCGGACGGACGGCCATCGGCGGGGACCAGTGTGGAGCACACCATGGGTCCCCAAACACGGCCGGCGTCGGCGCGCGATCCGGCGCAGGGCCGCCTGATCGTCCTGACCGCCGTCCTCTTCGTCTCCTACCTCTGTGTCGCCCTGTCCCTTCCCGTCGTGCCGCTCTTCGTGGCCGGGGATCTGGGGATGGGCAATGTCTGGGCCGGGCTGGGCGTGGGAAGCGCCTTCCTCGCCACCATCCTCAGCCGCGGCTTCGCGGGCACCGTCTCCGACCGCCAAGGCGCCAAGCGCGCGGTCGGGCGGGGGCTGGCCTTCTACGTGGCCGGCGGGCTGGTCTCGATGGCCGCCGGCCCTCTGTCGCTCTCGCCATGGGCGGCCTTTTCCGTGCTGGTCGCGGGCCGCCTGCTCATCGGCGTCGGCGAAAGCCTCGTCGGGGTCGGGGTGGTCGCCTGGGGGATCGGCATTGTCGGTCCGCAGCGCTCGGGCCGTGTGCTGGCGCTGATCGGGGCGGCGCTCTACGGCGCCTTCGCGGCGGGCGGGCCGCTGGGGCTGGGGCTGCTCGACCGCTTCGGCTTTTCCGGCGTCATGGCGGTCAGCGCGCTGCTGCCCGCCCTCGGGCTTCTGGCGATCCGGCGCATGGAGGGGACCCAGGCCCATCCCGACGCCGAGCGCCCGCCCTTCCGCCGCGTGCTGGGGCGGATCTGGCGGCAGGGCGCCGTCGTCAGCCTCCAGGGCATCGGCTTCGCCGCCATCGGCGCCTTCTTCTCGCTGCACTTCGTCCGCGAGGGCTGGCCCCACGCCGGGCTCGGCCTGACCGCCTTCGGCCTCGGCTTCGTGCTCGTCCGCTTCGCGCTGGGCCATCTGCCCGACCGCTTCGGCGGGCTGCGCGTGGCGATGGGATCGCTGGCGGTGGAGGCGGTCGGGCAGGCGTTGCTGTGGACCGCGGGCGATCCCGTCACCGCGCTGGCCGGCGCCTTTCTGACGGGGCTCGGCTGCTCGCTGGTCTTTCCCGCCATGGGGCGGGAGGTCGTCCATCTCGTCGAGCCGCAACTCCGCGGCACCGCGCTCGGCGCCTTCGCGGCGTTCCAGGACGTCGCCTACGGCCTGACCGGACCGCTGGCCGGGCTGCTCGCCGACCGGGTGGGCTACGGCGGCGTCTTCCTGCTGGGGAGCGTCGCCGCTGTGCTGGGTTTCCTGACCACCGTCCAACTGCTCCGCGCGCGGCCGGTGGTGACGACCAGCCCGACCTGAAGGGGCCTATTCCCCTGCCGCGGCCTTCAGGAGGGTGATGCTGATCCGCCGGTTCTGCGGGGCCAGCGGGTTGGCGCCGTCGAGGTGGTCGAGGTCGGCGCGCCCCTCCACCCGGACGATCCGCCGAGCCGGGACGCCGGCGGCGATCAGCTCGCGGCGGGCGGCGTTGGCGCGGTCGCTGGACAGTTCCCAGTTGCCGTACTTCGCCCCATCCGCATAGCCCAGCGCGTCAGTGTGGCCGGTGATGCTGAGGCGATTGGGCGACGACGCGACGGCGCCGGCGACCAGCCGCATCAGGCGACGGCCCTGCTCGTTCATCTGGGCGGAGCCGACGTTGTACATCGACACCTTCGCCTGATCGGTGAGCTGCACGCGCAGGCCGACGGACGTCTGCTCGATGACCACGCTGCCGGCGAGCGCCCCCAGTTCCGGCATCGTTTCCAGCGCCGTGCGCAGGTCGCGTTCGGCCTTTTCCAACCCCTGCTGTTCGCTCAGCGCCGCGGTCTGGCGGTCGAGCAGGGCCTCCAGCTCCGCCCGCGCGTCGCGGTCCGTCTGGCTCTTGCCGCCGGGCGGGTTGGGCATGGGGTCCTTGCGGCCGGCGGGCTCGCGGTCGCTCTCGCCCAGCGAGGCGACGACGGGCGGGGCGGCCACCGGCACGCTGTGCTCCCCCGGCGCGTTGGGGGTGGACAGCGCCCCCGTCTTGTCCACCGCCCGCCCGGCGAGCATGCCGTCGGCGCCCGAGTTGGACTGGGACAGGGCCACCGGGTTGAAATAGTCGGCGATGCCCTTGCGCTGCTCCACCGTGGTGATGTTCATCAGCCACATGATCAGGAAGAAGGTCATCATCGCCGTCACGAAGTCGGCGTAGGCCAGCTTCCAGGCGCTGTTGTGCTCCTCCTCCTCCTCGCCGTAGCGGCGCTTGATGATGATCGTCGGCTCGATGCGCTTGCGGGGCATGGCAGGGCCTCAGGCGGGCTGGCTCGCCTCGCGGGCCTTCGCCTGCGAGGAGAGGGTGGTGGCGACCTCGACCTCGGCGAGGCTCGGCTGCGTGTCGGCGAACAGCACCTTGCGGGCGAACTCCGCGCAGACCTGCGGGGGGCTGCCGCGCAGATAGGCGCCCAGCCCCGCGCGCACGCAGATGAACAGCGTCAGCTCCGCCTCGCGGCGATGGCGGGCGGCGGCGGCGATCGGGCCGACCAGACCGTAGGACAGCAACACGCCGAGGAAGGTGCCGGTCAGCGCCCCGCCGATCATGTGGCCCAGCACCTCCGGCGGCTCGCTGATCGCGCTCATGGCGTTGATGACGCCCAGCACGGCGGCGACGATGCCCAGCGCCGGCAGCGCGTCGGCCAAGTTTTGCAGGGCCTTCGGCACTTGGTTCAGCTCGCGCCCGATGGTCTCGATCTCCTCGTTCATCAGGGCTTCCAGGTCGTGCGGGTTGTCCTGGCCCAGCGCGATCAGGCGCATGTAGTCGCACAGGAAGGTGACGCAGCGCGGTTGGCGGAAGACCGAGGGGTACTGGGCGAAGATCGGGCTGTCGTCCGGCTTGTCGATGTCGCTCTCGATGTTCGACACGCCCTTGGACTTCGCCTGCCGCAGCAGGGCGTAGAGCAGGGAGATGAGGTCGAGATACTCGTCCTTGCTGGTGTGCCGCCCGCGGGCCACCGCGCCGATGGTGCGCAGGGTGGCGCGCAGCACCGCCATGGAGTTGGCGATGACGTAGCCGCCGATGCCGGCGCCGACGATGATGACGATTTCCACGGGCTGCCACAGCACGCCCATCCGCCCGCCCATGGCGGCGAAGCCGCCGAGCACGCTCAGGAAGACCGCGACGATTCCGAACAGCAAACGCATGATGTGAGTCCTCCGGCTCGGCCGAAAAGAGGGATCGGGCTCAGGGAGCCGTCGTGTGGGGCGGGAGCGTTCAGGGAGCCGTCCACCGGCGCAGCACGCCGGCCAGCGCGTCGGCGGCGGCCAACTGGCTACTGACCGTGGCGCTGGACAGCGGCTTGCCCGCCGGGTCGAGCGGGGCGGCTAGGGCGTCGAGCAGACCGGCCCAGCGAGTCCCGGCCAGCGCCGTGCTGTGGCGCTCCGCGGCAGCGGTGACCGCCGCGTCGTCGCCCGCCCGGAAGGCGGCCAGCGCGTGGAAGGCGATGTCGTCCGGCAGGGGCGCATCCGTCCCACCCAACAGCTGGGCGTAGGCGGCGCGGGCCGCCGGCCACTCGCCGGCCCGGAACAGGCTGTCCGCCCGGATGCGCGCCGCCTCGGGCCCGGTCAGGCCGCGCAGCGCGTCGAAGGCGCGCATCGCTTCGCCCTCTGCCGCGAAGGCGTCAGCGCGCAGCAAGGCGCGGCGCTCGGCAGCCTGGGCGTCCGGCGCGGGGCCGGCGGTGTGGTCGAGCACGGCCAGCGCCTCGGTCCCGCGCCCGGCGTCAAGCAGCACGCGGGCCAGCTCCAGCCCGACCGCCGCGCGCTCGGCGCCGCGCGCGGTCTCGGCGACGGTGTGGAGCAGGCGCGCGGCCTCCAGCGTGAAGCCGCCGCGGGCCAGCAGCCGGGCCAGCCGGCGCTGCTGCGTGCCGGCGTCGTCGTCGGTCAGCATCACTGTGCGGCCGTAGCGCACCTGGAGCGACAGCGCGTCGAGCGCGCTGCCCGGGGTCGTCTCCAGATGGCCGATCACCGCGTCGAGAAGCCCCCGCCCGGTGGTCAGCGCCGCGCGACCGCGCGCCGTCGCGCCGAAGCGGCGGCCCAGCAGGCCGAAGATGTCGAGCGCCGCGTCGATCCGCCCGGCGCGGGTGTAGGCGGCGCCCAGCGCGGCCAATGCGTCCGTCTCGACGTCGCCGCCGCGCCAGGCGTAGCGCAGGCTTTCCAGCTCCGCGATGGCGCCGGGATCGTCCAAAGCGCCGCTGGCCATCCGCAGCTCGATGGAGCGGACCTGGGCGCGGTGGCCGTAAAGGTTGGGCAAAGCGGCGGCGCGCTTGTAATGGGCCAGCGCCTCCGCCGTCTCGTTGAGCAGCTCCGCCAGACGGCCGCGAAAGAGGTCGAGCCGCCCGTCGGTGGAGCCGATGCCGTCCAGCGTGATCATCTCCAGCACGATCAGGTTCAGCGCCGCGCCGTCCGCCGCCTCGCCCGCTGATTCGGCGAGCAGGGTCAGCAGGCGACCGCGCAGGTCGGCGGGGTAGGACAGCAGGCGCTTGAGCGCGATCGGCAGGCTCGATTTCGCCGCGGTCCAGCGGCTGGGGGCCAGGGTGGCGCTGCGCCAGACATGGTGGTCGGCGGCGGCGGGGGTGGGCTGGGCGCGGACGAACTGGCTGTCGTCGGGGTCGGCGGTGTCGTCCAGCGCGTGGAAGGCGTCGCGCAGCAGGCGCAGCTCGTAGCGCTGGTCCGGCCCCGGCGTCAGGCTCTCCGCGGCGTCCAGCGCGGCGCGGCCCTCCTCCGGCAGGGCGCGGGCCAGCGTGAAGCGGGCCATGGCGAGCAGCGCGTCCACCCGCGCGCGGCCCTGGCTCTCGGCGATGCGCTGTTCCAGATGCTGCTTGCGCGTGGGGTAGTCGTCGCCGGCCCAGGCGTCCAGGTCGAAGGCGCGGATCGGCGGGTCGGTCTGGACGGCGGGGGCGGGGGTCAGAGGCGCGGCCGGCGGCGGCACGGCGGCCACCGTCCGGGCGGGCTCCGGCTTCGGCGGCGGGACCTTGGCGACCGGTTGCGGCGTGGCCGGCGGCGGTGCCGGTGCCACGGGCGGGGCTTGTACGACTGGCTGCGCCTGGGCGCTGGCGACGGGGGTCAGCCGCTCGGCGAGGCTGATGGGCGCTGCTTGGGCGGACGCCGCTTGGGCAGGTGGCGGTTCGGGAGGCGGCGGCGGCGCGATCACCGGAAACACCGACGCGCCGGGCGCCTCGGCCAGCAGAACGCCTTCGGGTGCCGGGACCGGAGCGCCGGGCTTGCGCGCCGGGCGCGGCGGGTCGGTGACGTCGATGAAGGTGATCCGCCGCTCCCGGCGCACGGTGACGCGGGCGCCGCAGGGCCACTCCATGGTCAGGCTGCGCCCCTCCTCCCCGGTCTGGAAGCCGGTCAGCCGCCGCGAATAGGTGCCGTTCAGCGCCTCCAGCGGCCAGGGGACCGGTTGCGAGAAGGCGACGCGCCCGCCGCAGCTTCCCACATCGACCGCCGGGGCGCCCTGCGCGTTGACCAGCGCCAGGCGCGAGAAGTCGGCGTGGTCGCCCGTCTGCACGGTGATGGGGGCGGGGGTGGAGTCCGCAGCGCTCGCGGGCACGGTGAGGGCGGTGGTGACCGACAGCAGGGCCAGGGAGATGGACAGGGTCCGGCAGGGATGCATCGCGACTGCCCCAAATTTTATCTAAATCGGAATCAAATCCCCCAAGACACCGGTCAGTTCCCGTCGCGGCGCCTCAGGTTGAAACCCGGCTTTAAACTGCATCACCTAGGTTAAGGCGGCGTTCAAACCGAAGGTGTCCGGCGATGGAGAATCCCCTTTACATTGGATTGTCGCGGCAAGTGGCCTTGCGCCGGCAGCTCGATGTCGTGGCGAACAACATCGCCAACATGAACACTGCGGGATTCCGCGGCGAACGCATGCTGTTCGAAGCGGCGATGGAGCGCGGCGGCATGAAGCCGTCCGACAAGATCGCCTTCACCATCGACCGCGCCACCTACACCGACTTCACCGCCGGCAGCCTGAAGCCGACCGACAACCCCTACGACGTGGCGCTGGACGGCGACGGCTGGCTCCAGGTGCAAACTCCGGACGGCCCGCGCTACACCCGCGACGGGCGGATGCGGCGCGACGTGGACGGACAGCTCGTGAACGCCGGCGGCTTCCCCTATCTGGACGACAACCAGCAGCCCATCGTCATTCCGGCCGACCGCAGCCGGATGGAGATCGGCACCGACGGGCTGGTCTCCGCCGACAACGAGATGATCGCCCGGCTGCGCGTCGTCCGCTTCGAGAGCCCGCAGGCGCTGGCCCAGACCGGCGACGTGCTGTTCGACGCCGTGGACGCCCAGCCCCTGCCGGCCCCCGACACCCGGATCATCCAGGGCAAGGTGGAGCAGTCCAACGTCCAGTCCATCGCGGAGATGTCGCGGATGATGGAGCTGACGCGCGACTACCAGTCGGTCACCCGCATGATGGACGACGGGCAGGACCTGCTGCGCTCCGCCATCAACCGCCTCGGCAAATCCGCTTAAAATCAGGAGATTGCGTCCATGCGCGTGCTCAGCATCGCTTCGACCGGCATGATGGCCCAGCAGTTGAACGTCGAGGTCATCTCCAACAACATCGCCAACATCAACACCACAGCCTTCAAGCGCGGGCGCGCCGAGTTCCAGGACCTGATGTACCAGTCGGAGCGGCGCCAGGGCAGCCAGTCCACCGACGCCGGCACCATCATCCCGACCGGCATCGAGGTCGGGCTCGGCGTGCGTCCGGGGGCGGTCAACCGCATCAACACGACCGGCAACCTGACCTCGACCGGGAACGAGCTGGACCTCGCCATCGAAGGGCGCGGCTACTTCAACATCCGTATGCCGGCGGGCGAGACCGCCTACACCCGCGCCGGCGGCTTCAAGCTGTCGCCGGAGGGCACCATCGTGACCAGCGACGGCCACCCGGTGCTGCCGGAGGTCACCGTGCCGCAGGGCACGCGGGAAATCGCGGTGAACAGCTCCGGCGAGGTGCAGGCCTTCGTCGACGGGCAGACCCGCCCGCGCGTGCTGGGCCAGCTCGTGATGACCGTGTTCGTCAACGAATCCGGGCTGGAGGCGATGGGCGACAACCTGTTCCGCGCCACCCCCGCCTCGGGCGAGCCGCAGGACGGCACCGGCGGACAGGCGGGCTTCGGCACCATCCGGCAGAAGTATCTGGAATCCTCCAATGTCAACGTCGTCCAGGAGATCACCGAACTCATCTCCGCCCAGCGCGCCTACGAGATGAACGCGAAGGTGGTCGAGGCCGGCGACCAGATGGCCTCCACGCTGTCGAACATGCGGTGACCTCGATGCGGCGTTCCGTTCGTCATCTGGCCGGACTCGCGGTCGCCCTGCAGCTGCTCGGCGCGCCCGTTCAGGCGGCGTATCTGTCCGACGGCGAGGGGGCGGTGGAGGCGCTGCTGGCGCAGGAGCTGGCGGCTTCGCTCGGCCCGGCGGTGCCGCCGGACGCGCGGGTCTCGCTGGTGCTGACCGTGCCCTTCTCCGGCCCGGTGGAGGCGGTGCGCGACCTGTCCTACGACCCGCGCGGCGGGCTGGTCCGCGCGCTGGTCAGCAGCAACGGACGAATCGTCGAGGTGAAGGCCAAAGCCGACATCATGGTGGAGGTGCCGGTGCCGACGCGCCGCATCCTGCCCGGCGAGGTCATTGCCGACAGCGACCTGACCACCATCCCGATGCCGCTGGAGCGGCTGAACGGCGCCGTCGTCACCTCCCGCGACAGCCTCGCCGGGCTGGCCAGCCGCCGCCAGCTCTCCGCCGGGCGGCTGATCCAGACCTCCGCGGTTGGCGCCCCGCTGGTGGTCCAGCGCAACAAGCCGGTCAGCCTCGTCTACGAGGACGGGCCGCTGCAACTGATGGCGCGCGGTCGTGCTTTGCAGGACGGCGGGGTGGGGGAGCTGGTGCGGGTGATGAACGTCGCCAGCAACATCGTCGTCACCGGCACCATCACCGGGCCGCAGACCGTCACCGTCGCCGGGCCTCCGGACGCCATGCCGCCCAACGCGGCGTCCGCGAAATTCTGAGCCCAGTCACCCGAGTCCAATCAAGGACACCACCCTCATGCGCACGCTCCCGCCCCGCACCTTGGTTCCGTTCCTCGCCCTGACGGTGGCGCTCGCCGGTTGCGGGCGGCTGGCCGACGTGGGGCAGGCGCCGCGTCTGTCGGAAATCTCCAACCCCGCCATGGCGCCGGAGGCGCGTGTCATCTCCATGCCGATGCCGCGCCCCAACACCAACGAGCAGGTGCCGAGTTCGCTGTGGCGCACCGGGTCCCGCGACTTCTTCCGCGACCCGCGGGCCAAACAGGTGGGCGACCTGCTGACCGTCATCATCAACATCGCCGATCAGGCGCAGCTGCAGAACCAGACGCAGCGCCAGCGCTCCAACGCCGAATCGGCGGGCGTGCCGAACTTCTTCGGGCTGGAGTCGCGGCTGCCGGCGGTGTTGCCTGACGCGGTGAACCCGTCCAGCCTCGTCGACATGGACAGCTCCTCCTCCTCCTCCGGCACCGGGACCATCCAGCGCAACGAGCGCATCGCCATGCGCGCCGCGGCGGTGGTGACCGAGGTGCTGCCCAACGGCAACTTCGTGATCGCCGGCCGGCAGGAGGTGCGGGTGAACTACGAACTGCGCGAGATGCGCATCGCCGGGGTCATCCGGCCCGAGGACATCACCAACGTGAACACCATCGACTACGATAAGATCGCCGAGGCCCGGATCACCTACGGCGGGCGCGGCCAGATCACCGACGTCCAGCAGCCGCGCTACGGCCAGCAGGTCTTCGACATCATCATGCCCTTCTGAGCGGCGGGGAAACGCGACCATGGCGGACCGCCCCGGACCCAGCCGTTACTCGGTCTTCGTGCTCTGCGCCGCGCTGGCGGCGGCGGTGGGCTACGGCATCGGGCGCCTGCAGCTGACGCTTGGCGCCGAGGAAACGGCCTTGGAGCAGCAGGCCGGCGCCGGCCCGGACCTGCCCACCGACGGTCCCGGCCCCTTCTATGTGGAGGTCGGGCAATTGATGGTGCCGGTGCTGGTGGAGGGCCGCACCAACGCCTTCATCCTGACCCAGATCACCCTGCAGACGGGCAGCGTCGAGCAGTCCAACCTGCTGCGCCGCCATCTTCCCCACGCGCGCAACGCCCTGCTCCAGGCCCTGTTCGGCATGGCGGGGGCGGGCGCCTTCGACGGCCCGTCGGTCGATCCCGCCGCCGTCGCCAAATCCCTGAAGCAGGCCGCCGCCGAACAGCTCGGCCCCGATCTCGTGCGCGGCGTGCTGATCGACCGCCTGATGCGCCAGGAAAACACCCGGCTGTAACCCGCCCGATCCCGGTTCGCTTCCTCAAAACCCCTCTCCCGCGCCCGGCGGGGGAGGGGTTTTGCGTTGGCGTGCGGCAAAACGTCCAAAGCAACGAAAGTACCGGTACTTAGGGACTAAGTCGGTACCGGCACTTGACCTCGGTCAAGCCACTCATGATGCGAAAGGATGAAGCTCCGCGGCGATACCGTTCGATCAATCCATGGGACCGCCATGACCGCGCCGCCCGCCCGCACTGCCGACACCGCCGCCCCGACCCGCCGCTTCGAGGGGTTCGTTTTCTTCGCCCTCTCCATCCTGATATGGCCGTTCCTGGCGATCGGCATGGTCGGGGCCTACGGCTTCTCCGTCTGGATGTACCAGATCCTGTCCCACTCCGGCGGTATGTGAGGCGGCCATGCCCGAACTGCACATTTCCAGCCTCGTCATCCAGCACGCGCCCGACCGCACCGCCGCCCTGAAGGAGGTGGTCCTGGCGCTCGACGGCGCCGACTGGCACGCGTCGGAGAACGGCAAAGCCATCGTCACGCTGGAAACCGCGACGGAGGCCGAGGTCTTGGACCGCATCGCCGACATCAACGCCATGGCGGGCGTCCACACCACCACGCTGGTCTACCACCACTACGAGGACGCCGAGCGCTGCGCGGAGCCGATGCCCGCCGACACCGCTCTCGTCCCCCACGCCCATTGACGTCCGTCCAAGAAAAGACGACCCGCCCCAGGAGGCACCCCCCTATGTCCCTGACCCGCCGTGATTATCTGAAGGTCCAAGCCGCCGTGACAGCGGCGGCGGCGGCCGGTGTGAGCCTGCCGTCCGTCATCCAGCCCGCCGAGGCCGGCACTCTGACGGCCGGCGCCGACGCCAAGCTCACCTGGTCGAAGGCCCCCTGCCGCTTCTGCGGCACCGGCTGCGGCGTCATGGTCGGTGTGAAGGAGGGGCGCATCGTCGCCACCCACGGCGACGTGAAGGCCGAGGTCAACCGCGGCCTGAACTGCGTGAAGGGCTATTTCCTGTCCAAGATCATGTACGGCGAGGACCGGCTGACCCAGCCGCTGCTGCGCATGAAGGATGGGCAGTTCCACAAGGAAGGCGAATTCACCCCGATCACCTGGGACCAAGCCTTCGACATCATGGCCACCAAGTGGAAGGAGACCTTGAAGAAGAAGGGTCCGACCGCGGTGGGCATGTTCGGCTCCGGCCAGTGGACCATCATGGAAGGCTATGCCGCCTCCAAGTTCATGAAGGCGGGCCTGCGCTCCAACAACCTGGACCCCAACGCCCGCCACTGCATGGCGTCGGCGGTGGTCGGCTTCATGCGCACCTTCGGCATGGACGAGCCGATGGGCTGCTACGACGACATGGAGCAGGCCGACGCCTTCGTGCTGTGGGGCTCCAACATGGCGGAGATGCACCCCATCCTGTGGACCCGCGTCACCGACCGCCGGCTGACCCATGAGGGCTGCAAGGTCGCCGTCCTGTCCACCTACGAGCACCGCAGCTTCGATCTCGCCGACATCGGCCTGGTCTTCACGCCGCAGTCCGATCTGGCGATCCTCAACTACATCGCCAACCACATCATCAAGACGGGCCGGGTGAACCAGGAGTTCATCGCCAAGCACGTCAACTTCAAGCGCGGCCGTGACGACATCGGTTACGGCCTGCGGCCCGAGCACCCGCTGGAGCAAAAGGCGAAGAACGTCGCCAAGGCCAACGAGTCCGACCCGATCTCCTTCGAGGAGTTCGCGAAGTTCGTCGAGCCCTACACGCTGGAGAAGGCGCACGAGCTGTCGGGCGTGCCGAAGAACCGGCTGGAGGCGCTGGCCGAGCTGTACGCCGACCCGAAGGTGAAGGTCATGTCCTTCTGGACCATGGGCTTCAACCAGCACACCCGCGGCGTCTGGGCCAACAACCTCGTCTACAACATCCATCTGCTGACCGGGAAGATCAGCCAGCCGGGCTGCGGCCCCTTCTCGCTGACCGGCCAGCCCTCGGCTTGCGGCACGGCGCGCGAGGTCGGCACCTTCTCGCACCGCCTGCCCGCCGACATGGTGGTCACCAACCCGGAACACCGCAAGCACGCCGAGGAGATCTGGAAGCTGCCGGAAGGCACGATCCCGGACAAGGTCGGCTACCACGCCGTCCAGCAGGACCGCATGCTGAAGGACGGCAAGCTCAACGCCTACTGGGTCCAGTGCAACAACAACATGCAGACGGCGCCGAACACGGCGAACGAGACCTACCTGGGCTACCGGAACCCGGAGAACTTCATTGTCGTGTCGGACGCCTACCCGACGGTGACGGCGCTCGCCGCCGACCTGATCCTGCCGACCGCCATGTGGGTGGAGAAGGAAGGCGGCTACGGCAACGCCGAACGCCGCACCCAGGTCTGGCACCAGCTCGTCGGCGCGCCCGGCGAGGCGCGCTCCGACCTCTGGCAGATCATCGAGTTCTCCAAGCGCTTCAAGATCGAGGAGGTGTGGCCGGAGGAGCTGATCGCCAAGAAGCCCGACGTGCGCGGCAAGACCCTGTACGACGTGCTGTACTGCAACGGTCAGGTCAACGCCTTCCCGCTGTCGGACTGCGACCCGGCCTATGAGAACCGCGAATCGCAGGCCTTCGGCTTCTACGTCCATAAGGGCCTGTTCGAGGAATACGCCGCCTTCGGGCGCGGCCACGGCCACGATCTGGCTCCCTACGACATGTACCACCAGGAGCGCGGCCTGCGCTGGCCGGTGGTGAACGGCAAGGAGACGAAGTGGCGCTACCGCGAGGGCTTCGACCCCTACGTTCCGGCGGGCGAGGGCGTGCGCTTCTACGGCAACAAGGACGGCAAGGCGAACATCTTCGCGCTGCCCTATGAGCCGGCGGCGGAATCGCCGGACAAGGACTATCCGTTCTGGCTCTGCACCGGCCGCGTGGTCGAGCATTGGCACTCCGGCTCCATGACGCTGCGCGTTCCGGAACTGCGCAAGGCCTTCCCCAACGCCGTCGTCTTCATCCATCCCGACGACGCCAAGGACCTGAACCTGCGGCGCGGGCAGGAGGTGCGCATCGCCTCCCGCCGCGGCGAGGTGCGGGTGCGGGTCGAGACGCGGGGCCGCAACAAGCCGCCGCGGGGCCTCGTCTTCGTGCCCTTCTTCGACCACACGGTGCTCATCAACAAGGTGACGCTGGACGCCACCGACCCGCTGAGCAAGCAGACCGACTTCAAGAAATGCGCGGTCAAGATCATTCCTGTCGCGTGAGGAGCCCGTCCATGAAGACCCGCATCACCTTTGCCGCCCTCGCGCTGGCCGCGGCCATGCCGCTCCTGGTGTCCGGCGTGTTCGCCGCGGACGGGGCCGCCCCCGCGAAGGTTCCCTCCGGCCCGCACCCGATCACCCAGGAGATCCCCGCCGACCCGATGGCGAAGGAGATCACCGACGATCACAAGCGGGCGCGGAACTACGCCGACCAGCCGCCGCTGATCCCGCACGCGATCCGCGACTACCAGATCGACCTGAACATCAACAAGTGCATGACCTGCCATGACCGCAAGAACACCGAGGGTTCGCAGGCCCCGATGATCTCGGTCACCCACTTCCAGGACCGCGACGGCCAGACGCTGGGCGCGGTCAGCCCGCGGCGCTACTTCTGCACCCAGTGCCACGTGCCGCAGACCGACGCCCAGCCGATCACCGGCAACCGCTTCCGCGACATCGACAGCATTCTGGCCGGTGGAAAGGAAGGCGCCAAATGAAAGGCCTTCTGAGTCTCGCCGGACGCTTCTGGCGCGTCTTCTCGCGGCCCAGCGTGCATTTCAGCCTGGGCTTCCTGACGCTGGGCGGCTTCCTGGCCGGCGTGATGTTCTGGGGCGGCTTCAACACCGCCCTGGAGGTCACCAACAAGGAGGCCTTCTGCATCTCCTGCCACGAGATGAAGAACAACCCTTACGAGGAGCTGAAGCAGACCATCCACTTCACCAACCGCTCCGGCGTGCGCGCCACCTGCCCGGACTGCCACGTCCCGCACGATTGGACGCACAAGATCGGCCGCAAGATGCAGGCGTCGAAGGAGGTCTGGGGCAAGATCTTCGGCACCATCGACACCCGCGAGAAGTTCCTGGACAAGCGGCTGGAGCTGGCCACCCACGAATGGGACCGGCTGAAATCCAATAACTCTTTGGAATGCCGCAACTGCCACAGCGCGGAGTCCATGGACATCACCCGCCAGAACCCGCGGGCGGCCAAGATGCACGAGACTTACCTGTTCACCGGCGAGCGGACCTGCATCGACTGCCACAAGGGCATCGCCCACCGGCTTCCCGACATGAAGGGCGTGGAGCCCGGCTGGACCGGAACCGTGTCTGCGAAGTAAACCACCAAAGGTTGATTTTTGGCTCCGGCCTCCCCGTCTCGCGGCAGGGAGGCCGCAGTTGTTTCGGAGATTATCTATTCTGATAACATATTCAGCAATGCCATTTTCGATCCAAGATACAATTCCACATTCTTATTTAGTCTCGAAGTTGTTTTTCTGTCGTGATGATTCCCTATAAGAAGAAGACCCGTGGCCTGTGTGGATGAGCCTTCCTCATGGCATTGCGACGTTATCTCTAAGGCATTGTTTTTGCAGGCATTAGCGTGCGGCATGTTGCCGCATAAGATGTTTTTCCGGGATTAAATGTGGTCCCTGGTTTTGGAGGCTGCATGTCGTGTTTCTTCGTCGCGTGCTTTTCAGCACAGATAATGTCTAAAAAGTGAACATCGCTACACTTTTTTAATTTTAAGATGATTTGAAAATCACTGAGCGAACTAGAAGTTGATATGACATTCGCACAAAGGTAGGAGGAAAGTAGAAGAAATTTCTTTCCAACGGGGTATTCGATGTCCGAGCTGACTGGCACTTCGGGAAGCGACACGCTGACGGGCGGTAACGGCGACGACACGCTGGACGGTTACGGCGGCTACGACGTCCTGACCGGCGGTGCGGGCAACGACACCTTCCGCTTCTCCAGCCTGAGCGACATCGGCTATGACCGGATCACCGATCTCGCGCCGGGTGACCGCATCGACCTGTCGGCGCTAAACGCGACCTTCATCGGCGATGGTCCCTTCACCGGCTCCCCGCAGAACAAAGGGCCGGCGCAGGTCCGCACGCGCGGTGACTTCACCGGCCCGATCCTGGAGATCGACAGCGACGGCGACGGTTTTCCCGATCGGTTCATCACCGTCAGCGGCCCCGTCGTCCTTCGGCAGGTCGACGGCTTGCCCGGCGTGCTGGAGGCCACCCCCGGCCAGTTGCTCACCGTCACCGTCACCGGCGCGGCGGACACGCTGGAAGGCGCTGGCGGCCCGGACACCATCAGCGGCGGCGGCGGCAACGACCTGCTGCGTGGCTTGGGCGGCAACGACAGCCTGTCCGGCGGTGACGGCGACGACACGTTGGACGGCGGCACCGGCAACGACACGCTGACCGGTGGCCTGGGCAACGACACCTTCCTGATCTCCAAGCCGGCCACCATGAGCTACAACGAGGTGCGGATCACCGACTTCGCTGCGGGCGACCGCATCGACCTGTCGGCCTGGAACGCCACCTTCATCGGCGATGGTCCTTTCAGCGGGACGAACGCCGCCCATGGGCCGGCTCAGGTGCGCGTGCGCACCGACATGGCCAACACCACGCTGGAGATCGACAGCAACGGTGACGGCTACAACGATCAATCCATCTACATCGCCGGATCGCCCGGATTGCAGGCGGTGGCCGGTTCCCCCGGCGTGTTCGAGCGGGCCCCGGACCAGTCGATCACCGGCACCGCGGCGGGCGAGACGCTGGAGGGCGCCGCCGGGCGCGACACCATCAGCGGCGGCGGCGGCAACGACCTGCTGCGCGGCCTGGGCGGCCATGACAGCCTGTCCGGCGGTGACGGCGACGACACGCTGGACGGTGGCACCGGCAACGACACGCTGACCGGCGGGGCCGGCAACGACATCTTCGTGATTTCCAAGCCGGCCACCGTGGGCTACGGCGAAGTTCGCATCACCGACTTCGCCCAGGGCGACCGTATCGACCTGTCGGCCTGGAACGCCACCTTCATCGGCGAAGAGGCGTTCACCGGGAAAGATTCGGCCCGTGGTTCGGCGCAGGTGCGTGTGCGCACCGACATGTCCGACACCATGCTGGAAATCGACAGCAACGGCGACGGCTGGAGCGATTATTCCATCCGGATCGCCGGATCGCCCGGATTGCAGTCGGTGGACGGCTCGTCCGGCCTGATCGAGCGGGCGCCGGACCAAGCGGTCACCGGCACGGCGGACGGCGAAACGCTGGAGGGCGGCCCCGGGCGCGACACCATCGACGGCGGTGCCGGCAACGATCTGCTGCGCGGCCTGGGCGGCAACGACAGCCTGATTGGCGGTTCGGGCGACGACACGCTGTCCGGCGGCTCCGGCAACGACACGCTGGCCGGCGGGGCGGGCAACGATACCTTCCTGATCTCCAAGCCAAGCACGACGGGTTACAGCGAAAAGCGCATTATCGATTTCGCGCAGGGCGACCGCATCGACCTGTCGGCCTGGAACGCCGCCTTCATCGGTGAGGGACCCTTCACCGGCGTCTACAAGTGGGATGGGACGACCGCTTCCTACGGGCCGCCGCAGATGCGCGTTCGCGTGGATTCCACTTCCACCGTGCTGGAGATCGACAGCGACGGCGACGGCATGGTCAATAATTACCTTTACTTGACCGGCGCGCATATGCTGCAGGAGGAGACGGCGGGTTCGGGCGTGTTGGTGCGCATCCCCGACCAGACGCTGACCGGCACGGCGGAAGCCGAGACGCTGGAGGGCGGCGGCGGTCGTGACATCATCAGCGGCGGCGGCGGCAACGACCTGCTGCGCGGTCTGGGAGGCAACGACAGCCTGTCCGGCGGTTCGGGCAACGACACGCTGGACGGCGGGGCCGGCGGCGATACGTTGACCGGCGGCCTCGGCAGCGACACCTTCCTCTTCGCCAGCGCGGCCGAGATCAACGGAGACACGATCACCGACTTCGCCCAGGGCGACCGTATCGACCTGTCGGTCTTGAACGCCGCCTTCATTGGCGAGAAGTCCTTCAATGGAGTCACCATTGTCGGTGGAGGGGCGGCGGAGATCCGTTTCAACCAGAACTATTACGGTTCCACCGCGCTGGAGATTGACAGCAACGGCGACGGCATGGCCGATCGCTACATCTATCTGACCGGGGCGCCTTCCCTGCAGGAAGAGACGGCGGGTTCGGGCGTGTTGGTGCGCATCCCCGACCAGACGCTGACCGGCACGGCGGAAGCCGAGACGCTGGAGGGCGGTGTCGGGCGCGATACCATCGACGGCGGAGCCGGCAACGACCTGCTGCGCGGTCTGGGAGGCAACGACAGCCTGATCGGCGGTTCGGGCGACGATACGCTGGATGGCGGGGCCGGCGGCGACACGCTGACCGGCGGCCTTGGCAGCGACACCTTCCTCTTCGCCAGCGCGGCCGAGATCAACGGAGACACGATCACCGATTTCGGCCAAGGGGACCGCATCGACCTGTCGGCCTTGAACGCCGCCTTCATCGGCGAGGGACCCTTCACCGGTTTCTACAAATGGGATGGGACGACCGCTTCCTACGGGCCGCCGCAGATGCGTGTTCGCGCGGATTCCGCTTCCACCGTGCTGGAGATCGACAGCAACGGCGACGGTATGGCCGATCGCTACCTTTACCTAACCGGCGGGCAAGCGCTGCAGGAGGAGACGGCGGGTTCGGGCGTGCTGGTGCGCATCCCCGACCAGATGCTCGCCGGTACGGCGGAAGCCGAGACGCTGGAGGGTGGTGCAGGTCGCGACACCATCAGCGGCGGCGGCGGCAACGACCTGCTGCGCGGTCTGGGAGGCAACGACAACCTGTCCGGTGGCGAGGGCGACGACACGCTGGATGGCGGGGCCGGCGGCGACACGCTGACCGGCGGGGTCGGCAACGATACCTTCCGATTCGCCAGCCTGAGCGACGTCAACGGCGACGTTATCGAAGACTTCGCCCTGGGCGACCGTCTCGACCTGTCTGCCCTGGGCGCCACCTTCATCGGTGATGGGGCTTTCACCGGCTCCTTCATGAACACCGGGCCGAAGCAGATCCGCGTCCGCATGTACGGTGGGCAGACGTCTTTGGAAATCGACAGCGACGGCAACGGCTACGCCGACCGCTACATCTATCTGAACGGCGCACCTTCACTGCAGCAGGTGACCGGTTCGCCCGGCGTCTTCGAGCGCATTCCCGACCAGACGCTGACCGGAACGGCTGAGGCCGAGACGCTGGAGGGCGCCGCCGGGCGCGATACCATCAACGGCGGCGGCGGCAACGACCTGCTGCAGGGACTGTCCGGCAACGACAGTCTGACGGGTGGCGAGGGCGACGACACGCTCGAAGGCGGCGCCGGAGCCGACACGCTGACCGGCGGGCTCGGCAACGACGTCTACCGGTTCGCTCTCACCGACATCGACAGTGACGTCATCACCGACTTCGCCCCCGGCGACCGGTTGGAGATCACCGGGTTGAACGCCACCTTCATCGGCGAATCCCCCTTTACCGGCAACTATTCCAGCAACGGTCCGGCGCAGATCCGCGTCCGTGCCGACGCCACCGCGACGGTCCTGGAGATCGACAGCAACGGCGACGGCTATTCCGACCGTACCATCACCCTGTCCGGCGCACCTTCACTGCAGCCGGTGGCCGGTTCCCCCGGCGTCTTCGAGCGCATTCCCGACCAGACGCTGACCGGCACGGAGGAGGCCGACACGCTGACCGGAGGACTCGGGCGCGATACCATCAACGGCGGCAACGGAAACGACCTGTTGCAGGGCCTGGGCGGCAACGACAGCCTGTCTGGCGGCTTCGGCGACGACACGCTGGACGGCGGGCCCGGCGGCGACAGCCTGACGGGTGGGGCGGGCAACGATATCTTCCGCTTCTCCAACCCGACCGACGCCGGCGGGGACATCATCACCGACTTCGCGAACGGCGACCGCATCGACCTGATGGGGTTGGATGCTGTCTTCATCGGCGAAGGCAACTTCACCGGCACCAGCATGGGCAACGGACCTGCGCAGGTGCGGGTCCGCCAGGACTACGGCACCACCGTCCTGGAGATCGACAGCAACGGCGACGGCTATTCCGACCGCAGCATTTCCCTGACCGGTCAACATGCGCTGCGGGAGGCGGCCGGTTCGCCCGGCGTGCTGGAGCGTGTTCCCGACCAGACCCTGACCGGCACGGCGGATGCCGATATCCTGACCGGCGGCGCTGGCATGGACACCATCAGCGGCGGCGGCGGCAACGATCTGCTGCAGGGTCTGTCCGGCAGCGACAGCCTGTCCGGCGGCGACGGCGACGACACGCTGGAGGGTGGCGAGGGCAACGACACGCTGACCGGCGGCAACGGCGCGGACACCTTCCGCTTCGTCGCGGGGCCGGTCAACAACGGCTTCACCACCTACAGCTATGATGTCATCACCGACTTCGCGGTGGGCGATCGCATCGATCTGACCGGTCTGAACGCCACCTACATCGGCAACGGCGCCTTCACCGGCAGTTACAGCAACAAGGGGCCGGCGCAGGTGCGCCTGCGCCAGGACAGCACCAGCGCCACGCTGGAGATCGACGCCAACGGCGACGGCAGCGTCGACCGCAACATCCAGTTGCCCAACGGGGCGGCGCTCGAGGAACTGGCGAACGCGCCTGGCATCCTGGTTCGCGTGCCCGACCGGACGCTGACCGGCACGGCTGGCGACGACGTCCTGGACGGTGCGGCGGGCCGCGACACGCTGTCCGGCGGCACCGGCAACGACACGCTGCGTGGCTTCGCCGGCAACGACAGCCTGTCCGGCGGCGCCGGCGACGACCTTCTGGAAGACGGCATCGGCTTCGACACGCTGTCCGGCGGCGCTGGCAACGACACCTTCCGCATCGCCGCGGCACCGGCCGGAACCGCTTTCAGCTATTCCGTCTATTCCGGCACCTACATCAGCGATTTCGCGCAGGGCGACCGCATCGACCTGTCGGCACTGAACGCTGTCTTCGTGGGTGAGAACGGCTTCCCGGGGAACGGCACCACGGCGGTCCGCCTCCGCACGGATCTCAGCAACGGCACGGTGCTGGAGATCGACAGCAACGGCGACGGCATCACCGACCGCCAGATCCAACTGGCCGGCATCCATGCCCTGGAGGAACTGACGGACTCGCCGGGCATCCTGGTGCGCGTGCCCGACCGGACGCTGAGCGGCACGGCGGGCGACGACGAGCTGAATGGCGGCGCCGGGCTCGACACCGTCAACGGCGGGGCGGGCGACGACCTGCTGCGCGGCATGGGCGGCGCCGACAGCCTGAACGGCGGCGATGGCGACGACACGCTGGACGGCGGCACCGGGCGCGACATCCTGACCGGCGGGGCGGGCAACGACGACTTCCGGTTCGATGGGATCGGCGACGTCGGCAGCGACGTCATCACCGACTTCGGTCCGGGCGACCGCATCGACCTGTCCGAGATGGACGTCCAGTTCATCGGCGAACGGGCCTTCACCGGCAGCTATCCCAACTATGGCCCGGCGCAAGTGCGCTACCGCACGGACGTCGGCAGCACGGCGCTGGAGTTCGACAGCAACGGCGACGGCGTTGCCGACCACAGGATCATTCTGACTGGCACCCACGCGCTGGAGGAGCTTGCGGACGAGCCCGGCGTGCTGGTGCGGGTCGCCGACCGCTCCCTCGTCGGGACCGAGGCGGCGGACACGCTGACCGGCGGTCCGGGCTTCGACAGCCTGTGGGGCGGCGACGGCAACGACCTGCTGAACGGGCTGGGCAGCGGCGATGTGCTGGACGGCGGGGCCGGCGACGACACGCTGGTCGGCGGGGACGGCGCGGATCTGCTGATCGGCGGCGAGGGCAACGACACCTTCCGCTTCACCGAGGCCAGCCAGCTTGCCGGCGACCGCATCGCGGACTTCTCCGCCGGCGACCGCATCGACCTGTCCGCCCTGAACGTCACCTACATCGGCGAACAGCTCTTCACCGGCAACTTCCAGCAGAAAGGAGCGCCGCAGGTCCGCCTGACCATGTCGGGCGACGACACGCAGCTCGACTTCGACCTGACCGGCGACGGCACCGTCGACGGCCGGATCATCCTGTCGGGCTCGCATGCCCTGATCGTCGATCCGGGCACGCCGGGCGTGCTGATCCGGGCTCCGGAGACAGTCCGGACCGGAACCGGCGGCAACGACACGCTGGAAGGCGGGGCGGGCAGCGACACGCTGTCCGGCGGGGCCGGCGACGACACGCTGTCCGGCCTTGGCGGCGCCGACAGCCTGGACGGCGGCACTGGAAACGACCTGCTCCTCGGCGGGGCGGGTGCGGACCTGCTGCGCGGCGGTGCGGGCGACGACACGCTCGATGGTGGGGCCGGGGCGGACCAGCTCTTCGGCGGCGAAGGCAACGACACCTTCCGCTTCACCAACTCCGCTGACATTGTGGGCGACCGCATCGCCGACTTCACGGATGGCGACCGCATCGACCTGTCGGCCCTGAACGCGGTCTTCATCGGTTCCGCCGCCTTCACCTACTACCCCAACGGCGGCGGCCCGATCCAGGTGCGCTCCGTCATCTCCGACGGCGTGACCCGCGTGGAGGTCTCCTCCAACTACGGCTTCATCAGCAACATTCTCATGCTGGTCGGCGAGCATGACCTCCAGGCCGATCCGAACGCGCCGGGCGTGCTCGTCCGCGTTCCGACCCAGGCGCTGACCGGCACCGATGGGAACGACAGCCTGACGGGCGGTCCCAGCCGCGACACGCTGTCGGGCGGTGCGGGCAACGACACGCTGGTGGGCTTGGGCGGCAACGACCTGCTCCAAGGCGGCACCGGCGACGACGCGCTGATCGGCGGCGATGGGGCTGACACGCTGGAAGGCGGTACCGGCGACGATGTGCTGACCGGGGGCGATGGGGCCGACATACTGGAAGGCGGCACCGGAAACGACCGCTTCGTCTTCGGCTCTGCGTCGGAGATGAATTACGACCGCATCCTCGATTTCGGCCCCGGCGATCAACTCGACCTGTCGGCGCTGAACGCGCATTTCCTCGGGGAGGGAGCGTTCACCGGCAGCGTGTCCAATCCGGGCCGCGCCGAACTGCGCGTCTACTACAGCGCGGACACCACGACGGTCGTCCTCGACTCCAACGGCGACGGCGTGGCCGACGTCGGCATGTGGCTCAACGGCGTGGTGCCTCTGGTCGAGATGGCGGGGACCCCCGGCGTCCTCATCACGGAATACGGCCAGTCCCTGACCGGCACGGCCGGCGACGACAGCCTGACCGGCGCTTCCGGTCCGGACACGCTGATCGGCGGGGATGGCAACGACACGCTGAGCGGCGATTACGGCAACGACCTGATCATCGGCGGGGCCGGCAACGACACGCTGATCGGCGGCGACGGCATCGACACGCTGGAGGGCGGCGACGGCGACGACACGCTGAACGGCGGGCCGGGCGGCGACCTGATGACCGGCGGGGCCGGGCGGGACAGCTTCCGCTTCAACCGGGCCGGCCACATCGACGGCGACCGCATCACCGATTTCGGTCCCAACGACCGCATCGACCTGCGCGACATGAACGTCACCTTCATCGGCACCGCCGCCTTCACCGGCAGCGTCGCGCAGCCCGGCCCGGCCCAGGTCAACGCCGTCATCGTCGGCAGCGGCCCGCTGGCCGAAACCCGGCTGGTCTTCGACATGAACGGTGACGGCCTGGGCGAGCGGATGCTCATCCTGTCCGGTGCGCACACGCTGATGGCGAGGCCCGACAACGCCGCCATCCTGATCCGCGTCGACGACCTCGTCCTGACAGGGACGGACGCCGGCGAGACGCTGGAGGGCGGCGCCGGTCGCGACAGCCTGTCCGGCGGCGGCGGCAACGACAGCCTGACCGGCGGTGTCGGCAACGACACGCTGTCCGGCGATGCCGGTGACGACACGTTGGTCGGCGGGGCGGGCACCGACCGCCTGACCGGCGGTGCCGGCCACGACAGCTTCGTCTTCGCCGCGGACGACATCGCGGGCGATCGCATCACCGACTTCGCGGACGGGGACCGCATCGACCTGTCGGCGTTGAACGCCGCCTTCATTGGCACCTCCGCCTTCAGCGGCACGGGGAGCGCGGAGATCCGCATGTCCGCGGTGGGCGAGCCGGGCTTCCGCAACACTCTGCTCGACATCGACCTGAACGGCGACGGCGTGACCGACCGCAGCATCGAGATCACCGGGGAGCACATCCTCCAAGTCGATCCGCAGGCGCCGGGCGTCCTGGTTCGCGCCGCCGGCCAGCGCTTGGAGGGCACGGACGCCGCCGACACGCTGACCGGCGGTGCCGGCGACGACACGCTGACCGGTGGGGCTGGAATCGACAGCCTGACCGGTGGGGCGGGCCGTGACCGGCTCGACGGCGGCGATGGCGACGACACGCTGCTGGGCGGCGACGGGGCCGACACGCTGACCGGCGGTGCCGGCGACGACACCTTCCGCGTGCTGACCGTGGGCGACGCCGCGGGTGACCGCATCCAGGACTTCGCGGACGGCGACCGTCTCGACCTGTCGGCGCTGGGCGCCGGTTTCATCGGCGGCGGTGCCTTCACCGGCTCGTCCGTCAATCTTGGCCCGGCCCAGATCCGCGTCGCGGTGACCGGCGTGGAGGGCCAGCAGCGCACCCTCGTGGAGATCGACGGCAACGGCGACGGCATTGCGGACTCCGTGATCGAACTGGCCGGCGCCCACGCCCTGCGGGAGGACGGCACAGGCATCCTGGTCCGGGTCTCCAACAGGACCCTGACGGGCACGGACGCCGCCGAGACGTTGACCGGTGGCGACGGTGCCGACAGCCTGTCCGGCCTGGGCGGCGACGACCGGCTGGAGGGGCTTGGCGGCGACGACCGGCTGGACGGTGGCGACGGCAACGACACTCTGGATGGTGGCGAGGGCAGCGACACGCTGACCGGCGGGGTCGGCAACGACAGCCTGACCGGTGGGGTCGGCAGCGACACGCTGAGCGGCGGCGACGGTGACGACACGCTGGTGGGGTCGGAAGGCCGCGACGAGCTGACCGGCGGTGCCGGCAACGACACCTTCGTCTTCGGCCGCGCCACCGACATCGACGGCGACCTGATCACCGACTTCGCCACCGGCGACCGCATCGACATTTCCGGCCTGTCGGCCAGCTTCCTCGGCACCACGCCGCTGTCCCAGCGCTTCGGTTCCGGCGTGGCGGTGAACTATGTCAACTCCGGCACGGGCGCCTTCGCCACCACCGACCTCCAGTTCGACATCGACGGCGACGGGGTGGCGGACCGCGTCATCCATCTGGCCGGCACTCACGCGCTGGCCGCCGATCCGTCGAACAACGGCGTCCTGGTCCGCGTGACCGCCATTTCCGCCACCGGCGGCGACGGGGCGGACACGCTGACCGGCGGCGCGGCGTCCGACACGCTGACCGGCGGGGCCGGCGACGACCGTCTCGACGGCCTCGGCGGTGCCGACTTCCTCTATGGCGGTGCCGGTGACGACACGCTGGCCGGCGGGGTCGGCGAGGACGTGCTGAGCGGCGGCGAGGGCAACGACACCTTCCGCTACGCCAGCGTGGCGGAGGCGAACGGCGACCGCATCACCGACTTCGCGGCGGGCGACCGCATTGACCTGTCCGGCATTCCCTTCACCTTCGTCGGCAGCGGTTCCTTCACCGGCACCGCTGCCCAGCCGGGCGGCGCGCAGGTCGGCTTCCGCTTCGTCACCTCCGGCGGCGCCACCACGCAGCTGCTGTTCGACATGAACGGCGACGGCGTGGCCGACGCCACCCTGACTCTGGCGGGCTTCCACGAGCTGCAGGAAGCCGACGGCAGCGCCGGCGTTCTGGTGCGGGCCACCGGCCTGACCCTGACCGGCACCGCCGACGCCGACACGCTGAACGGAGGCGACACGCCGGACCGGTTGATGGGCCAGGCCGGCGACGACCGGCTGTTCGGCAACGGCGGCAACGATAGCCTGTCCGGCGGCCAGGGCAACGACAGCCTGAGCGGCGGCGACGGGGCCGACCTGCTGTCCGGCGACGCCGGCGACGACACGCTGAACGGCGGGGCCGGCGACGACACGCTGAACGGCGGCGACGGCAACGACCTGTTCCAGGCCAGCGGCGGCACCGACGACATCAACGGCGGCGCCGGACTCGACGCGGTGGTCTTCACCGACGCGAAGGCGAATTACGACATCGTCAACAACGGCGGGACGATCACCGTCACCCACGCCCGTGGCACCAAGGCGGACGGCGTCGCCCGCATCACCGCGGTGGAGGAGTTGCGCTTCACCGACCAGACGATGGACCTGACGCCGGCCACCGCCATCGGGGCGCGGCTGATCGGCGGCCTGGGCGGCACGGCCGGCTTCGGCGAGAACGAGCTGGACCGCAGCAACGACGGGTCGAGCGCCTTCATCGATATCCGGTCGGTCTTCGCCGACGGCATCAACGTCTTCGGCAAGGTCTACACCGGCTTCTACATCAACACGAACGGCAGCATCTCCTTCGACGCGCCGCTGTCCGCCGGCCTGACGGCCGAAGCGCTGTCGGCGTCGGCCCCGGCGATGATCGCGCCCTTCCTGTCCGACGTGGACACGCGGGGCGGCACCGGGGCGGTGACTCCGGGCGGCACTTCGCAGGGCACCAACCGCGTCTATTACGACCTCGACCCGGTCACCGGGACCATCATCATCACCTGGGACGACGTGGCGGCGAACGGCGGCACGGACGGGGCGCGCAACGCCTTCCAGCTCGTGCTGACCAACGCCGCCGGCGCGACCGGGCGCAAGGCCGGGGACTTCGACGCGGAGTTCCGCTACGAGTCCGTCAACTGGGCGCAGACCGGCGGGAACACGGTCGCGCGGGCCGGCTACACCGCCGGCAACGGCGATGCGTCGGGCCTGTTCATCCTGCCCCAGTCGGGCAGCGAGGCGGGGATGCTCGCCCTCGACACCACGGCGGGCAACACGGGCGTGAACGGCCTGTGGCGCTTCGAGATGACCGGCGGCGCGGCGACCAACGCCCTGCCGGCGGTTGTCGCGATCGAGCCGGGCCAGCTGTCGAAGGCGGAAGGCAACAGCGGCACCACCCGCTTCACCTTCACGGTCACCCGCTCCGGCGACACGACCAGCGCGGTGTCGGTCGGCTACACCGTGGCCGGGACGGGCAGCAACCCGGTCGGCGCCGGGGATCTGGCGGGCGGCTTCCTGCCCTATGACGGCACGGTCACCTTCGCGGCGGGCGAGACCAGCAAGACCATCTCGGTGGACGTGCTGGGCGACACCGTGGCCGAGGCGAACGAGACCTTCGCGGTGACGTTGGCCAACCCGGCGGACGGGTCCAACATCAAGCTGGGCAACCGTCAGGCGACCGGCACCGTCCTGAACGACGACAACCAGGCGCCGCCGCTGCCGCCGGGCTTCCGTCCGGGCGCCAACTGGGGCGACCCGCATCTGGTGACCTTCGACGGCTTCTATTACAGCTTCCAGGCGGTCGGCGAGTTCACCTACGTCAACGCCAAGTCGGGCGACGAGCGGATCGTGCAGCTCCGCACCGCGGCGCTGGGCGACGCGGTGTCGATCAACACGGCGGTGGCGACGAAGATCGGTTCTGTCCGGGTGTCCATCAACGCGAAGGACGCCGGCCATCCGCTGCGCATCGACGGGGTGGCGACCGACATCTCCGATGCCACCGGATCGATGGCCGTGGGCGACGGGCACATCTTCCGGTCCGGCAACGTCTACACCATCGTCTACTCGAACCAGGAGCAGCTCATCGTCACGGTCGAGGCCGACCGCGTCGATCTTCAGCTCTACCTGTCGCCGAGCCGTGCGGCGGGGTCGATCGAGGGCCTGATGGGCAACCTCGACGGCGACGCCTCCAACGATCTGGCGCTGGCTGACGGCACGGTGCTGTCGCAGCCCATCGACTATGCGGTGCTGTACGGCAGCTACGCCGACGGCTGGCGGGTGACGCAGCAGACCTCGCTTTTCGACTATGGCCAGGGCGAGACGACGGCGACCTATACCGACCGCAGTTTCCCACGGCAGGTGCTGTCGGTGGACGCCCTGCCCGAGGCACTGCGCCTGCGGGCGGAGGCTCTGCTGGACGCCGCCGGCATCACCGATCCGGCGCTGCGGCAGGCAGCCCTGCTCGACGTGGCGCTGACCGGCGACGCCAGCTTCCTGAAGGGGGCAACGCAAACCAACGCTCCGACGCAGGAGTCCACCACGTCGAACGCGCCGCCCGCCGCCCCGGTCATCACCATCGCGGCCCGCACCGCCACGGTGACAGAGCGCAACAGCGGCAGCACGAACGTTGTCTTCGATGTCTACCGGACGGGCGACTCCAGCGCCGATCTGGTGCTCGACTTCGCCGTGACGGGCTTCGGCACCTGGGCGGCGGACGCCGCGGACTTCGGTGGTCAGCTCCCCAGCGGGACGGTGACCCTGGCCGCCGGGCAGACCTCCGCGACGATCACCGTCGCGGTGGCCGGCGACGCGGTGGCGGAGGCCGACGAGACCTTCGCCGTCACCCTGTCGCAACAGGCCGGAGCGCCCACCCAGGCGGTCATCGCGGCGCCGCGGGCGACCGTGACGATCGAGAACGACGACGGCGCGCTCACTCCCCGTCTGGACATCGCGGCGGCCTCGGCCATCGTGCAGGAAGGGGCGAACGCCAAGGCGACCTTCACCATCACCCGCAGCGACAACGCCCTCGACCCGGTCAGCGTCACCTACACGGTGGCGGGCAGCGGGCCGAACGCGGCGTCCGCGGCGGATTTCGCGGGCAACGCCTTCCCGACCGGAGTCATCAGCCTCGCAGCCGGCGAGACGACGAAGACCGTCGAGATCACCATCGCGACGGATGCGCTGAACGAGGCGGACGAGACCTTCACGATCACGCTCTCCAACCCGAACGGCGCCACCCTCGGCAACGCGGTGGCGACGGGCGTCATCAAGAATACGGCACCGCCGCCGCCGTCGCTGTCCATCGCGGCGGAACACGGCAGCGCCTTGGAAGGCGACGACGGAACGACGGCGCTGACCTTCCTGGTCACCCGCACCGGCGACACCTCCGGTGCCACCACCGTGTCCTATGCGGTGACGGGCAGTGGCGCCTCCGCGGCCAACGCCGCCGACTTCTCCGGGAACGCCTTGCCACAGGGCACGGTCACCTTCGCGGCGGGCGAGCAGACCGCCCGGATCACCGTCAATGTCCAGGGTGATCGGGACGTGGAGTCCGATGAGATCTTCACGGTTACGCTGTCGAACGCCAGCGGCGGCACGATCGGGACGGCCACGGCAACCGGCACCATCCGCAACGACGACGTGGCGACCGGCGGCAACAACACGGCCGGTGGTTCCAAGCCGGTCGGCGACGAGACGGTGAACGGCGTCGTGGTCCAGACCCGGACGGGCAGTGCCCCGACGGGCATCACGGTCGCCTTCGTCGAGACCGGCCTCGTCCAGGCGGTGCCGGAAGGCAACCGGGACGGGGTGACCGTCGCGCTGATGCAGGATTCGGGCAACGTCCCGTTCCTTCAGGCCAATGTGGCGGCGGGCGGGCGCCTCACCGCCTATGGCCCGCAGTCCACGGTGGAGAGCAGCCAGATGGCCGGCGTCTTCGCCGGCATGCTCGCCGCCCTGCTGCCGGACAGCCGGACCACGGCGATCCGGAACGAGCTGGCGACCTTCGCCGCCAGCGCCACCGGTGCGATGACGCTGCGCACGCTGACCCCGACGGGCCCGGGACCGGTGACCATCACCGGCACCGCCACCGCCGGTGCGCCGCGCGAAGCGCTCATCATCAACATGGGCGGCAACCCCGGCGGCTCGGTCGTCCTCAACCAGGTGGACTTCGCGGTGCTGGTCGGCCAGGGCACCTTCACCGGCGGGGAGGGCAACAGCCTGACCATCGGTGACGACAGCGCCCAGGTCATCAACCTCGGTCCGGGGGACGACACCACCCGCGGCGGCGGCGGCAACGACGTGGTGGCCAGCACCACCGGGCGCGACCTGCTGGCCGGCGACGCGGGGAACGACACCCTCCACGGCGGCGACGACGACGACACGCTTCTGGGCGGCGACGACGACGACGTGGTCGGCGGCGGCAACGGCAACGACCTGCTCAGCGGTGACGCCGGCAACGACTGGCTGATGGGCGAGGACGGCAACGACACCGCCATCGGCGGCGACGGCAACGACGTTCTGTTCGGCATGAACGGCGACGACCTGCTGACCGGCGACGCCGGCAACGACACCCTCGTGGGCGGAGATGGCAAGGACTCCATCCTCGGCGGTGCGGGCGACGACCTGATCGGCGGCGGTGCGGGCGACGACCTGATCGACGGTGGCGATGGCAACGACGCCCTGGTCGGCGAGGACGGCAACGACACGCTGTTCGGCGGTGCCGGCGACGACGTGTTGTGGGGCTTCGGCGGCGACGACTGGCTGATCGGCGGTGCGGGGAAAGACATCTTCGCCTTCACGCTCGGCGGCGGGAACGACTATGTGTTCGAGTTCAACCCGGACGAGGACATCCTCGGCTTCGCGATCGCCGGCATCAGCATCGCGGACATCAAGGCGAGCGCCCAAACCGTCGGCAAGAACACCGTCTTCACCCTGTCCGACAAGAGCACCATCACTGTGGTCGGCCTGACCGGCGTCACCGACTCCTGGTTCTCGTAAAATGGCCGCGGGCCGGTGGGGAAACAGCCTTTCCCCGCCGGCCCGCGCGCCATTTCCGCTGTTGAATCAATCCGGTGAGACGATCAGGACGCGGACAGGATGTCCGTGCCCTTCACCACAGCGCCGCCCTTCAGGACGAACTGCGTCTCGCCGTTGACGCTGCGCACCTCCTTCACCGTGTCGGTCGTCACGGTGGCGGTGGTCAGCGACGTGCCCGCCTTGTCCTTCGCCGTCACGCGCACGAGGTAGGTGCCGTCCGCGGCGGTGGTGCCGTCGCTGCGCTTGCCGTCCCAGGTGAAGGTCTGCCGGCCCGTCTTCGGGCTGCCGGGGGCGCTGTAGATCACCTGCCCGGCGTCGTTCACCACCTCGATCTTCACCGATGCGGCGGCCCCGTCGATGGCGTAGGCCATTTCCGCCTTGCCCTCCGACAGGCTGATGCGGTCCGACGCGGCCTCCACCTTGCGGCCCAGATAGGCCATGTCCAGCCGCATGCCGCTGTTCTTCAGCGTGTCCAGCACCTGCCCCAGCGTCTCGTTCGTGCGCACGCCCTGCTCCACGGTGGAGAGCTGGGCGAGTTGCGTCATGAATTGGGTGGCGTCCATCGGCGACAGAGGGTCCTGGTTGCGCAGCTGCGCGGTCAGCAGCTTCAGGAACGCCTCGTAGTCCACCGTCTGCTTTTTCGCGGCGGCGGAGGGGGGCGTGGTGGCCGTGTTGGTGGCCGCGGTCGTGGTCATGGCGGGTCCTTGCGGCTAGACGGAGATGTCGACGAGGCCGTCGATGGGGCGGGCGGCGCGTTCGGGGGGCAGGGTGGCGGCAGAGTCGGCGGTGCGGAAGGCCCGCCCGGAACCGTCCGCCCGTCCGCCGTTCCCGTCGCCCTGGCCGGAGAAGGCGAAGCCGCGCGGCTCGCCGTCGCCGCGCAGCGAGAAGTTCAGGGTGCCGCCGTCCAGCTCGAACCCGGCGTCGGACAAGGCGCGCTCCAGATGGTGGATGTCCCGGCGCAGCAGGGCCAGCGTCTCCGGGCTTTCGGCCTGGACATGCAGGGCGACGCGGGCGCCGCTCAGTTCGGCGACCACGCGGACGGGGCCAAGCTCCTCCGGCTTGAGGTCGATGTGAAACTCGCCGCCACCCGCCTCGACGACGCGCACCAGCTGGCCGGCCACCTGGGCGGCGGGCAGCCGCGCCGCGGCGCTCTCGCCGGGATGCGCCGCGTAGTGGGCCACCGCGTGGGCCGCCGGCGGGGCGAGGGCGGAAGGCAGCGGCGGTGCCCCGGCGGGGTCTGTCAGGGCGGAGGATGCCGACAGCGCCTCCGCTCCGGCGGGCGGGTTGCCACGGCCCTGGCCGGAATTCTGGCCGGTTCCGCCGTTGGACGCGGCGTTGCCGCCCGCTTGGGCCATCGCCTGCTGAAGCTGGGGGGAGGGAGCCTGCGGCGCGTCCGCCTTGGCGGGTGCCGCGGGCTCCGCGGCCTGGAACAGCGGTGCCGAGTCCGGCTTGGCGTTGGAGGCCGGCGACGGAACGGGCGGGGTGGCGGGCGGCGCGCTGTCGGCCGTGGCCTCCGGCGTCGTTCCGTCGGGCGGGGCATCCGGGATCGCCGCCCCTGCCGTGGCGGCGAGCGCCGCGGCCGGCGGTTGCGCACCGGGTTGGGCTGAGACCGGAGGCTGGGGCGCCGTGGCGGGCTCCGCCGGGGGCGTCGCGACGGGCGGAACCGGAGGAAGACCGTTGGCGGCGGGCAGGGCCTCCGGCACCAAGCCGGAGTCCGCAAGGCCCGGCGCCGTCGCCGGCGGCGGTGCGCTCAGCAGCGGCAGGAGTGCGGCCAGAGCGGCGTCGGCTCCGGCCGGCGCGCCGCTGTTCTGGGCGGAGGACTCGGCGTGGTCGGCGGGCTCGCCATCCGCATCGGCACCGCCGCGTCCCGCCGCGTCGTCGAGCAGGTCGGCGAAGGGTGTTCCGGACGCCTCGCCCTTGTCCGGCGCGCCGGCGGACGGCGCCGCCGTCGCCTCCGCGGAGCGGGCGGGGCGGGGCGGCGGGGCGGCGATGACGTCGGGGAGGCTGGGCATGATGTCTCTTGGTGAGAGATTCAGTTCGTCGGCGTCTGCGTCAGGCGGACGGGAAGCGGGGCGGGCGGCGGCGGGCGGTCGCCGGGCAGGGCGCGGCGTTGCAGGACGAGGCGGGTGACCTCGCGCGCCTTGCCGTCCTCCAGTTCCGCGATGATCGGGGCGGAGCGGCGCTCGGCCATGCGGTCCAGCACGTCGATGATGATGTCGGTTTCCAGGTCGTTGAAGATGCGCGCGGCGTCGCGCGGCTTCATCGTCTCGTAGATCGTCACCATGCGCTTCAGATCTTCCGCCTGGAGGTTGGAGCGCTGCTGCATCAGCGCCTCCACATCGCGCTTGATGGCGCTCAGCCGCTGGATCTGGGCGGTGGCGCGGGTCTCGGCGGCGGCCAGCACCGCTTCGGCCTCGCCGAGATGGCGGGTGCGGGCGGTCACGTCGGCCTTCTGCTCCGCGATGGCGGCGCGCAGGGCCGGATCGGTGCAGCTCGCCGCGGGCAGGGCGGCGTCCGCGGGCGAAGCCGCCGCGGTCATCGGCAGCGCGGCCAGGGCGGGGGCCGGCGCTGGCGGGGCGTCCAGGGAGGAGGACTCCGCGTCGCCCTTCAGGTCCTTGGCCCAGGGGCGCTCATGCTTGCCGAACTCGCGGTCGAACTGTTGGGCGACCACCGGCAGCCCTTCCATCAGCGAACCGAGCTTGAGCGGCAGCACCATCAGGATCGCCACCAGCGTGATGGGAAGTACGCGCAGCATGGTTCAGCGCTCCGGTCCGATGGCCCGCAGCCGGGCGTAGAAGGCGTTGGCGGCCTGTTGCCGCGCGCCGCCGGTGTCCACGGTGGCTTCGGAGGTCTCAATGGCCTCCTCCGAGACGGGCGGCGGTTCCTCCGCCGGGCGGGCGGCGGCTCCGGCCAGCGCGGCGACGCGCATCGGGCGGAAGCCGTCCTCGTCCTCCGGCGCGTCGATGTCCAGCGCGGGAGCGGCGTTCGCAAGGGCGGGCACCGGTTCCGTGACGGTTGCGGGGACGGCCGCGGGCGGCGGGACCGGGCGGGGCCGCGGGCGCGGCGCCGGGCCGTCCTCCAGCCGGCGGACCAGGGCGCGGGCCTCCTGCACGGACGCCTCGATGCGCTTGGACGCCCGCTCGCAGGAGCCGAGCACCAGCGCCGCCTCCTCGGTCACGCCCTTGGCGCGGTCGAGCCCGTCGGACAGCTTGGCCGAGGCCTCCGTCGCGGCGGCGACCAGCCGCTGCACCGAGGCCTCCGTCTCGTCGATGGTCTTGGAGAAGGTGCCGATCAGCGCGCCGATCTCGGCCTGGCTGGAGCGCATCACCTTCAGCCGCTTGTTGACGATCACCAGGAACACCGTGGCGGTGACGAGCATGATCGCCAGGACGGCGTCAATGAGGAATGAGACCATCGATCAGCTCCTGCTTGGTCTCCAGGTCGGTGTCGATCTTGACGGAGATGTTGCCGTTGCGCTGGCCCATGTGGCCGGCGAAGAGGGGGGTGGTCTTGCTTTGCAGAACCACCGGCGCGTCGGGGTCGATGCGCAGCTTCAGCGAGGTGCCCTTTTCCCAGTTCAGCACCTCGCCCAGCGAGACCTGCGTCTGCTGCAGCACCGCGACGAGGTCCAGCTTGGCGCGCATCAGCTCGGCCTTCAGGTGGCTTTCCCACACCGTGTCGTGGCCGAACTTCTCGCCCATGAAGGTCTGCACCAGCTTGCCGCGCACCGGTTCCAGCGTGGCGTAGGGGATGACCACCTCGGCATGGCCGACGCGGCGCTCCACCTCCACGGCGATGCGCACGCGGATCACCGCGTTGGTGGCGCGGGTGATGGTGGCGAATTGCGGATTGGTCTCCAGCCGGTCGAAGGTGAAGTCGATCGGCGTGATCGGGTCGAAGGACTGGCTGAGATCCTGGAGGATGACCCGGATGAGCCGCTCGGTGATCTTGCGCTCGATGGAGGTGTAGGTGCGCCCGTCGATGCGCCGGGCGCGGCTGCGCCGGCCGCCCAGCAGCACGTCCATCATGCAGTAGATCAGCGCGCTGTCGACCGACACGACGATGTGGTTGTCCCACTGCTCCGCCCGCGCGACGCCGACCAGGGCCGGAAGCTCGATGGTGTCGAGGAACTCGTTGTAGCGCAGCCAGTCGATGCGCAGCAGGCTGGCCTCCACGCTGGTCGAGGAGAACTGGCGCAGCGACGTGTTCAGCAGCCGGACCATGCGGTCGAAGACCACGTCCAGCATCGGCAGACGGTCCTTGTTGACCGTCGTGGTGCTGATCAGCCGTTCGATGGCGCGGGTCTGCCCGACGGATTCCGTCTGCGGCCCGACGGCGAAGTTCAGCAGGCGGTCGATCTCCTCCTGGCTCAGCTCCTTGGTGTCGGCCATCAGGGTGGCGGCCTCGGACTCACCGGTGCTGCTGTCCAGGCCCCAGTCCAGATCGTCCCCGGTGCCGCCGTTTTCGCCGCCGCCGTCGTCCGTGTCGATGGGAGTGCTCATCCGTTCCTCTGGGTCGGCTATTGGGTGAGAAGGCTGCGCAGCAGGACGTCGGACACCGTGTCCGGGCCGAGGATCAGGTTGAAGCGGCGGCGCAGCTCCTCGCGCAGCCGCAGCAGGCCGGCGGAGCCGCGCAGGTCGTGCTGGTCGAGGTTGCGCAGGAACTCCTGCTGGGCGTTGACGAGGTGGGGCATCGCCTGCTCCACCCGGCTGCGGTCCTTGGGCGCCAGCGCCAGCGTCACCCCGATCTTCATGAAGCGCGACGGCGTGTCGGGGCGCAGGTTCACCAGCAGCTCCGGCATATCGAGCGTCGCCTGGACCGGTTCCACGATGGGCGTGCCCTCGAAGAGCCGTGCCACCCCGTCCGGCCCGACGGCCATCCAGTAGCCGCCGAACCCGGCCGCCGCGACGCCGCACAGGGCGGCCGCCCCCAGCGCCAGCCGGGCCAGCGGCAGCACGATGACGTACATCCGCTGCCGGCCCGGCGTTCCCGTCCTTGCCTTTCCAGCATCTGTATTCATCGCGGCCGGCGCCTCCAAAATACCGAAAATTTGAGAGACTGTTTTAAACGATCAAGTTTTAGCGACTTCCTTCCGGTCTATCTTCGCGGCTTTTACTCCGCTTAAAAGTCATCCCGGTAGGTTGTGAAGGCTCACGGGGTGAACATTACGGTCCCCGCTTTTCGGAAACTTTAAAGGTGCGGGTGTCGTGACGGGACTGATCGACAATCTGCGGACGCTTGGGCGCACGCGCCTTCTGGTGCTGGCCGGCACGGGTGTCGGCATCGTCCTGGCGGTCGCCACCATGGCGGTTCTGCTGTCGCGGCCGCACATGACGCCGCTCTACACCGGGCTGGAGCCGGCGGAGGCCGGGCGCATCGTCAAGGCGGTGGAGGCCATGGGGGTGCCGGTGTCCGCCGCCTTCGACGGCACCGCCGTCCAGGTGCCGGAGGCCGAGGTGCCGCGGCTGCGCATGCTGCTGGCCGAGAAGGGCCTGCCGTCGCGCGGCGGCATCGGCTACGAGCTGTTCGACACCGACAAACCGCTGGGCATCACCAGCTTCATGCAGCGGATGAACCGGCTGCGCGCCATGGAAGGCGAGCTGGCCCGCACCATCGAGACGCTGTCCGGCATCGAGGCGGCGCGCGTCCACATCGTGCTCCCCGACCGCGAGGAGTTCTCGCGGGCCGCCCCCACCCCGACCGCCTCCATCGTGGTGCGCATGCGCGGCCGGTCGCCGCTGGAGCGGCGGCAGGCGCTGTCCATCCGCCACCTCGTCTCCGCCGCCGTGCCCAACCTGAAGCCGAGCGCGGTGACCGTGCTCGACGCCTCCGGCGAGGTGCTGCTGACCGAGGAGGACGGCGACGCCCGGTCCTCGGCGAAGGTGGACGGGCTGCGCGCCGGGCACGAGACGCGCATCTCCCGCGCCATCGAACAGATGCTGGTGGCGCGGCTGGGGCAGGGGAATGTTCGCGTTCAGGTTGCTGTCGACGTCGAAACCAAGCGCGAGGTCGTGCGCAGCCAGAGCTTCGACCCGAACAGCCAGGTCGTCCGCTCCACCCAGACGGTGCAGGAGCAGGACCGCAGCCTGGACAGCACGGGCGAGCCGCCGGTCACCGCCGAGCAGAACCTGCCGCAGCGCGAGGTCCGCGCCCAGGCCCAGAACAACCGCTCCTCCTCCGACTCCAAACGCCAGGAAGAGACGGTCAATTACGAGATTTCCAACGTCGCCCGCGAAACGGTGATCGAGCCGGGCGACATCCGCCGGGTCAGCGTCGCCGTGCTGGTCAACGGCACCTGGGCGACGGCGCAGGACGGCACGCGCAGCTACGAGGCGCGCTCGCCCGAGGAGTTGCAGCGCATCACCGAGCTGGTGCGCTCCGCCATGGGCTTCAGCGAGGCGCGCGGCGACCGGGTCACCGTCGACAACCTGGAGTTCGTCAACCTCGCCCCCGAGCTGGGCGCCCGCGAGCCGATGGCCGAGATCGTCGACACGCTCAGCCGTAACGTGATGACGCTGATCCAGTGGGTGATTCTGCTGGTGCTCTGCGGGCTGCTGATCGTGCTGGGGCTGCGCCCGCTGATCCGCCGCGTCTTCCCGGCGCCGGAGCCGGTGGCGGCGGAAGCCGCCGCCCCGGCGCTGGCCGCGGGAGCGGCGATGCCGCAGCTCACCGGTCCGGCCATGGGCGGCGATCCCGCCATGCAGGCGGCCCAGCTCACCGACGCGGGCGATCCGGCAACCGCGGCCCTGCCGGGCATCGAGGAGACGATGGACCAGCTCATCGAGCTGCGCACGGTGGAGGGCCGGGTGCGCGCCTCCTCCATCCGCCGGCTGGGCGACATCGTCGACCAGTACCCGGATGAGGCGATCGACATCCTGCGCTCCTGGCTCTACGAGGAGGCGGTCTGATGGGCTACCCGCGCTACCGCTTCGACCTGCGCTTCGACAGCACGGCCCAGGCCGCGGCGCAGGCGGCGGCGGAGTTCGGCGTCCCTCCCGAGCCGGACCCCATCGACCCGCTCGACGAAATCGTCCATTCCGAACGCCACCTCCAAGCCGCCGTCTACGGCGCCGAAGTCCGCGCCTTCGCCGAGGGCGTGGAGCAGGGCCGGCGCGAGGGGGCAGCGGAGGCCGCGGCCCGCACCGACGCCGTTCTGGCGCAGGCGCTTTCCCACCTCGACGAGCGGTTGGCCGCGCTGGACGACCGCTTTGCCGACGCGTTGCGCGGGGTGGAGGCGCAAGGGTCGGCGGTGATGCTGGCGCTCGTCCGCCGCCTCGCTCCGGCGCTGCTGGAGCGGATCGGGGCGGCGGAGACCGAACGGCTCGCCACCGACGCACTGCGTCTGGCCGGCGGGTCGCCGCGGCTGCGGCTGCGCGTCCATCCCGCTCTGGCGGAGCCCGTCCGCGGCCGGCTGGCCGACCCGGAGTCGCTTGGTTTCAAGGGCGCGCTGGAGATCGTCGCCGACCCGTCCCTGCCGCCCGGCGGGCTCGACGCCGCCTGGGAAGCCGGGGGCCTGCGCTACGACCCCGCCGCGGTGGAGCGCGCCGTCGACGGCCTGTGCGACCGCGCGCTGGCCGCCCTGTCCACCGAACATGACCTCTTCACCGACACGGAAAGCACCGCATCATGGCCCCACTGAACCTCGACGTCCTGGAAGATGACGCCAAGCCCGCCGAGAAGGACGCCGCCGGCATCCCTGCCGCGGCAATCGCGGGCGGCTCGATGAACGCCATCTACAACGTCCCGGTGGACGTTCAGGTGGTGCTCGGCCGCACCAGCATGCTGGTGGCGCAGCTCCTGAAGCTCGGCCGCGGCGCCGTGGTGGAGCTGGAGCGCAAGGTGGACGAGCCGGTGGAGGTTCTGGTGAACCACCGTCTGGTCGCCCGCGGCGAGGTGGTGATCGTCGAGGATCAGCGGCTCGGCGTGACGCTGACCGAGATCGTGCGCACCGATCTGGCCATCGATTGACACCCCTCGGCACCGTATCCACCGGGTTCCAACCATGATCCGACGCCTGCTTCCGCCCGCCCTTGCCCTGGTGCTCGCCGCGCTGCTTCCCGCGGCGGCCTGGGCGCAGAGCGGCGGGCTGGATCTGTCCTCCATCGGCAGTGCGCTCGGCAGCGCCACGGGGGAGAGCGGGTCGCTGTCCGGGCGCGTCATCCAGGGCATCGTCCTGCTGACGGTGCTCAGCGTGGCGCCGGGCCTGCTGGTCATGGCGACCTCCTTCACCCGGATCATCGTCGTGCTGTCGCTGCTGCGCTCCGCGCTCGGGCTTCAGCAGTCGCCGCCGAACATGGTGCTGATCAGCCTCGCCATGTTCCTGACCTTCCACATCATGGGGCCGGTCTTCGACACGGCGTGGCAGGACGGGCTGCGCCCGATGCTGAACGAGCAGGTGACCCAGGAGCAGGGGCTGGAGCGGATGGTCGAGCCCTTCCGCAACTTCATGGCCTCCCAGGTGCGGGACAAGGACCTGTCGGCCTTCGCCGGCTTCTCCGGCAAGCCGGAGGCCGAGCAGCCGAAGACGGCGGCCACCGCCGACCTGCGCGTGCTGGTCCCGGCCTTCCTGCTGTCAGAGCTGCGCCGCGCCTTCGAGATCGGGTTCCTGATCTTCCTGCCCTTCCTGGTGATCGACATGGTGGTGGCGGCGGTGCTGATGGCGATGGGCATGATGATGCTGCCGCCGGTGATGATCGCGCTGCCCTTCAAGATCATCTTCTTCGTGCTGACCGACGGCTGGTTCCTGATCGCCAACAGCCTGATCCGCTCCTATGGGGGAACCTGACGCGATGACCGAGCCCCGGCTGCTGCCCGCCGCTCCCTCCGCCGGTCTGTCGGCGCCGCCCGCCGCCCCCCCCGCCGGGGCGTCGGGGATGGCCGACAGCGTGACCGCCTTCGCCAGACGGCGGGGCGTCACGGTGGACGACGAGACGGCCGTCATTACCCTTCTGAACGCGCTCGATCCCAACCCGCTGGTGCCGCACCGCATGGTGCTGGTCGCCGGCAGCGTCCTGGCGAACGCCTTCCGTCACGACCGCCTGCAGGGCGACCGCCCCCTGGAGCGGGACGACGACTCCGACCACTCCACCCTGACCGCCGACCGCTTCTTCTGAGGTGCCAGCATGGGCATGCCGATCAAGATCCGAGACAATTTCAAGAGCCTGAGCGGGTCGGAGAGGACCGCGGTGATCTTCCTGGCGCTGGGCGAGGAACGCGGCTCCCGCCTGATGGAGAAGCTCGACGACGACGAGATCCGCATGGTCAGCCGCGCCATGGCCAGCCTCGGCAACGTCACCTCCAACCTCGTCGAGGCGCTGCTGCGCAGCTTCACGGAGCGCTTCGCCAACACCGGCTCGGTCGTCGGCTCCTACGACAGCACGGAGCGCATGCTCTCCCGCTTCCTGCCCGACGACCGCGTGTCGGAAATCATGGGGGAGATCCGCGGCCCGGCCGGCCGCACCATGTGGGAGAAGATGTCCAACGTGAACGAGGGCGTGCTCGCCACCTATCTGGCGGGCGAGTATCCGCAGACGGCGGCGGTCATCCTGTCGCGCATGCGCAGCGACCACGCCGCCAAGGTGCTGCCGCTGCTCGCCCCGGCGCTGCGGCTGGAGGTGATCGAGCGGATGATCCAGATCGAATCCGTGCAGCGCGAGGTGCTGCTGGACATCGAATCCATCCTGCACAACGAGTTCATGGCGAACTACGCGCGCACCCACGGCGCCGACACGCACGAGCGGATGGCCGACATCTTCAACCGCATCGACCGCGACACCATGGCGGACATCTTCACCGACCTGGACGCCGTGATGCCGGATTCGACCCACCGCATCCGCCAGCTCATGTTCACCTTCGAGGACCTGCTGCGGCTCGACCGCGTGTCGCTCCAGGCGGTGATCCGGCGCTGCGACACCGGCCAGCTCGCCATCGCGCTGAAGGGGGCGGAGGCGCTGCAGCGCGACCATTTCCTGTCCGTCCTGTCCGAGCGCGCCCGCATGATCCTCCAGGACGAGATCGAGAACATGGGGCCGGTGCGCATGCGCGACGTCAACGAGGCGCAGGCGGAGATCGTGCAGGTCGCCAAGGCCATGGCCGACGACGGGGCGATCGTTCTTCCGCAATCGGACGAAGCGGACGCCGTCGTCTACTGATGGCCGTCGTTTACTGATGGGTATGCTGATGCCGGATGCGGTCGCCGAGGTCGGCCATCTGCTGGCGGTGGTGGAGGCGCTGGACCCGCGGGCGGCGCAGGAGCTGCGCGGCGGACTGCCGCGCTGCGATTCCACCTTCGGCCTCGGTTTGGCCTTCTTCCTGGCGGCGACCGCCAACGGCGCGCGGGCGTGGCTGGGGCCGAAGCGCTGCCGGCTGTTGGAGCGGCTCGACGGCGGTGCGCTGCTGGACGATCTCGATCTGGCGCTGGCGCCGCGCCACCGCCGCACCGCCGACGGGCGGGAGTGGCGGGTGATGAGCATCCCGGTGATGGACGGCACGGCGGCGGGCGGCTGCCGAGGCCTGCTCTGCGCCATCTCCGACGGGGCGGACCTTCAGACGGGAAGCGCGCTGGTCCTGCAGATGCGGCTGCCGGCGCTGGGGGCGGTGCAGCTCGTCGCGGCGGGGGAGGGGCGGCGCTTCGATGTGACGCTGCAGACCGGCGGTGGCCTGTCATCCGCGGCGCTTGCCGACATGCAGGATGGATTCGCCGGTGCCATGGGCGACGCGGGCCTGGGCGGCGACCTGACGGTGGGGCCGCTGGCCGGGGCCTGGCTGGACTTGGAGGAAGAGGCTCTCAGCGCGGATTGGTCGGGTTAAAGTGGATTGCAATCCGTATTGAACCGCCGCCAGCGGGAGCATGGTTCCCGCTGGCGGGTTGCGTCACGCCGTCATGGCGACGGGCTCGGTTCATGCATGATAGCGTGCCTCAGCTTCCGCAGGGGAATGTTGCCGATGGGCCTTTACTTGGCGTTGGCCATGGCGACGGCGGTGTCGCTCATGCGGTTGGAGAAGCCCCACTCGTTGTCGTACCAGGTCATGATGCGGACGAAGTTGCCGTCGATGACCTTGGTCTCGTTCAGCGCGAAGATCGAGCTGTGCGGGTCGTGGTTGAAGTCGGTGGAGACGAGATCCTCGGTGTAGGCGCCCAGGATGCCCTTGAGCGGGCCGTTGGCGGCCTCGGAAATCGCCTTGGTGATCTCCTCCACCGAGGTGGCGCGCTTGGCGGTGAACTTGAAATCGACGACCGAGACGTTGGGCGTCGGCACGCGCATGGCGGTGCCGTCCAGCTTGCCCTTCAGTTCCGGCAGCACCTTGCCCACGGCCTTGGCCGCCCCGGTCGAGGTCGGGATCATGTTGAGCGCCGCGGCGCGGGCGCGGTGCAGGTCCTTGTGGTTGGTGTCGACGATGCGCTGATCCCCCGTATAGGAGTGGATCGTCGTCATGAAGCCCTTCTCGATGCCGATCAGGTTGTTCAGAACGAAGGCCACCGGGGCCAGGCAGTTCGTCGTGCACGAGGCGTTCGAGACGATGCGGTGATCGGCCTTGAGCTGGTCGTGGTTGACGCCGTAGACCACCGTGATGTCCTCGTCGGTGGCCGGGGCGGAGATCAGCACCTTCTCCGCACCCGCTTCCAGATGCTTGGCGGCGTCGGCGCGCTTGGTGAAGATGCCCGAGCATTCCATGGCGATCTGGATGCCCAGATCCTTCCACGGCAGCTTGGCCGGGTCACGCTCCTGCACGACCTTGATCGAGTGGCCGTTGACGATCAGCTCGCCGCCCCCGCCTTCGTTGGGACGGGTCTCGATGGTGCCGGGGAAACGGCCGTGGACGCTGTCGTACTTCAGCAGGTGGGCGTTGGCCTTGAGGTCGGCCAGGTCGTTGATCGCCACGACCTCAACGTCGTTGCGGCCGCTCTCGTAGATGGCCCGCAGAACCAGACGGCCGATGCGGCCAAAACCGTTGATCGCTACCTTCACGGACATGCTGTTCTCCGCTGGTGTTCGCGGCCCCGGATGGGGTCGGGGGCGGCGCCGGCCAGGGCCGGTTGGAAAGTGGGCGCCGGATCGGGCGGCCCGCCGCGGCAGGGCGCGGGCGCTTTCGGCATGCGGTAATATATATACTAATATATCAGATGAACATGCAAGAGCGGACGGCGGGTCGGGCGGTCCGCCGGACAAAATGTCGCGGTTGCTGCGTTGCAAGACAAAACGTGCTTGGCGCTGTTGGCCTGGATTGGACCCGTGAACCGGACCGCTCCAAAGGTCTTTCCCGAAAACCGGAACCACCAGAGGACGATGACTTCCGACGACCGTGCCCCACGGCTTTCCGCCACCCGCTTCCGCGCCTTGCGCCGCCTTTCCGCCCTCCTTCTCCTGCTGACCGTTGCGCTTGGGGGAATTGCGGCCCCGGCGTCGGCGCAGATCCCGGCGCCCGCCCCGCCGGCCCAGACCGAGGCGGCTCCCAATCCGGAGGAGATCGCCCGCCTGCGCCAGACGCTGGAGGACCCGGAGCGCCGCGCCGCCTTGCTTGGCCAACTCCGCGCCCTGGAACAGGCGGAGGCCGCCGCCGCACCGACGGAGCCGGACGGGATCGGCACCCGCCTGCTCACTCTGCTGTCAAACCGGCTCGACGGGTTGGGGCAGGAGGCTGCGCTGGCCGGTGACGCTCTGCTGAACGCGCCGCAGGGGCTGCACTGGCTGGAGCGGCAGGTCTCCGACCCGGCGCAGCGCGCTGCCTGGGGTTGGCTGGCCGCCGAATTGGTGCTGGTGGTGGTGGTCGGGCAGGGTGCGCGGCTGATCGCCATCCGCACGCTGCGGCGCCCGCGTGCGATGCTGGCGGCACGGCCCATCCATTCCACACTCGCCAAGGTGCCGCTGCTGCTGGTGAGATTGCTGTTTGATCTGGCGCCCATCGTCGCCTTCGCCGCCGCGGGTTTCGGCGTGCTGGCGCTGTTCGACCTGCCGCCGGTGGTGCGGGTCCTGGGCGTTACCTTCCTCAACGCCAGCATCTTCGTGCAGATCGTCCTGCTGGTCGTCCGGGCGCTGCTGGCTCCGGCCTCGCCCAACCTGCGGCTGATCCCGATGAGCGACGGCTCGGCCCTGCGGCTGCTGCGCTGGTGCCGGACCATCGCCATCACCACGCTCTACGGCATGTTCCTGGCCGAGGCGGCGCGGCGGCTCGGCCTGCCGGCGCAGAGCTACAGCGCGCTGGTGACCCTGGTCGGTCTGGTTGTCGCCGTCATGCTGGCGGTGCTGGTGCTGCAGAGCCGGGAGGCCGTGGCCGCACGCCTGCGCGGCGGCATCGCGGCGGCGCAGCCGCTGTCCGACGTGGTGTCGCCGGTTCCGCCCGGACGGCGGGCCGCCGGGGCGGGGCGGATGCTGCGCGCCGCCGGCCGCCGTGTGGCCGATGTCTGGCACGCCATCGCCATCCTCTACATCATCGTCCTGTTCGGCATCTGGGCGCTGGAGATCAGCGGCGGGCTGCTGTTCGTGGTGCAGGCGACGGCGGTGACGCTGGTGGTCGCCGGGGTCGCGCGGCTGATCGGGCGGGGGATCACCCGCGCCGCCGCGGCGATCCTGGAGCGCATGGACCGCCGGCGGGGTCACTCGGCCTGGGCGGCGGGGCGGCTGCGCCGCTACGTTGCTCCCACCGCGCGGCTGCTGCACGCGGCGGTGGCCGTTCTGGGCGGGCTGGTGGTGCTGAACGCCTGGGGGCTGGATGTCTGGGGCTGGCTGCAGACGGCCATCGGCCTGCGCATCGTGGCGTCGGGCCTGTCGCTCCTGCTGGTCGGAGCCATCGCGCTCGCCGTGTGGGAGGTGACGAACGGGCTGATCGAGCGCCATCTGGCGACGACGGACCGCAACGGGCGGGCCATCCAGCGCAGCGCGCGGGTGCGCACCCTGCTGCCGCTGCTGCGCAGCGCCCTGCTGGTGGTCCTGCTGACGCTGGTTACCCTGATCACCCTGTCGGAGTTGGGGCTGAACATCGGGCCGCTGCTGGCCGGTGCCGGCGTGGTCGGCCTTGCCGTCGGCTTCGGCGCGCAGACGCTGGTCAAGGACGTCATCACCGGCCTGTTCATCCTGTTCGAGGACACCATCTCGGTCGGCGATGTCGTCAATGTCGGCGGCAAGGGCGGTCTGGTGGAGGGGATGAACATCCGCACCATCCGCCTGCGCGACTTCGACGGGACGGTGCACACCATCCCTTTCAGCGCGGTCACCAGCGTGTCGAACATGACGAAGGACTTCAGCTACTACGTGTTCGACGTGGCGATTCCCTATCACGAGAACGCCGACCGCGTGGTTTCCGTGCTGCACGGCATCGGCGACGAGCTGCGCAAGGACCCGCGCTTCGCGCCGCTGATCCTGGAGCCGCTGGAGGTGCTGGGCGTCGATTCCTTCCAGGAGTCCGCGGCGGTCATCAAAGCGCGGATCAAGACGCTGCCCATCCAGCAGTGGAACGTCGGGCGGGAGTTCAACGGCCGCATGAAGGCGCGCTTCATCGAATTGGGAATCGACTTCCCGCTGCCGCAGCGCACCCTGCACATCGCCCGCGGCGCCGCGGAGATGCTGGCTGGGATGGGGACCGAGGCGGGAGCCGCCAACGCCGGCCGGATGCGCCATGCCGGTGCGGCGGAGTAGGGTGACTGCACCAACCCTCTCGGTCTTGCAAAAAAGTGACGGGGCCATGTCGATTTCGCTTGAGCCCCGCCATCGCCACGGCTATATCAGCGCTCCCGCGTCACCCCAAGAGATGCGGGGCAAAGAGCAGACGATGCGCTTGTGGCGGAATTGGTAGACGCGCTAGGTTCAGGTCCTAGTGGCTGAAAGGCCGTGGGGGTTCGAGTCCCTCCAAGCGCACCAACACTTCTTGTGTTGGTATGAGATTATAGTGGGGCCATAGCTCAGCTGGGAGAGCGCTACAATGGCATTGTAGAGGTCAGGAGTTCGATCCTCCTTGGCTCCACCATCATAAGGCCAGCAACCTTGACGGGTTGCTGGCTTTTCCCTTTTCCATGGTCCCTATCGCCATCGGGTTCGACGGCGGCGCCATCGCCGACGCGACCGGGTGGCCCGCTCATGCCGCGGCGACGACCAGCAGGGCGACGGTCAGCGCGACGGCGTCCTCGATCAGCGCCGCCGGCCGGTCGCGGCCGAAGGCGGCGGCCATGCGCCGACGCGCCGCATAACCGAGGAGCGTGCCGACGACCGCGCCCAGCCCGCCGGCAATCAATCCAGGAACCCAGGCCCCCGCGTTCGCGCCGATGGCCGCTCCCGCGATGGCGCCGCCGGCGATGCGGCTGGCGAAGGGGAAGGGGCGTTTGCGGCTGGGGGTGCTCGGCAGTTTGTCCATGACCAACTCCCCCGCCGCCATCGCGGTGAAGACCCAGGGCGAGACCGGGTGGCCGAGGAAGAACAGCCAGCTTCCCGACAGGTCGAGCCAGCCGCCATAGGCGGCCCAGGAGACCGCCGCCGGCCCCAGCAGGGTGCGCGAACCGGACACGGCGCCGATCAGAACGGCGAGAATCAGGGCAGTCGTCACAGTGGTCTCCGGGTCAGTCGGTCCGGCGGTTGCGCAAGGCCTGGATCAGGGTCCGGACCGCCCCGGCGCGGGCACCCGGACCGCCGTGGAGCAGGCGGAGCGCCGCCAGCATCAGCGCCGCGTCGCCGTCGCGCGGCGGGTCGGTGTGGGGAAGCCGCCGGCCGCGCCGAACCGAGACGGTCTTGACCCGCGTCATCTCCAGCAGCCCTTCGGCCCCGCGCGTGACGCCCCAGCCGCTGGCGCGTCGCCCGCCGAAGGGCAGGCGTGGGTCGGCGGTCGGCACGATCAGGTCGTTGACCGTCACCGTCCCGGCGTCCAGCCGCCCGGCCAGAGCGCAGGCTTCCGCCTCCGGCCCGAAGACCGAGGCGCCGAGCGCGTAGGGGCTCTGCGCGGCGGCCTCCAGCGCCTCCGCCATGTCGCGGACCGGCACCAGCGACAGGATGGGGGCGAACAGCTCCTCGCGCAGCAGCGCCATGCCCGGCCGCGCGTCGGCGACGATCAGCGGCGCCATCGCCGGGTCGGCATCCTCGGGCAGAGGGCCGAGCGGGCGGGCGCCCTCCGCCATCGCCGCGCGGACCAGCCCGACGAGGCGCCGCCGCACCGGCAGGGGCACCGCCGCCGGCGGGATCGCCGCCACGCTGCGCGTCATGGCGTCCTCCAGCGCCGCCGCCAGGGCACGCGGTACGAAGACCCGGCGCGGCGCGATGCAGGTGGCGGAGCCGTTGAGGCGCAGGCCGAAGGCCAGCGCGCGGGCGACCGTGCCGAGGTCGGCCCCTGGCAGGACGAAGACCGCATCGTTGCCCGACAGCTCCATGGTGGAGGGCACCAGCGCCTCGCCGAGCTGGCGGGCCACCGCCCGGCCGGTGCCGGCCGATCCGGTCAGCACCAGCTTGTCGATGCCGGCGGCGATCGCGTCGGACACCGCGTCGGGGGACTCGTCCAGAAGCTGGAACAGGCCGTCCGGCAGACCGGCCTCGGCCAGCCAGTCGGCCAGCCGCTCCATCGGCGCGGAGCAGCCGGGCGCCGGCTTGACCAGCACCGCGTTCCCGGCGGTCAGCGCCTGAAGCGCCTGCACCCCCGGCAGCAGCAGCGGGTAGTTGGACGGGCCGACGATCAGGACGGTGCCGAACGGCTCCCGCCGCACCTCCGCCGCGACGCCGAACAGCCAGACCGGACGGCCCCGCGCGCCCAGGCGCCGCGGCGCCAGCAGACCGGCGGCCTCGCGTTCCAGGAAGCGGCAGGCCTCGGCCAGCGGAAGGACCTCCGCGCTCAGGCTCTCGGCCGCGCTGCGTCCGGGGCGGGTCGCCAGCGTTCGCACAAGCTCCTCCGCATCCGCCGCGATGCGGCGGCGGATTTTGCGGATGATCGACAGTCTTTCGCCTGTATTGCCGCCCGCCCACGCGGCGCGCGCAATGGAAAATGGATCGCCGCTCCCGCTTGTCCAAGGGGTTACGCCTGGAGAGGTGGCTTTGTGGCTGTGATCCATTCCCGGTCCATGTTCGTAACTGCCTTCACACAAGTCGGCAGCTTGGGAGCGTTTGGCAAGCGGATGGAACGGCAAGTCGTGATCATTGGCGCTGGGCCGGGTGGATTGGCATCCGCGATGCTCCTGGCGCTCACCGGGGCGAAGGTCACCGTGCTGGAACGGCAGGACCGCATCGGCGGCCGGTCGGCCGGCTTCGCGCTCGACGGGTACCGCTTCGACAGCGGTCCGACCTTCTTCCTCTACCCCCGCATCCTGGAGGAGATCTTCGAGGCCTGCGGGCGCCGCCTGTCGGATGAGGTCGATCTGATCCGCCTCGACCCACTCTACCGGCTGGTCTTCGAGGCCGGCGGGGAACTGCGGGTCCATGGCGAGATGAAGGCGCTGATGGCGGAGATCGCGCGCCTCAACCCGCGCGACGCTCAGGGTCTGCCGCGTTTCCTGGCCGACAACCGGGCGAAGATGGAGCTGTTCCGCCCGATCCTGGAGACCGACTTCTCCAGCCCCTGGGCGCTGGCCTCGCTGCCGATGCTGAAGGCGCTGGGGCGCCTCGCGCCGCAGCGTTCGGTCGACCGCGACCTGTCCCGTTACTTCGAGGACCCGCGCGTCCGCCTCGCCTTTTCCTTCCAGAGCAAGTATCTGGGCATGTCGCCCTTCCGCTGCCCCAGCCTGTTCACCATCCTGTCCTTCCTGGAGCATGAGCACGGCGTCTTCCACCCGCGCGGAGGCACCGAGGCGGTGATGGAGGCGATGCGGCGGGTGGCCGAAAGCCTCGGCGTCACCGTGCGGCTGAACGAGACGGTGCGCCACATCCGCTTCCAGGGCCGCCGCGCCGTGGGGGTGCGGACGGAGGCCGGCGAGTATCCGGCCGACGCGCTGGTCATCAACGCCGACTTCGCCCGCGCCATGACGACCCTGGTGCCCGACGACCTGCGTCGCCGCTGGACCGACGCCCGCATCGCCACCAAGAAATTCTCCTGCTCCACCTTCATGCTCTATCTCGGGATCGAGGGGCGGATGGAGGGGCTGGACCACCACACCGTCTATCTGGCGGAGGATTACGCCCGCAACCTCGCCGAGATCGAGGACGGCCGCGAGATGCCGCGCCGCCCGTCGATCTACGTGCAGAACGCCTGCGTGAGCGACCCGGATCTCGCCCCGCCCGGCGGCAGCACCCTCTACATCCTGGTGCCGGTCGGCCATCAGCGCGGCCACATCGACTGGGCGGCCGAGGCACCGCGCTACCGCCGCCTCGTGCTCGACCGGCTGGCCGGCTTCGGGCTGACCGATCTGGAGCGCCGCATCCGGGTGGAGCGCGTGGTGACGCCGGCCGACTGGGACCGCCAGTTCGCGGTGCACCGCGGCGCCACCTTCAATCTCGCGCACAGCCTGGACCAGATGCTCCACCTGCGTCCGCACAACCGGTTCGAGGATCTGGACGGCGTCTATCTGGTGGGCGGCGGCACCCACCCCGGCAGCGGCCTGCCGGTGATCTTCGAAGGCGCGCGCATCACGTCGCGGCTGCTGGCCTCGGAGCTGGGGCTGCCGACGCCCTGGCGCAGCGAAACCATGGGACTGTCCGGCCTGCCCAAGCGGGCCGTAGCGGGGGGACTGGCATGACGGATCGGATCGCGGTGATCGGCGGCGGCCTGGGCGGGCTGGCGTCGGCGGTGGTTCTGGCGGCGCGCGGCCACAAGGTGGTGCTTCTGGAGAAGAACGGCTGGGTCGGCGGCAAGGCGGCGGTTCTGGAGGAGGGCGGCTTCCGCTTCGACATGGGGCCGACCATCCTGACCGTGCCGCGCGTCCTGCGCCGCATCCTGGCGGAGGCCGGCTGCGACCTCGACCGCGAGCTGGAGCTGGTCCGGCTGGAGCCGCAATGGCGCTGCTTCTTCGACGACGGCACCGTGCTCGACCTGTCGGAGAACATCGGCGCGATGGCCGCGGACCTCGACCGGCTGACTCCCGGTCGCGGCGCCGGGGAGGGCTACCGCCGCTTCCAGGCCTTGTCGGAGCGTCTGCACGGCATCTCCGAACGCTTCTTCTTCTGGAAGTCGGTGGAGGACCTTGGCGACACCCTGAAGGTCCGCGACAGCATGAACGCCAGCACCCTGTCCGACGTGCTGGCGCTGCGCATGGGCAGCACGGTGGCCGGCACCATCCGCAGCCACGTCCCCGACGCCCGTGCCGCCCAGATGCTCGACCATTTCACCCAGTATGTCGGCTCGTCGCCCTACGGCTCCCCGGCGGTGCTCTGCGCCATCGCCCACATGCAGACCAACGACGGCGTCTGGTACCCGATGGGCGGCACCCGCGCCGTTCCGCTGGCGCTGGAGCGGGTGGCCCGGCGCCTCGGCGTCGAGATCCGCACCGGCACCGGCGTGCGCCGGCTGGAGGTGACCGGCAAGCGCGTCACCGCCGTCGAGACCGAGAGTGGGGAGCGCATTCCGGTGTCGGCGGTGGTCTCCAACATGGATTCCGTCCGCACCTACGAGGAGCTGGTGGGCGGCGCCCCGGCCAAGCGCTTCCGCAAGCGCCGCCGCTACGAGCCGGCCTGCTCGGGCGTGGTCTTCTATCTCGGGCTCGACCGCGGCTACGACCATCTCCTGCACCACGACTTCGTCTTCTCCCGCGACCCGGCGGAGGAGTTCGACTGGATCTACCGCCGCGGCGAGCCGGCGCCCGACCCGACCTGCTACATCGCCGCCCCCGCCCGCACCGAGCCCGGCGTCGCGTCGCCGGGGGGCGAGGCGCTCTATGTGCTGGTCCACACCCCCTATCTGCGGCCGCACCACGACTGGTCTCGGATGCTGCCCGACTACCGCCGCACCGTCTTCGACAAGCTGAAGCGCACCGCCGGCATGACCGACCTGGAGGACCGCATCCGCGTCGAGCGCGTCCTGACCCCGCAGGACATCCACGACCGCTACCGCGTGCTGAACGGTGCCATCTACGGGCTGGCCAGCCACGGCCGCTTCATGGGCGCCTTCAAGCCGGGCAACCGCTCGCGCGACGTGGAGGGGCTGTATCTGGCCGGCGGGGCCGCCCATCCGGGACCGGGCATGCCGATGGTGCTGATGTCCGGCTGGATCGCCGCCGACAGCCTGGACCAGGACCTCCGGAGCGGAGCGCGCGACGGCGACCTGCGCGCCGTCGCCTGAGCGGCGGGCCGGATATGGGGCCAGGGATGGAGGATGACGGGCTGAGGGACGATCCGGTCGCACGGCGCTCGCCGGCGCTCTGCCGCTTCTTCGGCGCCGTCATGGCGCGGCGGATGCGGCGCGACTTCCACGCGGTGCGGCTGGCCCGGCCGGGCTGGCCGGACCTGCCGGCGGACCGGCCGGTGATCGTCTGTCTGAACCACCCGTCCTGGTGGGACCCCGCCCTGCTGATCGTGTTGGGGACGACCCGCTACCGCGACCGGCCGGGCTATGGCCCCATCGACGCGGCGATGCTGCGCCGCTACCGCTTCATGGCGCGCATCGGCCTGTTCGGGGTCGAGCCGGGCCGGGCCGGGGCCACCGCCTTCCTGC